>DBTJ01000033.1:0-41634 GCA_002306985.1 Verrucomicrobia bacterium UBA1319
TTGAAGTAGAAGGTTTGTTGAACCACGCGACTCGATTTGTAACCGGCTTTGAAACCGCGCATGCGGAAGTCGATGTCGTTGGTGCCGTTGACAATGTTCAAAACCGTACCTGAAGTATATTGGCGGGCATTGGCGGCGTAAGCTACCGGATCAGTGCCGTCGACCGTGTACCAGAAGGAAGCATTTTCCGTCGCGCCGAGGTCGATCGTGAAAGCCCCGGGATTATTGCCGCCAATCGCGGGCGTCGAAACTTGGAAATGATAGAGGGAAGTCACCACCGCGCTCGATTTCCTGGCGGTCGCCGTGCCGATCGCTTTGATCACCACATCCGGGCCGTCCTGGGCCGGGTTAATGATCGAGTTCGGCATGCTGGACTGTCCTAAAACGTAGGCTGTCGGGCTGGACCCGTTGGCGGAAGAAGGATCCGCCAATTCATCGGCGTTCTGGCCTTTGACATAGAATGTCTCCGTGCCTGACTCACTCGCGATCGCCACGACGATGTCGTTATAGAACGTGCTGTTGGTAATGGCGTTAATCGACGTTTCCAAGTAGCCATAGAGATTGGTGACGTATACCACCTGGCCAACCACCGGCTCGGTTACCGCGGGCTGGACCGCCGTAACCAGGATGGATTTCAGCGCGTTGCCCGTGAGATCGGTGACCACATAATTATTATAGGTGTCGCGAGCGATATGGTAAGGCGCGGCTTCACTGCCCATGCTCACGTAGGTGCTAACGACCCCGTTATACAGCTGACGAATGACATGATTGTCGGTATCGCAAATCAACAAGCCAACTTTGCCACCCACCCAAAGCAAACCGCGCGGCTTGTTGAAACGCGCCGTGGTTAGCGCCGAGCCATTCTTGTAGCCGCTATCCTGGCTTTGGCCGGTGCCCGCCACCAGTTTAACCGTGCCATCGGTGTCAATCATTTTAATCGAATGCCGCAAGGTGTCGGCGACATAAATTCTCCCCGCGTCATCCACCGCCAAACCGGACGGTTTATTAAAACCGGAGGCGATCGTGCTCACCGCGTTGGCTAGGCTAATTTTGCGCACGCCGCCACTGTCGACATCCGCCACGTAGACGTTGCCGGCGGCATCGGCGGCCAGGGCGCCGGGGCTGGTGAAGGTGACGTTGTCGGGGACCGTGGAATCATTGGTGCCCGCCTGGAAAGCGATGCCCCAAGTTCTAGCCAACGTTCCATCCTGGGAGAGCTGGAGGACTTGGCGCAATCCGGTATCCCCCACGAACAACCCGCTACGGCTGGATACATAAACCATGCCTGCGGGCGCCACCAAGCGGTCGTAAAAGTTCGTCAGGACATCCGTATCCTGGCTATACATTGAGACTCCGCTGGACATGTCGGAAACAAATATGTTGCCGTTCCAGCCGACGGCGACCCCGTCGGGTTCCACTAACCCGTTAGTGATCACGTTCCCGACGGTTTGCGCCATAGTGGTTTGAGCGCCCAACCCCAGGAGGATCAAAGCGAGTGCTATGCATTTATTCATAAGGCCAGACCTTTCCGTTGTTCTTTCTCTAAAAGTGTGTGTGTTCATTTGACTTCGATTCCGTCTCCATGCCCCCCTTCGCTCAAGGGGCGATCCGAACGCGATAGAACCGGACCCGATCCGCACCGCTCCGGCCGGTATACTCCAATAAATTTCCCGCTCCCTGCCACGGCGCACCCACCGCCGTCCATTCCCTTAAGTCCACCGAACTTTCGACTTGGTACGCGCGTCCCGTTTCACCAAACCAACGCAGCTGAATGCCATCCGCCAGACCTTGGTACCGCCAATCGGCCGCGTTCGGATTCAGGCCCGCCACGTACTCTTCCCGATTACTAAACCCGTCGCCATCGGGATCGGCATCCGCGGCCGCTCGCGCGTCGGTATAGCTGCCGAAGAAGCGCACTTTCCATTCATCGGACACCGTCTCGGCCGCCGCGGCCGCCGCGCCCACCGTCACACTGCCCGGGCAGGACTCGCATTCATATTGCGTTTCCATGTCCGGCGAAGCGTCCACATAGGAAAAGTGCAAAGTATAACGAGCGCCTCCATTAGCGTTGGCGGGAATCGCCAATCGGAGGTAACCGATCCAATTGCTGCCTTGCAGCGGGGTGGTAAACCCGGGCGATGGAGTCAGCGACCAAGCGCATAATAAATCTTTGCCGGAAGCGGCGTTTTGCGTTGGACCGGCAAACCCCGAAACCGCCACAAACTCGGGCGCCTGCAAAATCGCCGGTGATCCCGCGGCGGGAACTACCGACACCCGAAATTGCATGCCGCCAACCTTGAATCCAGGTTGCACCACCACCGAGAAGGGCACATCAACCGTGGTCCCGGGCTTGGCGTAACCAACCGGTTGCGCTTGGACGCGTACTTGCCTGAACCAAGCAGCATCCTCCACCGCCAAACGACTTCGTTGGGCGGGGACTGCCGCTAATCCGTGACCCAGCGCTGGGCGGCGGCCGGCACCCGACCAATTTCTCCAAGGGTTACTCCAATCGGTCGTATCCAAGCCTAACGAGCGGCACAGAATGATCTGCCAGTCGAGAAAGCGAATTTGCCCATCCCCTCCCGCGGCTACATCTGAATCCAATGGGAAGGCATCCAAAGCATCGAACAAATCCGTGAAAGCATACGGCACCCGATTGCCGAACGCGGCGTTATACGCGTTGTTTACATCACTGTTGGACAGAAAACCCGACGAGGACGGATCACCATAGTCACCGGCGTTATACCAGCCGCCCGGCGCGGTGTCCCCCACCCGGTAGGCGATATTCGTGACTATCAAGCCAACCGGAAGGAGCGGCGTGATCGCGACTTCCTTCTCACCGCCATCGGAGGTACCCGAGACCTGAAACACCTGGATTTGATAGCGGTCGCCCTCGACGGCTTCAGCCGGCACAGTCGCCTTAAGCATGGCGACCACCGCGTGGCCTTCGACGTGGAATAAGGAGTTGGTGCTGAGGTAGGCGATCGCCAATCCGCGAGCGCTTCCATTGTCGTAGCCGGACCATAAAAAGGAAGCCGTATCGCCGCTGTCCGCCGGGCTCGCTAACGTGAAGTACGCGGTGTTGGTCAACTCGTCCATCGGCGTAAAATTAGTGCCAAACGGCGGCGTGGAGGCGGTACTCGGGGCGATTTCAACCCGGAATTGGAGCGACTTCAACGGGTTGTTTCCATTCAAGGCCAGAGTAATGGGGATCGCCACCGTGGCGCCCGCCCCCGCCAAAACGTCGCGATGCACGCCAATTTCATTCACCTCGGGGAGAGTTCCCGAAACCGTGGCGCTGACGGCCGTTCCGAGGAAGGTGCGCACCCGTAACGAAGTCAAATCATTCTGCGTTTCTCGCCAAGGAATGGAACCTACATTACCTTCCATGGTTAACCGGGTGCTATTGGTCGTGGGCTCCGTACCATCGGTGGTGTAATACACCGCGCGTTCGAACAGCAAACTCGAATTACTATCGAACACCTCGATGGTTTGGCCCATTGGGAAATAACCTGAGGTGGGAGAAATAACCGGCGCGGTTACTTGCACCTCGTTGGTTGAACCGCCGCCACCGCCACCGGAATCGCCCAAGCCCGCGCCCGTAACGGTACGGATAAGGTGATAATATATCTCGGTCGTGTACACCACCCCTTTGGAGTCCGTCGTCACGCCCACCGGATCGCGCGCCTCCGCCACCTCCGCGGTACCATCCCACCAGCCCAGGTAATTATCCAAATGGTCATAGCCCCAATCTTCGGGCGCTAAACCGTACAGCGTGCCGATTCGTCCGCCTGTGGACAAGGTCCGCACCCGGTGATTGCCTTGATCGGCGATCAAGAGCGCGCCGCTGGGGGCGCAAGCCAGCCGTTGCGGCTGGTTGAACTTGGCCACCGCCACCGGGCCATCCTGAAATCCAGCGCCATTGCCGATGATTTTGACGGCCGTCTTTTGGCTCAAATCCCATATGCTCACCACGGAACTGCCCGCTTCGCTGATCGCCAGCGTGCCGTTCGGTAAAAAGGCCAAGCCCTGCGGCTGGCTCAAACCCGTCAACACCACGGACGCGGGACCGCCCGCATAGGTGGTTTTCTTGAGCGTGCCCCCGAATTCGGCGACATAGACATTGCCGGTCCCATCCAAAACCATGGCGGTCGGTTTTAAAAACCAAGCCTGCGTGGAAACCGGATAGCCAAAACTATCGTAAATTCCCAGCGTTCCGCTTCCCTGGCTCAACACGTACAAATTATTAGTGCCGTCCACCGCCACATCAACGGGCGAGGCCAAGCCGGAAATATAAGTTTTGGTGCGGTCTTGATTGGTATCCAGCCGGCGAATCTTGCCGTTGTCGCGATCCGCCACGAAGAGGTAGCCGAGCGAATCCATGGCGCAAGCCACCGGGGTGTGGAATTGCGACTGTTCCAAAGTCTTGCCATCGATATCCCCGTAGGCGGCGCCACCTGATAGAAGCGGACCGCCCCCCACCGTGGTCACTTCAATTTCCGCTTGCGCGACCGGGCCGATCGCGAGGAGGGCAAAGACGGCGGCGATCCGCCCCCTTGAACGCCAGCCGCGAGGCCCCCGGCAAACGACTCGTGCAATATTGCTTGTTGAATGCATGGCTGGTGTGAGGGTTACTTTTTCGACTTATTCCAATCGTACGGCGTGCCGCTATCCCAAGCGGACGTCTTGGCCTCGATCGCCACATTGTCTTTCGACTGTAAGAAGGTGCTCGAGGGCAGTTTCTGGAAATCGAACGATTGCAGAATCGTGGGCGTGATAAAGATGATCAAATTTTGCTTCGATTTCTGCTTATCCTCTTTTCTAAACGCCAACCCCACGCCGGGAAGATCACCCAAAACCGGCACTTTAATGTACTTTTTCGTGCTGCTATCGCTGATCAAACCACCCATCACCAAGGTGTGCCCGCTCGGCACCACCACGTTCGCCTCCACCCGACGATAAGCAAAAACCAAGTCCGTGTTGACCTTGCCATCCACCACCGAAGATTGCGTGCCATCGATGTTGGATACTTCCGGCTGAACTTTCATCGCGACGTTCGTGCCGCCGGAAATACGCGGCGTAACGATGAGCATCGTACCCACGTTCGTGTACCCCACTTGCGAACTCGCCGCGACGTTGGCCGAACCCGGCGAAGTGGTCCGCACCGGATAGGCGCGCATCACGGACAAAGTGGCGGTCTCGTTATCCAGCGTCACCGCCCGCGGCGTGGCCACCACTTCGGTGTCCGAACTTTGGTTAAGAAACGACAGCACCGCGCTCACGCCATCGGCGTTTAAAAAGCCCATGCTTGGCGCAAACCCTTGCGCGGTATTGAGGGAAAGGCCGGGGGAAGTGCTTAAATCTCCCGCCGAAGTGGTCGTATAGGTTGTCTGGCTGGAAGACCCTGCCGCCGTTGTGATCGTTCGACCGCTGGGCGTGGTCGTTGTAACCGCCGCGCCGGGGCTTTGATAAGTGGTGGCGGAGGAGGACAAGCCATTGCCGAAGGATACCCGTTGCGCCTGCAAGGTCCCCGACCAATCGATACCTTTGACCGACTGCGGATTGTGAGAAGTCTCCAGCAACTTCGCTTCGATCAACACCTGGCGGGTTGGTTTATCCAGATCGGTGATTAGCATGTCGATTTTCTTGAGGTCATCCTCGGTGGCCATCACCACCAACTGACTGGTGCGAACGTCCGGCACAAATTGATTACGGGTCGAGGGGAACGCCCGCCGCAGCACTTCCATCACATTGGTCGGGCTGGTGTACTGAAGCAACATAACCCGCGTGAACAGCGGATCGGGCAATTTCTCATCCTTGGGAGCCACCCGGCCAATCCCGGTCTTGGTATCCTCAATCATCACGTAACCATAGTTCTTCAACACGGTATCCAACACATTGCGCGCGGTGACATTCTCCAACCGGAGCGTGACCAAAGTGGTCATGGGCGATTTGCCGTCGGGCCCCACCGAAGTCATGCGCGGATCAAAAACCAAATTAATGCGCGCCTGCCGCGCCAGCGCTTTGATGACGGGAATTAGCTCGGCCTCATCATACGTGACCAAGGGACTGATTTCTTCGCCAGCGGGCTCTTTTTCCAGTTTCTTCTCGGCAGCCTCCACCAGATCGACTCCAAGCGGGGCTTTGGCTTTGACGGCGTGATTTGTCGCCCCCCCTTCCGTCTTAACCGTCTGGTTAGTCATCAGGCTCTCTACCTTGGCGGGCGGATTTGTGACACTCAGCGAATTGACGGCGTTGGTGGTGGATTCCTTAACGGGCGCAGGCGGCGCTAGCACAGGGGAGGGCGGAGGATTGGTCTTCGATTCGCCGGCGACCGCGGTGCCATTGGTGGCGCCAGCCGCGGCGGACGCGGATTGTACGGCGGCTCCCGTCGCAGCGCCACCCGCCTGAAATTGCGTGAGCAGCCCCAAACATAAAAGGATTGCGATTTTTGTTTTCATTGCCACAAATCTGTGTGTACCAACACTCCTACATCTTTAACCGCGCATCCAGCCATCCCGCTGGACACCCGATCGCGCGCGTCGGCGCGACCTATTCCTTCCGCATGCGCAACATCTGGCGGTCCGCGCTGCCAGCGACGGTCACCACCGCGTAGCCGTCCCCGATTTCGAGACAATGAACGATGGCTTTGCCTCCCGTGACATTGACCTCTGTTGTGTCGCCCACCCCAAAAACACCGTTGTTAATCACCGCCAGACGCCGATGATTCGCGCCTAAAATGATCCCCTTGAGGAACAGGGTCGCGTTGCCGGGGGTGCCGGCGACGGCTGTCACCGCGTTGGTAGTGCCCGCCGCGGGCTCGGGGCTAGCGACCAGCGCGGGGTTGAAAGGATCTTTACCGCGACTAGCCAAATCGTAGGTGAAACTGGATTTAGGTATTTCCACCACGGCCGGAGCGGTTTTGGGAGCAGGCTTCGCCCCGGGCGCGGCGGCACCCAATCCCGCGCTCTCCGCTCCCAGAAAGGTCAGGCACCAAAGCCAGACGACCAGCAAGGCTTGTATCGTTTTAGGGGATTTCATGGCGTTACTTAGTTGGAGCCCGACGGCTTGGCAATCAAGGCCACAATTTCCAGCTTGAATGCCAGCATGTCCTTGTCGTCACCCGAGGCGGCGCCACCAATCGGACGAAGCTCGAGATTTTGCACGCGAAACCACGGATATTGGTTCTCAAAATCCGCGATGAATTTTCCAATTTCATGATACTTCCCCTGGCCGTCCACGCTGGCCGGAATCGCGGCGTAAGGAAACGCGGGGAAAATGCCCACTTCGCAAGGCACCTCACGGGATATTTGCCGCACCTCGACTTTGCGGCCTTCCTGAAATTTAGTCACCAACTTGAACATCCACGCGTACAAATCGTTATTGGCCGGCGCCATGGTCTCTTCAATCGCCATCAGTTTGGCGCTCGTCTCGTCCACTTCCTTCTGGATTTCAGCGGCTCGTTTCAAGAGTCGCTCCGCGTCAGCCACCTTGGACTCGAGCTGGACGGCCATGCTTCTTTCCGTCTTGAGCTGCGCCATCTGCGTCCGAATTAAGCCATAGTAGAGCGCGACTATGGCGACGATGGTCCCGACTACGGTCAGCAGTAATTTCTGCTGTTGCTCGGGTTTGAGCTTCTTAAAAAAGGCGTTGATAGAATCTAACATTAGCGCACCTTTTCTGGGTAATAGCATTCCAAGCTGAACGTGACGAACGAACGCGAGGGATCGGCGGGATCTTGCTGCCGCAAACTCGGCGGCGTCATGCGCACGCTGTTGTCATTCGTGAACACGCTTTTGAAATTGGCGTGGTTCTGGATATTGCGCTTGAACAGCATGATCTGATCCTCCGCGGCGTAACATTTGGCGTTGATCAACAACACAATCTGCTCCCGGGAAGACGCCGAAACCTCCTTGATGCCCGCCCGCACATTCGCGCGCACGCCCGGATCGACCGTATACTTCTGGTTCACTCGCAAATTAAGCACCTGGATATTGTCCACCATGCAAAACTGCAAGGCGTCCAGCACCGGCGCCCAAAGCACCCGGTTGACGGCCAGTTCGTTAAGCGACTGCAATTTGCGCTCGACGTTGCCCGTGGTTATCAGATTGGTCCGCACTTGGCTGGCTTTTTTCTCCCGGGATTCCAACTCAATCTTTGCGCGTGCCGTCGTGGATTTAGCAACCCACAATGTCATCTGTAAACTGAACACCCAAATAAGCGCGAGCACCGCCACCAACGCCGCCGCCCAATACCCCCGTTTTACGGGATCTTTGCGGCGCATCTCCTCTTCCAGTTGCTGCTCCGCCAATAAATTGATTTGTAGAGGCATAGAGGTTCTTTAGAACGCCGCCACGGCCACCCCAATCGCCACGGCCAATTCCGGCGCGATATTCTCCAATTCCGCCTGCTGTTGCGGAGGCAGCGACAAGGTCAAAAAGCACGCTGGGTTCCACGCCTTGCAGGAGGCCATCAGCTCCTCTTGCAAGACCTGAATGAAGTAGTCCGATCGCGCGGCCGCGCCGCACACGTAAATCTGGTTGATGGTTTTGTCGTGTTGATGCTCGAAGAAGTCGATCGAAGCCCGTAATTCGCGGCCCAGCGGCGCCAGTAGTGGTTGCAGGGCAAAGGCGACTTCCTGCGGCATGCCGATTTTCAAATTTTCCGC
This sequence comes from Verrucomicrobia bacterium UBA1319, assembly GCA_002306985.1. Taxonomy (GTDB): domain Bacteria; phylum Verrucomicrobiota; class Verrucomicrobiia; order Limisphaerales; family UBA1319; genus UBA1319. The sequence goes on from DBTJ01000033.1 coordinate 8,669, forward strand.
TTCGGCCGAGTTCACCCCCATCGCTTCCTGCAAGCCCATGCTGAGTTTTTCCCCGCCGATCGCCACCACCCGGTTCAATATCAGTTCACCCGATTTAACCACGGAAATCGTGGAGTTCTTGAACCCCAGATCGATTACGGCGACGGCATCCTTGGCGTACTCGTTTGGCTGCGCCCGTTCCAAAGCGTTAATGGCCCCGATCATGTTGGGCACGATCTGGTCGGGCAAGAGCGCGGCTTGTTTGATCACTTCATTCCATTCGGCACCCACCCGCTCCTCGGCCCCGCCCACCACAACCTTGGCTTTCGCGGTAGCTTTCGCCGCGTCGTTTTGCGAGCCCAGCGCCGCGGCCGACGGGATGTAACAATCGAACACATGGCGCTCGCGCAGCTCCTGCTGCAAATAATTCTTCGGGCTTTCCTTCAGCTTGGTCCGCATTTCGGAAATCGGGGCAATCACCATTTCCACCTGACGCAATAAGGATTGGCCCGCCCCCAAAATCAAGGTCACCGCTTTCGTTCGCGCCCCCACCGCTTGATGCACTTTCTTGAGATGTTCGGCGAGCACCCCCACGGTCGGTTTTTGATCGTAGCCGGGAGCGGGTTCTACGGCGTAGCCCACGAGGCGTAAATCCTCGCCGTGTCGTTGCAGGTAGACAGCCTTGGTCGTGTGCGTGCCCAAATCAATCGCCACGACTTGATCGCGTCTCTTCGCCCGCCCATTGAAAAAAGGAAATGCCATTAGCTTTGAATGCGCCAAATTAAACCGACGTCATTAAACACTAACTCCAGATGCCGACCACACGCCGCCTGTCCCGCCTGTTGTGAGTCCTTCCGCCTTGCTGATCTATCGGCAGCCGAAAAAACAACTAAAGGACTTTTTCCGGTTTTTTTTGCCGACCGCTTGCTTTCATCTTTCGGGACAAACCACGCCCCTTCCTGTGACACTTGGTTTCCGTATATCCGGCGAAAACTGCATAGCAAGAAGCGGTCCAACTTAGAAAAACCATGCCATCGCCCTCCTTCCTGGCGGCTGGTTTTCGATTCCAACCAGGTATTTTTTGCAGGCCCGGTTGCGCGGCATGGCACGGCCGCAAAAGGAGAAATCTTCGATTGGATACGAGTTCGAATAATTGACGAAGCGACGGGGCGCGAGCCGCCAGAAACAATCGCCGTACTCGGCGACTGCTAGCACAACGTGTCGGAAGCGGTAGGAGCGGGAAACGAGGCGTGGAAAAGTTAGGCGCCGGATTCTTCGGGCTCTTTGTCGGCCGCCGGCTCGGCGTCTTCCTCTTCTTCCGGCTCCGCGGCTTCCGCCATCTTCATGGCGCCGGCGAATAGGCCGGTGAACAAGCCACCACTGAGCAAAGTGTTACGGAAAAACTCCCAGGTATGCGGCCAGCCTGGGGTGCCTACGGTCAGCGCCTGAATCCAGCCCGCCAGCGTTTTGGGATACTCCGGATTTTGCATCCAAGCGCCCGTATTGGTGATGATATAAAAAAGGATCGCTCCGAATATTCCGCCGCCCAGCAGCACGAGAAACCGAGCTTTGCCAGTGACCCATTTACCCAACAAAATGAGGGCCGCGTAGGCGAGGTAATTAGGCGCTAAATACAGCAAGATCGCGAACATTTCGCGGTTCCAACCGATTACCCCTTCCCCGGCATAGTAAACGCAAAGCAGCGCGTCGGTTACAGCGAGGGTCAGCAGCGGCGCCCACCACGCCATCGTCCGTGGGAAAAACGCCCCCGCGCAAAAAGCGAGTCCGTACACCGCGCTAAAATTTTGGGGCATCATTCCCGGCCAGCGCGTCAACGCCAGCAAAAACATTAACCCCATCGGGAAGAGCCAATTCCGATTCGTAGTCACAAAACCATCATCCTACAGGTCCGCCTTAATCGCGCAATAATTGTTTTATCGCCAACCCCCTCGGCATATGCTCACCGCCGTGGCCGAATTATTGAACATTGTTGTCGAAGACAACGAATTGCTAGTGGTAAACAAGCCCGCCGATCTCGTTTGCCATCCCTCCAAGAACGGCCCCCTTTCCAGCTTGATCGGCCGGGTGCGCTTGCATCTTGGCGCGAGCGCGGCGCCCCAATTAATCAATCGCCTCGACCGCGAAACCAGCGGTTTGGTCTTCATCGCAAAAACGGAAGCCTGCGCTCACAAACTGCGAGGATTATGGGAAGGGCGCCAAGTGGTTAAAGAATACTGGAGCGTCGTCCATGGGCACCCCCAATCGGAGCATGGCGTCATCGCGGCCCCTTTAGGAAAAGATATGGCGTCCGCCGTCGCGATAAAAAATTGCGTCCGCAATGACGGTCAGCCCGCGACCACGGAGTACTGGGTGCTCAACCGCTTTTCACGCGGGGGAAATCCGTATGCGCTTTTGCGCCTCCGGCCGCAGACGGGGCGCAAGCATCAAATTCGCATTCACCTTGCGGCTATTGGTTATCCGATTGTGGGGGATAAAATCTATGGCTCCGATGAAAGGATTTACCTCGATTTTGTCGCAGGCCGACTTTCGGAAGAACAGAAAAAATGCCTTCTTCTTCCCAATCACGCATTGCACTGTTACCAGGCACATTTTGCCTGGTTCTCGGCAAAAATATTTTTTTTCGCGGCGGCAGAAACTGCTTTTCTTGCATTTCTACCGCCCACCGCTTTCAAGACACACCCTGTCTTAACCGTTCCAAATAAAATACATCAGGTCCCCAAGACTTCTATTATTTCTTATGTTTATTAAGTATATATCCACTAAGCGACGTTGACGCTAGGGCGAAGTTCGAGTAGACTGTCGGCGTGTGAGTATTCCAGGGCTTCGGCGTGGCGGATAATCGTAATGGAATGGTTAGTGGCCGTTCAGGATGACAGCGGCCGATTATTTTTGTTCAAATTTGCGTTTGACACGGGGATTGATATTTGAGAGGATAGGGCTACACACGGAAATAAAGATAAACATATGAGAACAAAAACAGTACTTCTAACGACATTGCTGGGCGCGGCGAGCATCGCCAGCTCAGTGGCTCAAACGGTCTATTCAGTAAATGCGGTTGGTTATGTGAACGTCACGGTTCCGGCTAGCAGCTTCGCTTTGCTGGCGAATCCTTTGAATCAGCCCACCAACACGTTGGCGGCCGTATTGCCTGATGCCCCCTCGGGCTCGAAGGTGTATATCGTCAACGCCACTGGCGCGTTTGATCAATTCACCAAGCAAACGACTGGCGCATGGACGGGTGCGGGCGTTGCGGCAGCGCGGTTAAATCCGGGCACAGGTTTCTTCTTCAAAAACGGTGCCACCACGAACTACACGCTTACGTTCGTTGGCGAAGTTCCCCAAACCTCGGACACCACTCCGCTTACGATTACCTACACTGCGGGTTTCTCGCTGTTGGGTTCCATCGTTCCGCAAGAAGGTGGTTTGGAGACTGACTTGAAGTACACCCCCACTGTTGGTGATATGGTCTATCGCTACAATTCGACCACCTCGACCTACATTCAATCCACCCGCCAGACGACTGGCAAGTGGACTGGATCGGGAATCACTGGTGAAACGGATCCGAAGATTAGTGTTGCCCAAGGTTTCTGGTTGAAAGCTAAAAACGGCGGCACCTGGACTCGCACGTTCACAATCTCGCAATAATAGACTTGTTGATTAACGTTAGTAACACTTGTAATAAAAAGGAATATGAAAAAATCAATAGCAATACTCGCGTCCTTGGTCGTGTTAGGCAGTGCTGCTTCCTCGTTCGCCGATACAGTCGGCGTAGTCAACCTGAGCAGCTATGATTCCGGTTTTGCCGTTATCGGTTTCGGCGGGACCGCAGTCGATCCGGCGACGACCTATGTTCAATTGTTGTATTCAGCTGACGGCAACACATGGAGCACAGTCGCAACCAGTGGCGGCGCTACGAAATGGTCACCGGATGATTCCAGTGGTTATTTTGACGGCGGCTACGGAATTCTGGATACGGACACAGCTAACAAGTCTGTGAACTTCAAAATCCAGGCTTGGACTGGTGGCGACACCTATGCTAGCGCGACCTACACAGCGGAACTCGCTTGGTCGCAAACAAGCGGATCCTGGGACAGGGGTTCATCGACCTCGCCGGCGGGAACTCCGAATCCGACAACGCTTGCGCTTACTGGCAATCTGAATCTTGTCCCGGCTCCCGAGCCCTCGACCATCGCGTTGGGCTTGCTCGGCGCTGGCGCGCTTCTGATCCGCCGCCGCAAATAATTGTTTTTTACATAATTCAAGAAAGCCGCCTCTCTCAGGCGGCTTTCTTTTTTATCTTTCGTCGGCCACAATCGCAAATCGCACTTTTAAACGCCATTTTCAGGCGCTGACAATCAATTTTTTCTCGCCTTACCGCAGGTCGTTTTTTAGGATTTTTACCTATTTATGCAAATGAAGACTCACAATTTTCATTGGTGGCTGCCACTCTTTTTGGCCCTTTGTCACACGGTGTCCGCCGCGGACTCCTTAGCCGCGCGTTTTCATTTTATCGGCGCCAGCCAACTCAGCGCGGACACCAATGCCAATCAGTTGTTAAAGATCTGGAATTTGACTTCACCACGCATAAACGATAGTGGCAAACCGATTTTCGATGCCAAAGGGAAGCCGGTCCTCTCCCACCCGTCACAAGAACTCTTGGAGTCCGTGTGGCCACTGCTTGCAAAGCTGCCCGAACGTCTCTACGCCTCGAAGTTCGGTGGCTCGGGGGAGATTTCGCCCACGGTTTTGCCGCTTTTGCGCGAACTGACTATTAACGAATCGTTTGGCGGCTACCAAGTGGGTCTCCAATCATGGTCCTGGTTTTTAGGAGTAAGAGTCACTGACGAGCGTTCAGGCGTATGGGGCTCAAGCCTTTTAAATCTATTCAGCACCTTGCATTTTGGCGCGTTAACCAATATTCAAATCGAAGGTGTTTCCGGCTGGGAATTTCGCCAAACCAATGGGCTCGCAGCCTTTCGATATCTGCACGCAGGCCCATGGTGCCTACTGGGTATGGGAACCGACGGCATCGCTTCAATGACGGAATTAGTGCGCGAAATTAACCTTGACGGCCAACCAAAGTTGTGCGAGGAGGAGGGCTGGCTTTCAGGATTCGTCGATTTAGCCAAAGTCGCGCCTCGGTTGCCGATTCATCAGTACGTCCCTTTCTTGCCGTATACGGATAACCCTTCGGTCACATTCCGTTTGGTAAACAAGCCTGGGTTTGTCAACACTCAAGTGACCCTTCACTATCCAGTGGCTCCGTACATCGTTTTCGAACCTTGGTTAATTCCTACAAACTTGGTTAAGGATCCGTTAATTGGTCTTACCGCGATGCAAGGTATCGCCCCTTGGTTAAGCCGGAATCTGAATCACCAACCCGTGCAATTTTATGCGCTTCCAAACCAATTGTTTCATTGGACATACAATATGCCTTTTGGAAACTATCTGGCCATGCCCGTCACCAACATCGAATCGTCGATGAAAAGTTTGACCGGCCGATTGATACCCTCGGTTTCCACAAATCTGGCTAAAGCGGGCCTCGGACAGTTGGAGTACACCAATAATTTACTGTCTTGGACTATTCCATCCATGGAACTGATGAAGCCAACGGTTATTCCCATCAGCGATTCCGGCACGAATTTCATGCTGGTATCATTGATTCCGTTGCTACCGATGGAGTATACCAACCCCGCGCCAAAGGAACTGCTCGATCAAATCGCGGGACGCTCAAACCTGTGTTATTACGAGTGGGAATTGACTGCCCCAAGAATCGCGCAATCGCTCATGCTACTCGGACAGGCGTCCGGCTTTTATGATACTTATTTAGGCAAGCCCCCCGCCATAGATCACACCGCTAAACCCGCGCTTAACTGGCTCAACTGCGTGGCTGGCGAACTCGGCAACACCATCACCGAAGCCCGGTTAACGACGCCGTGGGATCTCACGATTTCACGTTCCTCCCATCTCGGGCTGAACAGCTTGGAAATTGTGTTATTGACTCGCTGGCTGGATAGTCCAGATTTTCCCTGGCCGGGTGCGAAAGCCGTTTCAGCGGCGAAAGCCAATAAAAAAACGGCCAAATAATTTGCGTACATGCTGAAATTAGGTGTCAACATCGACCACGTGGCCACGTTGCGGGAAGCGCGCTATCACGGTTTGAACCACGGCGAGCCGAGCCCTCTGAGTGCCGCGTTGCTATGCGAATCGTCGGGGGCCCATGGGATCACCGCGCATTTACGAGAAGATCGTCGCCACATCCAAGATCAGGACATGTGGCAATTGCGCAAGCGCGTAAAAACCCGGCTGAATATGGAGATGGCCAATACTCCCGAAATCCTGGCCATCGCCTTGCAAGTCAAACCGGAAATCGTGTGTCTGGTACCCGAACGCCGGCAAGAAGTCACCACCGAGGGGGGACTCAACGCCGTTGCTCAACGCGCGGGTTTGAAAGTCACCCGCCAGCGCTTAAATGACGCCGGTATTGAAGTCAGCCTCTTCATTACGCCCGATCTGGAGCAAATCGAGGCGGCCGCACAAATTGGGAGTCAATTCATCGAACTGCACACCGGCGCGTTTGCTGAAAATTTCGACGCTATCTCCGTCCGCGAAAAAGAATTGAACCGCTTGATCGTCGGCGCTCGCGCCGCTCATTCCTTAGGGTTGAAAGTCAACGCCGGCCATGGCTTGAATTATGAGAACCTTGCCACGGTGCTCGCGGTTCCCCATCTCGTGGAACTGAACATCGGCCACAGCATTATTAGCCGGGCGGTGACCACTGGGTTGGCGGTCGCGGTAAAAGATATGCTCGTACTCATGGCCCCATACGCGGAGTGATTTGTCCCGTCGAATTTCAAGGCGTTGCCAAACCGGCGGCTTTCCTAGCTTCGGCAATTTGCGTCGGCTGAAGATGTTTCTCGACTCGTTGGCCGCCATCTTCTCCTCGCGCATCCCCTCCGGTGGCACCTAGCAAAAACCATTTGTAGGCCCGCAAATAATCCACGTCTGTGCCCAATCCAGTTTCATAACACAGAGCCAACTCGATTTGAGCCTTGGGATCCCCTTGTCCCGCCGCCTTCTCTAGCCAAGGCAATGCCGCTTTCGGACTCGCTGCCACTCCCCGCCCTCGCAAATAGGCCAAACCCAGCTTATATTGCGCATCTAACAACCCTTTTTCCGCCGCCGCGCGATACCATTTGATCGCATCAGAAAGATTGTTTCCTGATTCCAAAACAGCCCCCCATTCATACTGGGCGTCGGATAACCCTCGTTCCGCGGCCACCCGCAGCCAATGCCGCGATTTCTCGGTATCCGCCGGAAGCAACTTGCCATTACCATACAGACTGGCTAAATGCGCGGCCGCTTCGGCCGATCCCCCCTCGGCCGCCTTCAAAAACCAACTCAGTGCGGTTTGCACCTTGGCCTCCACTCCGGCGCCTTCTAGATAGGCCACCCCCAGATTCACCTGGGCATCGGCATAGCCTTGCTCCGCCGCTTGGCGATACCATTGCGCGGCCAATTCGAGATTCCTTGGCACCCCTTGCCCGGCGCTGTAACACACGGCCAAATTATGTTGGGCTCGGGCATAACCTCGCCCGGCGGCTTGACGATACCATTTGACCGCTTCGTTCAAATCCTTGGTCACCCCTAGGCCGGTATGATAGAGCACGCCCAATCGGTTTTGCGCTTCGGCTAAACCTTGCCCGGCCGCCTTCTGATACCATTGCGCGGCGGCGGCGGGATCTTTTTCAATTCCCCGACCTTCAAGCAAACAAGCCGCATATTGATTTTGCGCTTCCGGCAATCCTTGCGCGGCCGCCCGACTGAACCATTGCGCCGCGGTTTTAAGGTCTTGATCGACCCCTTCGCCATTAGCCAGGCAAATTCCCAAGGTGGATTGAGCAAGCGGCAACCCCTGTTCAGCCGCGCGCCGAAACCAAACCACCGCCTCTTTCGCGTTCTTCTCCCCCCCTTCTCCATGATATAGGCAAAGAGCCAGATTAAGCTGCGCTTTGGCCAACCCTTGCTCGGCCGCAAGCCGGTACCATTTGACCGCTTCCACACGGTCTTGAGCCACGCCTTTGCCATGGTAATAACAATAGCCGAGCCGAGATTGCGCGTCGGCATAATGGGTGCCGGCCGCTTGCCGAAATAAGGCAACCGCGGATTCGAATTCACCTCGTTGAAAACAGTCGACTCCGGATTCTGTCAGCGCCTTGGGATTATTATCCGATGAACTTTCGGCTGGCGCTAAAACGGCGGACTGGGCGGTCTGGATTTTACTGCCCCCGAGGCCAAGCCCGAGCAGGAAACCAGCGAATAGAAAAAAGAATCGGATCAGCTTTACCATGATCATCATTTGCGGTCGCTCGACCCACCGAAGGCGGACGACTACACTTTGACCGGCTCTGGATGCACCCAAGGCGCGCGATACGCCCGACGCAGCAAACGATTAGCCTCGTCGTCCCCGACCACCTGACCTTTCACCGGATCCCAGCGCAAGGAGCGGCCGAGCCCCATGGATATATTCGCCAGAATGCAGGCAGCGGTGGAAATATACCCTTGTTCAATATCAGCGACCGGTTTGCCTCGTTTATCAATCGCCCCCAGCAAATCGATCATGTGCCCTCGGATGGCGGAGGCGCAATGCCGTTCCAAATCTTTCTCGGTTTCGTCTTCGGGATACTTATCGTACTCGAACAGCGCTTTCCCCCGCAACGGGTCCACCCCTGGTTCCGAGGGAATGAATTCGTAGTCGAACACGCTCGCTTTAAGCGTTCCCTTATCCCCATGGAAGGTGGCGCTCCAGGGATATTTGGGATCGGGCGAATCCCCCCACGCGCGATGCGTCCACACCACGGGCAGGCCGCCAAAATCGAAAGTCGCGATCTGCGTGTCGGAGGTGTTGGCTTTGCTGCTCTTTTGCACCAGGATGCCGCCACTCGAATCGATCGTGGCCGGCCAGCCGAGTTCGAGCATCCAGCGGACCATATCCAGCATGTGAACACACATGTCGCCCACAATGCCGTTACTATATTCCATGAAGGCCCGCCAGCCTCGAGGATGAACCCATTGGTTATAGGGTCGCATGGGCGCGGGTCCGGTCCACATCTCATAATCCAAATTTTCGGGCGGCGCCGAATCGGGTGGATTACCATTCGCGCGCATATGCCAATAGCAGCAGATTTCCACATGCCCAATCTGACCGAGTTTGCCCGCTTTGATCACGCGATCCCGGGCTTCGATCAAATGCGGCGTACTCCGGCGTTGCGTGCCAATCTGCACCACGCGTCCGAATTTGCGCGCGGCGGCTAAAATAGCCTGGCCTTCGATTACATCGACGCTAACCGGCTTTTGCAAATAAACATCGGCCCCTGATTGGATGGCGGCGATAGCCGTCAAAGCGTGCCAGTGATCCGGGGTGGCGATCAAAACGATATCCAGATCCTTCTCCTTGAGCATTTCCCGGTAATCGCCATAGGTGCGCGGCCGTTTTTTTGACACCTGTTTGACCGCCGCCAGGTCCGCCGCTTCAGCCAGCATCCGCTTGTCCACATCACAAAGAGACACCACTTCACATGGGGATATTTGCAGCAGACGCCATAAGTCGATTTTACCGTACCACCCGGCTCCAATCAGACCCACTCGCCTCGGTTTCTGATCCGCGTAAAGGGAGTTGAAACCGCCTAGGGCGGAAAAAGCCAAGCCGGATACGCCTGTTTTGAGAAAAGTTCGCCGGTTCATGACTCTTATAAAAGCACGACGCGGCGTGAAACTCAAGCCAGCATTGAAGCGCTAGCTTCGGGGATCAGGCCAAACCTTGGGAGCAATACGCTGGGTGACTTCTTGAAGCACTATTTCAGCCACCTCCGGATAGAGCGCGCGAAGACATTCCGGGCAAAAACCATGGGTCCAATCAGCGTCCGGATGGCCACTGATATATAAATCCATGGGAATCCATTCACCGTCATCGCGGACCCGATGGCATTGAGCACAAACCGGGACTAGCGCGACGACCAGCCGTGGTTGGGGCGCCACGTCCAGACATCCGGTCACCGTAATTGATGCTTCATTTTCACTCATGATATCCACAGGATCCGTTTCTAACCGGGCAATCCCCGGCATGTTCATTTTGGTAGCAATACTTATGCCAGATATCAAAAACCTTTGCCCCAGCCGTACAATCGCCCCCTCCGACTCGGATCACTCGGAATGGAAAAGCCCACCTGGAGTCATCGAATTGCCCCTTATTTTAAGCGTGGTTAAGGCTTTCAACCACGTCTGAAGATACATCTCAGATTGCACGCAACAAGCACAACATGAGTAGGATGTGAATCACTTATCCTCATTCATCAGTAACCTGACGCCAGATTAATTGCTCCCGGGAAGATCGTTGGAAGGCGCTCAGGCTCGACTAATTCCAAAGCGAACTTGGCGCGAATCCGAGCCGTCCGGAGAGACGGCATGAATAGGAATATCGTGCTGGCCGACCGGCAAAGATAGGCGGCATGTAAAGGAACCATCAGACCGTAACGGTATCTCAATCCCCGCCAAAGTTACTTTGCTGCCCGGCTCAGTGGCCCCATACACCACTAACTCAACTTCCGCGACTAGCCAGTAGTCCTTAGTTTTCGCGGGTTTTCCTCCTAGCGGGCTGGAAACGCTGCCCGATTGCTCCGGCAGGGTTGCCTGGCCCCCAGGCGCGGAGTGGCCGGCCAATTCAAGCGAACTTACCCACCGTTGCTTGGGGGGCGTTTCGTGCATGGGCAAGGCCTTGGCAACCGCTGGTGGAGACTCCGGCGATTGAAAAACATCGCCCGCGAGTTCGGCCCCACGACCAGACTCCATGGACTGGACTACCCGCGGTTCCATGTCCCCAGCCGATCCCGCTTGGAAAGGTACGAATGCGGATGGATCAACTAATACCGGAACCACTGAATGTTCCGGCGAAACCACCTTCGGCGGGGCATTCGGTTCAGGCATCGTCACGATCCGCGCGGACTCCGGCACGCTCTCCTGAACGGAACCAGGCAAGCTCCGATCGGCTAGCGAAGTAAGATCAATCGTCCGGGAAATAACCACTTCCGACAATTCGGATGGCACATCGGCGGGCGTTTGCGCGCGATCCGAATCCGCCAAGCTGACCCAGGAGTCGGGCTTTGCGTAATAGCCAATTTGAGCGCTAAAAAAAGTATTTCCCTTACCCACCTGCACAAAACGATGGGAAACCTCGGCCGGGAGTTCCTGTTCCAGCACCTTTTGATCCCCGGGATTCCCTTCGTAAACCCGCAAATACAATCCGGGATGGCCTGGCGACGCGGTTCTGGTATAAACCCAAGAGGCCAGCAACGAATGCGGATCGCGCGGGGTAAGCCATAACTTCAGCGACGGTTCCACCGGTTCGGGAATAAGGCCCGCCGGCTCATCCGGTCTCGTTTCCCGGGGAGGAGCGGCCTCTGTGTGCGCGGAAATATCCGCTCCTGTAGGCGAGATCGCCGGCGCTTGGACCGCTGGTTCGATCGCTTCGAAGGCCTCCAACGGAGCGGGCGTGTGTGGAAGCATGGTTTCCGCGGCTTCCGGTATTACTGGCACTACTGCTGGGGGTGCCGCATACGGCAGCGCCGCGTCTTTAGCCGCGCTGGGTTGAATTTCAGGGATTAAAACGGCGATTGATTCCGTCGCTGGAGCAGGATTCACCTTCACCATCTCGAGTTCGGTTGGCGGCCGAACTGCGGGCACTTCGGGAAGCGGATCTCCCTCCAATAAAATCGCGGGGATTTTCAGAGGCGAGAGCGGGGGGCGTTTTTTGACCGTTTGGCGCGCGGTTTTGACAACGCGGCGTTGGGGGGATGCTTGGGGATGGACCCTTTTGCGAACCGTCGGCACGCGGCGTCGCCGGGTTGGTTTTTTCTTCGTTTTCATCCCGTTCCCCATTAGATAGGGAGGCACAATAAACCTCGTCCAGGTACGACCGCAACGTAAAAGCTTGCTTTTTTTGAGCACGCCAACGGATAATCCAAACCGATCAGAATCGGCGGCAAGACACATCGCAATGTCCGCGCGTTATAGTTAAATTCGCACCGCCGCCAACGCTAGATCGACTAACCTTTGCAAACTTGGATATACGTGGTCGATGACGAGCCTCAAATCGGAGAGGTATTGCAGACTTTTTTTGAATTGGAAGGCTATCCCACAGCCATGTTTACCAACCCCACGCTGGCGTTGCGCGACTTTCTGCAAGCCCATACGCGCCCCCGATTGTTGGTAACCGATTACGTCATGACGCCTATCAATGGCATGGAATTACTGGCGCGCTGCCTTCAAGCCGAACCCCATTTGCCAAGCATCATCATCAGCGGCAACGTAGGCGAGGATGAACTTCTGCGGTACGATTTTAGGCCGAATTTTTTTGTCCGCAAACCGTTTCAAACCCAAAAGCTTCTAAAAAGCGTCCAATCCCTCATCGGGCCGGCGCCTGGACTACCGACCTGATGCAAGTTTACCATTCATGCATGCTGTGTCCATTGAGTCATTGGCGGGGAAAAAGCTTGGCATCCTGATTACCCATCCCCCAGAGCACCCGGGCTTTCGTCATGCGCTCGGATTAGCGTCGGCGGCCCTCGCGGCGGGCGTCCAAGTGTACGCCTATTGCCTAGACGAAGCCGTAACCGGACTGGATGATCAAAACCTGCAAAACCTTCGCCAATCGGGTTTAGCCCTATACGCTTGCGCCTATGGCGCCAGGCGAAAGGGCGTTCTCATGCGCGATCAAGCCTTATTCGCGGGATTAGCCACAGTAAACGACCTCCTAATCGCAACCGATCGCTTCATCTGTTTTTAACCCATGCCACCGAGTTTGCTCATCCTTATTTCCGCGGACCCCAGTATTTCCGGGCGCCCGGCGGAAGCGGTCCGGCTCGCCGCCGGATTGGCCGCCAGCCAGCAAATCGAAGTGCAGGTGTACTTGCATGGCCCGGCGGTAAAAACCCTAGCACCCGAACATTACGAAGCCATCGACGCCGACGTTATAAGCCAAAACTGGCCCTTAGCCGCCTCACCGAAAACTCCCGTTTGGGCGCAAACGGGCACACTCCAGAAATATCGCATCATAGATCCCCCCGTGCCCTGCCTGGAGACGGACATGGAAATACTCCAAAGGCGCCTTCACGACCGCAATTTTGTTATTCACTTCGACCCCGTCCCCAACGGCCCCATTTTCTACGATCAAGACCGGCTACCACCGACCGCAAAAGCCGTCCAACTGCCATTGATTCTTTCGGGTAAAGAGCCGGAAATCGGCCCGACCATCGTGTTTGACCTGACGCAACCCACCCTGGATTATCGGCAATTATTGTTGGCCATATTCCAAACCGATCGATCCGCCACACTCTGAAAACTACGGTCAAAGGCCAATCCGGGATCAAACTTGGCATCCAAATGGTTGGAATTGCGCTTGGCAGAAGAACCGCTTTCTGGTTTGCTCTTTGCGCCCAATGAAAAAACGGCGTCTGACAGGTCTTGTCTCTTTGACACTCGGTGCAGTATCGCTTACCAGCGCTTCTGCGGCGGAAGGAATTGTCGCCGAATCCCTGAGCGAAAACAGCCCCTTTCAATATAATTTCGATACCCGGATGGCGGTGGCCACCAATGGCGCGGTGGTGCGGTATTCCGATGGCAAGGGCCGGGACGTGGTCCTGACCGCCAATCGAATTAGTTACAGCCCGGATAGCGGCATGGCTACCGCTCAAGGCGGAGTGACCCTGCGGTCGGGCACCCGGTACTGGGCGGGCGAGCAAATCGAATACGACTTTTTCACAGGCGAAATCAAGGGTGACACGTTCCGCACGGGCATGGCCCCGTTCTACGCCGCCGGCCGGGGCCTCAGCATCCAATCCAACGCCGTCCCGGTTACGGCCGCCTCGGTGGGCACGACCAATGCGGCCTTTTCCTACAATACTTTCAACGCCACCAACGCGGTCATCACCACGGATGATGTGGCGGAACCCGGTTTTCATATTCGCGCCAAGCAAATCACGCTTTTGCCGGACAATTCCATCGAAGCGAAAGACGCGGTGATGTATGCGGGGAAAGTCCCGGTGATGTACTTTCCATACTACAGCCGCCGGATAGATCGCCACCCCAATTACTGGGTGGTTACTCCTGGATACCGCAGCGCCTATGGCCCCTTCCTGCTCACGGAATACCATTATTACGTCAACGACAAGATCGGGCTTTCGTTGGAAATGGATGAGCGTTTTAAACGCGGCCCAGGGGTTGGCCCGGGCGTCCAATACGATTTAGGCCGGGCGGGCCATGGTAATTTCAAATTCTACTATACCCACGATGACAAGCCGGGGGTGGATCAGTGGAATGAGGCGATTTCCGAGGATCGCCACCGGATCGATTTCTCCCATCAGATGACGTTGCGGACCAACTTGACCGTCCTAGCCGTAGTCAAAGAGCAAAGCGATCCCACGATCATTCATGATTTCTTTGAATCGGAATACCAAAAGAACGGGCAACCCAAGTCCTTTGTCGAAGTCAACCAAGCCTGGCCGAATTTCACGCTTAACGCCTTAGCGCAGCCCCAGGTAAACACGTTCTGGGAAACGGTCGAGCGCTTGCCTGACGTCAAGTTTTCCGCTTTGCCCCAGCAACTGGGCATCTCACCTTTCTATTATGAAAGCGAATCCTCCGCCGCATATTTGCGTTATCGCTCGGCGGATAACCTGAGCACCAATTACGCCGCGTTTCGCGGGGATTCCTATCATCAATTCACGATGCCTAAGACGGCCTTTGGCTGGCTAAACATCACGCCCCGCGTGGGTGGCCGGTTTACGCATTACAGTGAGGCCGAGGGCAAGCTCATCGATTATAAAGAAGAAGATCGTTGGGTTTTCAACACGGGGGCCGAGGTTTCCACCAAAATATCGCAAACCTGGAGCGGGGTCCGCAACGATTTCTGGGAAATCGATGGCATTCGCCACATCATAGAACCATCCGTCAACTACGTGTATGTGCCCGACCCGAATGTGGAGCCGAAGGAACTGCCGCAATTCGATAGCGAGTTGCCCGCTTTTCAACCGATTTCCATTCTCTATCCGGAGTATAATTCCATCGACTCGATCGACAGCCAGAACGTCATCCGCTGGGGCCTGCGCAACAAGCTGCAAACCAAACGTAACGGCCAGGTCGATAATTTGCTCAATTGGGCGCTGCTAACCGACTGGCGGCTGCGTCCCCAGGATGAGCAAACCACCCTCTCCGATGCTTATTCGGACTTGGATTTCAAACCTTGGTCCTGGCTGACACTCACCTCGCAAACCCGCTACGATATCGCCGACGGGTATTTCCGCATCGCCGACCATTACGTCACGATCACCCCGAACGATACCTGGAGCTTGTCCCTGGGACATCGGTATATGCGTAGCGATCCTTTGTTGGGCACCGACTACGCCTTGGGTAACAACTTGATCATGGGCCGACTTTATTACCGTTTTAATGAAAACTGGGGCGCGCGCATTTCCGAGCATTTTGAAGCCCGCGACGGGGTCTTGGAAGAGCAATACTACACGCTATATCGCGACTTCCGCAGCTGGACTTCCGCGTTAACCCTGCGGATACGCGACAACCGGGAGAATGGCAACGATTACACCGTGGCTGTCACCTTCTCCTTAAAGGCGTTCCCACGCTTCGGCCTCGGCTCCGATTCCGAAACGCCTTCGTTATTGCTCGGTTATTAACCCATCGACTTGAAATTGTGGCGCAGACGTTTCCGCCAAAACAGCCCAATAAACCGGCCTTAGGCCGCGGATTGGAAGACTTGCTGGGCAAACCGGCGGCCCCGGAATCACGCGAAGATTTATTCGATCCGCCCGCGGAACTCCCGCCTTCATCCCCCTTAAGCGCGGGCTTTAGCACCTTGCTGCGCGCCAATCAAAACACCGCCAAACCCGCGGCCCCACCGGATAAAAAGCCGGCCGACCCGTTGCTATCGATCTCCCTGATCGCGGCCGATCTATTACTGGCGGCGGCGGCTTGCCAACAAGCGCTGACCCCAAATCCCACCGCGCTAAATTGGTGGTTGTGCGGTCTTTCGCTGACCCTGGGCGCGTGGTTAAGCATTCTGGCTTGTTGGGATCGCGCCAAATGAAACCTCTTATTCGCATCGGCTTCAGCGGCGTGTGGCCCAACGCGGACATGCTCAATTACTTTTTCTATAAACTGCTGCAAGAGCGGTTTAATGTGCGCATTTGCAGTCCGCCGGATTTTCTTTTTTACACCCACACCGATTACGAACACCGGTTGTTTAACTGCGTTAAAATCTTCTATACGCACGAAACCATCCGGCCCAACTTCAACGAGTGCGACTACGCCTTCACCACGTATTCCATCGACGATCCGCGGCATATGCGGCTGCCCTATTACGTCTACGAATACGGAACCCCCGAGCGCCTGATCCGGCAGCCTAACGATTGGGACGCGAGTCTGGCCCGGCGCGATAAATTCTGCTCCTTTTTAACCAGTAGCCACCACCCGCGTAAAAACCGCAACCGGGCCAGCATTTTCGCCAATCTATCGACCTACAAGCGCGTCGATTCGGGCGGGCGTTTCATGAACAACATCGGCGGCCCGTTGCCCGGCTGGTTTGAAGGCAAAATCGATTGGATGCGCGGCTACAAATTCCACCTCGCCTACGAAAACGCTTCCGTGCCCGGGTATACCACGGAAAAATTAGTGCAAGCGATGATTGCCCGCACGCTGCCCATTTACTGGGGCAATCCCGAGGTGCACCGCGATTTCAACCCGAAAAGCTTCATCTACGCGAACGAATTCCCTTCGGAAGAAGCGCTCATCGAGAAAATCAAGGAAGTGGATCAGGATGACGCGAAATATTTGGAGTATATCTCGCAGCCCTACTTCATCAACAACCAGCCGAACGAATGGTTCGATCACAACCGCCTGTTGGATCAATTCGAACGGATCTTTGCCCACTCCGGGCCATCGATCACCGAACAGCGCCGTAAAAACCGTTTCTTTTCCTTCGGCCGGTGGATTTTAGTCAAACGCCATCATCTCCGGAAATAATCATCGCGGCGAGCGGCGATACTCCAAAACGCTGTCGCGCATCGCCCGGTATTTAGCCACTTTAGCCGCCTTCCGCCGCCCGGCGCCCGTCAGCCAAAGCATGGCCAGACGAAACCGGGCGAGCCTTAAATCCCGGTTTAACAGCCGCCGCGTGTCCCGTAGCGAATAGTGTTTCTCAAAAAAACGAAACACCCCCGCCTGCTTGCGTTTCCACACTTCATAGGGCGGGCTGGACTTTTCGCTGTCCCCGCCCCGGTGCCCCACGCGAACCTCCGGCGCATACCCCAGTTCAAACCCCGCGCTCCGCAGACGAAAACACAGATCGGTTTCTTCGCTGTAGAGAAAGAACTGTTCATCGAAACCTTGGACTTGCTCGAAAGCGCACTTGCGGACGAACATGCTAGCCCCTAAAACCCACGCAATGTCGCCGGGCATGGCCGGCAGCGCCTGGCTCAAATGCTTCTGTCCGGGATAGGAGTTTTGATAAGGCAGCCCTTCCATGCCCTCGATAGCCGGAGTAGCCAAGCCCCAAGCGGGATGCGACGCCATTTCAGCCATTAAGGTTTTGAGCGTATCCGGCCGCCCCAACCAAGCATCGGGATTTAGCACAAAATAAAAACTCCCTTGAGCCGCGCGCAACGCTTGGTTGTGGGCGCGGCCGAACCCGACGTTATCCGGATTCGCCACTACTTTAACCCGCGGCTGGAAGGGTTTTAGTTTTTCAAGCGTGGCGTCTCGACTGGCATTATCGATGACTACAATCTCCACAGCCACATCGATTTGAGCCAGGACTGATTCCACGCAACCCACGATACAATCCGCCGAATTATAGGTGACAATCGAGACAGTGACATCCATAGAATCTGTCCTGGCATTGGAACAGGGTTGTCGGCTAGGGTCAAGCGAGTTGGTTTTTATTCCTTTGACTTCGTCTCGTCGAGCCCCATAAAGTTCCCATAAACCATGCGCCAAGATTCGCCCCGCCACAAGGACGTATTGTCGATTCAACCCTGGCCCAACGACGGTTTAGAAGCCGTTCCCGCCTGTCCGGTATGCGCCCGCACCGAACGACAATTAGTGCATGAAAGCCTGACGGATCGGGTGTTCGAATGCGCTCCCGGGAAGTGGACTCTTTACCAATGCAATCACTGCGCGACCGGCTGGCTGGACCCACGTCCAAACCGCGCGACTATTGGCCAAGCCTATACCAAATACTTCACTCATGATTCGGCGGTCAGCGTCATTCAACCGCCACGCACCGCCTGGCGACGCTATCGGGTCGCCCAACGAAACGCCTATCTCAATGCACAGTACGGGTATCGGCTCACCCCAGCCGCCCGGACCGCGCCCGCTCGCCTGAGCATCGAACGACGCCAGCGTTTCGATAAATTGGTGGATTACCTGCCTTATCCGGGCCCCGGCGCGCGCTTGCTGGATGTGGGGTGCGGCAACGGCCGGTTTATCATGTACATGCGTTCCGCGGGTTGGGACGTGGCCGGAGTGGAACCCGATCCCCAGGGAGCGGCGGCAGCTGTGGCGGCGGGCTTGAAAGTGAGAACGGGGTTATTGGAGCCGGGCTCCGAACCCGATGCCTATTATGATGCGATCACTTTGAACCACGTCATCGAACATCTCCATCAACCTCTGGAAATCCTGCGTCTTTGCCGCCAAGCCTTAAAACCTGGCGGCGCCGTTTTTATCGCCACTCCCAATTTTTCCGCCAACGGCCATCGCCATTTCGGGCGGGATTGGTTCCCGCTGGATCCCCCGCGACATCTTATGCTATTCACGTTCTCCTCGCTGCGGCAGCTTCTGCGCGCGGCCGAGTTGGAGCCCGATCCGGCCGTTCGCACCCGCGCGATAGCCCAGGAAACTTATCTTCAAAGCCTGCGGCTGCGGCTAGGCCACAACCCGCTGAAACAAAGGCCCCGCTTGGGCTTGCTCGACCGTTGGCGCATTGCGCGGCTTGCCAAACAGGCGGATCGCGCCACTCTGGCCCAGCCGGAACTTACCGAAGAATTGGTCCTGTTAGGACACCGCCCGACTTGATCTGTATAACCCGGCTCCGCGCGTCCCGGAAGGCGCCTCAAGTTCCCGCGCCAATTCTTCTCAGGCTAATAAATTTTGATAAAGCTGCGCCATATCTTGCGCCATGCGGGCCAAGGAAAAACGCGCCTGCACCCGGGCATGCAACACCTCGCGTTCCACCTCCGAAGGACGAGGCTGAACCGCCCAGCGTTCCAGGGCGGCACTCAATTCTTCGATCGACTCTGGGACTGTCAGCTGGCCGTAGCCGCCAATCTGGAACGCTTCGGGAATTCCATCCAGAGCGGATGCAATCACCGGCTTGCCACATGCGTGCGCCTCGCAGACGACCAAACCCAGCGCTTCGGTACCCACTTGAGGGTGCGCCAAACAATCGATGGCATTCATCGCCGCGGGCATATCATGGCAATAGGGAGTCAGCCACGCCTTACCCTTCAGATTTAGGCGGTCAATATCCTCCCGCAAAACCGGCGCCAAGTTACCCCGTCCCACTATCAAGAAGCGCGCCTCGGGAATTTTGGCATGAACGCGGGCGGCCGCTTGTAAAAACTCGCGCTGGCCCTTGCCACGCGGCTGGTCGTAGCTGCCGATGACGGCGAAGGCAAAGTCCTTTGGCGCCAATCCCCATTCGGCGCGCAATGCGGCGGCCTCCCGAGGCTGGAATTTTTGCGTATCGATGCCGCCGTATACCACGCGAATTTTGCGGTAATCACCCCTCACCGGGGGGCGCGCCCTGCGCTCCGGCTCGGGCGAGTCCGGCTCATAGACCCCTTCCTTAAGCACCCTGGCCACAAATTCGGACACCGCGATCAACAGGTCGCATTGTCCCAGCATAAACCGCCGAGTCCCCCAAGACGCGGGGCTTTTGGCCAGGTGCCGGGTCAGCACGATTTTGGGCCGCCTGCCCGAAAGCTTGGCCGCCAAGATCGTGGGCCAGATATCGCGCCCATGATGGCCATGCACTATCTGGATTTGTTGCCGCCGAATAAACTGGGCGGCTTTAATCATGAACCGAATCTTGGCGGGGCCTTCGCGGTCGATGGGAAAAAACGGCAAATCCAACTTGCGAACGATTCGGGAATAGTCTCGACCCTCCGGCCCGGCAATCCAAACCTCATGCCCTAACTGGCGCAAACCTTGGACCAATTTGACGCATTGGTCATCCGTGCCTCCCCCTTTTAAGAGGGAATTCAAATGGAGGATGCGCAACCCCTTCATCTGGGTAACCCCATGGTTTGCGGGCGTCCGCGCCAATGCCAAATCCAGAGCGCATGAAAAACCTGCCATTTGTTCAGCCACCGGGCATTTTTCCCCAAGGTAATCCCCACCATCACCCCGCTAAAGAACCATTCAACGGCCAACCGCAGCCGCAAACCGACGCCGAGCACAACCCTTGCGGCCCACCCGTTGTTCTTGGCGAAGTAAATATAACGGGATCGCCAATACTCGACGCGGGCGGCCGCGGCCACCTTTTTGGCGGTTTGCCCTTGACCATGAAACACACCGATCTGGGGCAAATGC
Organism: Verrucomicrobia bacterium UBA1319; assembly: GCA_002306985.1. Taxonomy (GTDB): domain Bacteria; phylum Verrucomicrobiota; class Verrucomicrobiia; order Limisphaerales; family UBA1319; genus UBA1319. The sequence goes on from DBTJ01000033.1 coordinate 29,324, forward strand.
ATAACCCGCCAGCCAGCGCGGCGGGCTTGCAGGCAAAAATCCGTTTCCTCCAGAAAAAAGAAAAAACGCTCATCCAAACCACCTAAAGCCTCCCAAAGCGTCCGGCGGATCAGCATGAATGCCCCAATCACGGTTTCCACTGCCACCGGTTCGGTGAACCGCCGCTCTTTGCCGGGATACCGTTGTGGGAACAAGCGGCGCAGCAACGATTTATTGAGCAACTCGGTGGCGAGCGTGGGAAAATTGGCGATGGAATTCTGCGGGGAGCCATCCGGATTCAACAATTGAACCCCGGCCACGCCACAATCGGCATGCGCACGCATCCAGGCTATGGCGGCAAAAAGGGAGTCCGGCGCAAGTATCGCATCGGAATTTAATAGTAACAGGAACTCACCGGCGGTGGAACGAACCCCTAAATTGACGGCGCGCGCGAATCCCAAATTGCGCCCCGCCTGGATTAGTTTCACCGCGGGAAACGCCATCGGTATGGCGGTGGCGGTGTCATCCGAAGACCCATTGTCGACGACGATGATTTCGCGCGCAAAAACGCCACGGCTGCCGACTACGGACTCGATCGCTCGCGCGGTCATTTCACGGGTATCGCGCGTTACGATCACGATGGAGACGTCCACGGCTGGCGATCTTTCTGGCAATCAACCCTTTCGCGGTGAATGGTTGGCTGCCCCGACTTGCTTTTGTTCCAAAACTTTCACGTATCGGGTCAGCGTAAAAAAAGCCGTCTGCCAGGCAATATAAAACCCCTGCCAGCCATCCAGAAAGCCCAGCCGGATGAAATAGGAACGCATAAACCGCCACCAGGGACGAATGGTGAGATCCCACACGGACACGGACCGCCCTTGGGCTATGCGGTCCTGGGCAAAATAAGTGCTGTATTGGGCGATCTTACGCAACTGGTGATCGATATTGTCGTAGCTATAATGGAAAAGCTCATGCCGCAAATGCCCGACGGGGCCCTGGATTTCGAGCCGATCATGTGGATCCACCCCCACCCATTTGGCGCGTCCCTTTTGCCATAGGCGCACCCCCCGGTCGGGATACCAATCGCCATGGCGTATCCAACGTCCGCAATAATACGTGCAACGGGGAAAATCATAGGCGGCCGGCCCCCCAGTGGGGGGCGTATTCTCAATTAACCGCCGGATTTCCGCTTGCAAGGGTTCGGACACCACTTCATCCGCATCCAACCCTAATATCCAGGGTTGCGTGGCTTTTTGGGCGGCGGAGTTTTTTTGTCGGATATAACCCTTCCAAGGTTCCCGAATGACTTGCGCGCCATGCTGTTCGGCGATTTTATCGGTTCCGTCCCCCACGTCTTCGTTCAACACGACGATCACTTCACGGGCGAGGTTTTGAACACTGGCGAGCGCCCGGCCAATGCGATGAGCTTCCGCGCCGGAGATGAGGCATACCGAGAGCGGCAGTTTGGAATTCATGAGACAGGCACCGATCAGGCGCAAATCTGGGCGAGATCGAGATTATTAAGATCGGGCACGGACCAGGTGGCGCGGCAAGCCTCCAACTGCTCGACCGTGAAAGGTCCCGTGGCTACGGCTAAAGTTTTGGCTTGGATCTTCTGGCCGCATTGAACGTCGAATGGAGTATCGCCTACCACAATGATTTCCTCGCCGCGCAACGATTCTTTTAGCAACTCCACACTACGCTCCCGGGCCAGCACCGCCAATTCGTTACGATTCTCATGGTCATTCCCAAAGGCGCCCATTTCAAAGTATTCCCAAATTTGGAAATGCCGTAACTTGATTTCCGCCCCCAGACGAATGTTACCGGTAAGCAAGCCGATTAAGGGTGGATGCGGCAACCGAGATAACATGTGAATCACATTCCATACGCCCGGGCATATCCCGCCATCACTTTTGCAGAGCAAATAATCGAGCCAAAAAACATAGCAATCGAAAAAGCGTTTAAAATTCTCCGGGGATGACTCGATCTGGTGCCGTTTAAAAATGTCCCGGACAATGGATGGATCGGTGCGGCCGGCGAATTCAATGCCTTGAACGGAATCGAATACCTTGAATTCGGTCTCAAAAGTCTTGCCGAAAGCTTTTACTCCGGCCCCGCGAGTATGAATCAGCGTGCCGTCAATATCGAATAGGATCAACCGTACCACGGTGCTAGGGTAATCACAGCCCGGGAAAAATCAATGGAACAATTCGCGAGGAATTTAAGCTATCCCCCCCGGTCTGACAACTCGCCTCTCGGCAAATAAAGCAGCCCCTTAGCCATCGATTAGGGAACCGGCAAAAAAAGCGTCCGGATTCAGGCAATATTTGCCGCTCAAACCGACAGCAAAGCCTTAATCCCTCCATTTTACGGCCTTTTTCGGCTCGGCATACTCTCTGCTAAAGGAGGAGATGGCAATTGTTTTGAAACCAGCCGCCCGAATGATATGAACGAAAACGTCACCACCCGTCAATGGGAAGAAGTTGTGGCTCTCTTCAGGCGCATGTGTTTTTTGCGCCGCCAAGGCAAGGCCGCCGCTTCGGAAGCGATTTTGAAGCACCGCTTGCCGGAGACCATCGCCGCTTGGTCCCAGAATTCGGGGCGGGACGCGGGCGCCAAAAAGGCCCAGCTCGATAATATGTTCCAAGTGGAGCAACGCCGGGTTGATGATGCCTTCAGCCTGCACGAGCTATCCGCCTTGCAATGGCAGGAGGACCTGTTGCCGGCGCTCGTCAACTCGCTAGCCCGGGAAATCAAACAAACGGTGCGGGAGCAATTTGCCGCGCAAGCCGCGCGGAATGAGGAATCCCCTAGCTTTCCACCCTCGGTCTATCGCCCGCGCATTGCCTTTGACGACATCCCGGCGGTCATCGATTTGATCGCGGCGGAAGAGCAGCGGGAATTGATTTTAAAGAACCATATGGCGGCTTGACCGCCCAGCGTGACCTTGAAAACCGCGCGCATACGGAGACTTTCATGGCGTTTGCCTGCCTGAATGCGTGGAGCATGAAGCTCCCGCCCGGACAACCGCCCGCATAAAACAACAATACCATGAGCAACTCCAGTAATAGTTCCAAAACTGGCCGCCCCGCGGCCACTGAAGACCAACAAACACCCAGCCGAAAAGACACGGACGCCAAAAACGTGCTGTTACTTGGCTTCGACTGGGGCACCAACACCTCTTGCATTCAGGGCGCCTTGTCCGGAAGCACAGAGCTAACGGTTAATGAACTGGTGCCGACGGTGGTCGGCTACGCCAAGGACGGCATTGTCAGTGATCTGTTGCCCGGTAATGCCACTATCCTTTACGGCCAGCAAGCCCTCAAGCATCGGTTGCATTTGAAGCTCGTCGCCCCCATGGCCAACGGGGTGCTCAAGGATATGGGCCCGGCTCGTGATTTTGCCCGGTACTTGCGCACTTTAATCCCTAATGCCGCAGCCCTGGAAATCAAAGCGGTGGTGGGGGTGCCCGCCAACGCCAATAACGCGGCTCGCGAAAGCATCCGGCAGGCGGTATCCGGCATTTTCCAGCGCGTGCTGTTGATTCCCGAACCTTTTCTGGCCGCGCTCGGCTATCGCGGAGAATCCCAGTTGAATACTCCCGGCTATGTGGACCCGGTGCGTAATTCGCTGTTTATCGACATCGGCGCCGGGACCACCGATGTTTGCCTGGTTCAAGGCTATTATCCAACCAGCGAGGATCAAATCAGCTTCGCCTTCGCGGGCGACAAAGTGGATGAACTTATCGCCGACGGCATCAAAAAGACCTATCCCGATTGTGATTTGTCCATCTTGAAGATCCGTGAATTAAAGGAAAAATTCTCCTACACAGGCCATGCCTCGCAACCGGTTGTTGTCAATGTGACCGTCGGCGGCAAGCCTCGCAAACTGGATTTAACCGAGCACATTGGCCAGGCCTGTAACGCTTTGCTGGCCCAAATTTTCGACGCGGTGAAAGCGTTAATTCCCAAAGCTTCATCCGACAGCGTGTCCGAACTGCTCCAAAACATCATTATCACCGGTGGCGGCAGCCGCATTCGCGGACTGGACTCTGAACTGCAACGCTTACTGACCGAAGAAGGATTCGACCAACCCGTGGTGAAATCCGTCGGTGAAAATTATAAACAATACGTGGCCAAAGGTGCGCTGAAGGCCGCCCAACAAGCCCGTGAAGATCAGTGGCAACAATTGTTCGTGTAACTTTCCCTTGAAAGGCCCCGTATCGCTAGTAAACGCGCTTCCCCCGAAGCGCGTTTTTATTTTCTTCGCCGCTGCTGGCTGTCCGCAATGTAGCGAATCCAGGTCGCTGCTCGTAACAAAGTTAAAGGCGCTTCCGGTTCACCCCCGCCATTCGTCGGCGGACAACGCTCCGGTGGTCTGGTTTTAGACCTTGCCCAAGACGCTCCGGCCTTTTACCATAAGATCTACTCAACATTGCTTCGACATACTACTTTCTATTATGAACGCTTTAACGGTTGTGCTGGTGGCTTTGTGCGTTTTTGCACTCGGCTATCGCTTTTACGGTTTGTTTATCGCCAATAAGGTCTTGGGTTTAAATATGGAGCGTCAGACGCCCGCCTACGCGATGGCCGACGGCCATGATTACGTCGCCACCAACCAATTTGTCCTCTTTGGCCATCATTTCGCCGCCATCGCGGCGGCCGGACCTTTGCTCGGCCCCGTGCTGGCCGCACAGTTTGGATATCTGCCAGGCATGCTTTGGATTTTGATCGGCGCGGTACTCGCTGGCGCGGTTCACGACATGGTTGTGCTCTTTGCCTCGGTGCGCCACAAGGGTCATAGCCTGGCAAAAATCGCCGAAGTGGAAATCGGCAAGACCACCGGTACAATCGCCGCGTTCGCGATTCTATTCATTCTAATCCTAACCCTGGCCGGGCTCTCCTTGGCGGTGGTTAACGCCCTATTTTCCAGCGTCTGGGGAACCTTCACCGTGGTGGCCACAATCCCCATTGCGCTATTGATGGGGGTGTACCTGCATGTTTGGCGCAAAGGCGATGTCGCCGGAGCCAGCGCCATCGGGGTCATTTTGCTCTTCCTCGCCATTTTGGCGGGGCCTTATGTCGCGGAAAGTCCCATGTGTATCCGGTGGCTGACCCTTTCGAAAAAGGAGCTTTCGATATTGATCCCGATCTATGGTTTTGCGGCCTCGGTGCTCCCGGTTTGGCTGCTACTATGCCCGCGCGATTATTTGTCCACTTACCTCAAACTGGGAACCATCGGGATGCTAGCGGCGGGCATCTTTTTCGTGCGGCCGAACTTCCAAATGCCGGCGCTCACCGAATTTATCCACGGCGGCGGCCCGGTCTTTTCCGGTGCGGTTTTTCCCTTTGTTTTCATCACGATCGCCTGCGGAGCCTTATCCGGCTTTCACGCGATTATCGGCACGGGCACAACGCCGAAGATGATCGAAAACGAGCGGCAAATCCTGTTTGTCGGGTTTGGCGCCATGCTGGTGGAAGGTTTCGTGGCCATCATGGCTTTAATCGCCGCCTGCGTGCTGGTGCCAGCGGATTATTTCGCCATCAATTCGTCGCCGGAAGCCTACGCGAAACTGGGCATGACGCCGGTCAATCTGCCCGACCTGGCCAAAGCAGTGGGGGAAAACGTCCAAGGCCGCCCGGGCGGCGCGGTCTCCCTGGCCTTAGGCATGGCGTATATCTTTTCCAAAGTCCCTTTCATGCAGCACTTACTGGCTTACTGGTATCACTTTGCGATCATGTTCGAGGCGGTGTTCATCTTGACGGCCGTGGATACCGGCACGCGGGTGGGCCGCTTTTTCTTGCAGGAAATGCTAGGCAAAGTCATGCCCCGATTTAACGAAAAGCACTGGATGCCCGGCATCTTAATCACGAGCCTGATTTTCACCGTTTGCTGGGGATATTTAGTGTACACCGGCGATATTGGCACCATCTGGCCCCTCTTCGGCATGAGTAATCAACTGTTGGCGTCGAGCGGATTAATCATCGGCACCACCATGATTATTCGCATGAACAAGGCGCGCTACGCGTGGATTACCGCCGTGCCCGGAATTGCGATGGCGGGAATTACCATCATCGCGGGCTACCAGAATATTTTTAACAATTACTTGCCCAATAAAAAATATCTATTAGCCAGCATGGCCATTGTCGTCATGGCGTTGATGGTGCTCGTCTTTGTGGGGGCGATTCTTCGTTGGATACAACTGCTAGGGATAAAGTCGACCGTCAAAGATACGCACGCGGAAACGGTTCTGGAAGTCGTGCCGGAATAATCCGACCACTGGCGCCTGCCGCGCAAACCTCGGCAGGCGCGCCCCGATTCGGGTCAAAACCCTTGGGTTTCGCCCGGCATTGCCACGGGATAAGCTCCTTCTTTAGAGGGAGCCACAGGCGGCTGGGAATCCATGGTGAACTGCTCCAAATCGGGCGCCAGCACCCGTTCCGAATTCATCGCCTCGTCCCAAGTGATTTGCTTGCCCGATTCACAGGCCATGCGGCCCATGATCGCCGTTAGACAGGTTTTGGCGCAGCGCTCGGTTTCATTGTAGGGCTTGTTGTTGCGAATGGCATCGAAGAGCAAATCGTGCTCGTACTGATAGGCGTCGCATTTCGGGCCCTTGTAACTCCAAATAAGATTTTCGGGTGTGCGATTGTGCCCCTTAAAAAGTTGCGGGTTCGGAATTCCTTCACCCAAAACGGCGGAGCCCTTCGCGCCTTGGATCACATCGCCAAAGAATTCAAAGGAGTTGGCTATGTGCCGCCCCTGGGCCATGAGCCGAGTGCCATCGGCAAACGTGTACTCGGCGCCGTAATGATCGAACAATTGATCCGGCTCCTTTCGGGTTTGGCGGCCGCCCATGCCTTGAACCGAAACCGGCCAGCTGTTTTTGGCCCAGCAACAAACATCGATATTGTGAATGAGCCAATCGACGAGAAAACTGCCGTTCAACCAGGTAAAGCAACTGTAATTGGCGATCTGAAAACCCATTTCCGTCATGCCCGCCTGCTTGGCGCTGTAGCCGACCGGGCCATGCATGCGATACGCCCAGGCGGTAATCACATCCCCGATCAAACCTTGATGTATTTGGGCGATGGCTTCTTCCAGCGGCCGGTAATGGCGACTCATCAACCCACCCGCGATCTTCAGATTCTTGCGCGTCCCTGCTTCGCCGGCTTTCAACACGCGGCGAATGCCCGGAGCGTCCACGGCAAAAGATTTTTCCATGAAGATATTACACCCCTTGGCTACGGCATACTCCATATGCAGCGGCCTAAATCCTGGAGGCGTGGCCAGAATGACGACATCCCCTTGGTCGAGTGAATCGATCGCTTTGCGGTAGCCGTCGAACCCCACAAATTGGCGCTCGGGTGGCACTGCCATTTTATCCGCAAACCGAGACTGCAACTGGTTTAAGCTGCTTTTTACGTGGCTTTCGAAGACATCCGCCACCGCCCACAATTTGGTGGGCCCTTGGGTGGATAACGCCTGGCCCGCCGCCCCCGTACCCCGTCCGCCGCAACCGATCAACACCACCTTGATGGTGTTGTTTTCCGCGGTGTAGCCGGGGCGAGGCAGGGCGGTTACCAGAGCCGCGCCAGCCAGAGCTTTGCCTGAAGTCGCCAAAAAAGTACGTCGAGTTGTTAGATTGGAGGTGTTCATATGGAGTTTGCGAATCAATGTTAATGGATGGACCGCGCAAATCAATGGGCCAGCACTTTCCGCAGGTGCGCGATGGATTTTTCGGCTTGTTCAATCGTGCCGCATTCCACGGAGAACACAATGTCCCGTTTACACTGCCGCGCGATTTTGGCGATTTTCGCCCAATCGATCACCCCTTCGCCGCAAGCGCAACCCACCGGCGTGCCCGTAACCTTGCCGCGCTCCGATGAGGATTGCTGGATGGAAATATCCTTCGCGTGGAGATGGACGAGGCGTTTAACCACCCGTTTCAACCACGCGTAAGGATTGTGACCGCAAAGGTAACTGTTGCCAGTATCGAAATTGATGCCGATGGCGGGACTTTTGACCAAATGATAGATCCGATCCAACCCTTCCGGATCACGGCTGTACTGCTGGTGGGGCTCGATGCCGATGAGAATACCCCGCGACTCGGCCAGCAAGGCCGCCTCTTTGAGCGTGTACCGCATTAAAACGTGGTCTTCCTCCTCGGTGGTCCACTTCGGCTTGGGGCCTTCGTCCGTATTCACCACGGGCGCGCCGCATTCCGCGGCGAACCGAATCGCCTGCTTGAGGTATTCCACGCTGATTTCGGGTTTGCACAGTGGCGTGTGCGCCGACAGGCCGGAGAGCTTGATTTTGTGCCGGGCGCAGGCGCTTCTAATCCGCAAGGGATCATCGAGCATGGAAACGCTATGGAAATAGCCGGCCTCGCTCAGCAGTTCGCGCCCCCAATGGACCATCGGTTCCACATAGTCGTAACCCAGTTCGGCGGCTTTAGCCACGCCCCATTCGAAGGATTTGTCCGCATGCCGGACAAACTCCATGTTCACGCCAATCGAGATTTTTCCCATAGCTGTTTCCTTATGCTAAAAACACCGTAAAACTTTGACCGTCAGGGGGTGGCAAGCCACTGTTTGCCGCGCTCGGAGAGCGCTTCCGCGGTTTTAATTTCCGGATAAACCGCCACCAAATAATTCAACGCAAACTTCTCGCCCGCCGCATACGTCAGCGCTTCTTTTTCCAATCCCTGAGTGGCCGCCAGATAAGCGAACGGTTTTTCCATGGTGAAATACGAGGCCTCGCCCCGGGCATTTTTCGGATGCCCATATAAAACGACGCTCGCCAGGCGGGCGGGCGCCGCAAAGGCCACCGATCCCCAGGCGTGCTGAGACACATCTTGTTTACCATTCGATAAATCGGGTTTGCCACCCGCGTTCAAATGCTCCGCCAACGCGTCGTATTCCGCGCGAAATCGCATGCCCAAACCGAAATAATTCGCGCCGCTTAACTCCACTTGATTGGTTCCCACCGTGAACTGGGATTGCCAATGCAAGGCGACCTCATGCCGGGCTTCATCTATCACCACGGTCAGCACGCGTTGTTCGATCAACAAGGCGGCCTGAGTGGTTTCCGGCAAAAAGGCATCTTTCGGGGCGACCCAGTGGATCGTTTGCGCTAACTTCGCTTCCGGCAGACCAGCCGGGCTTTTGCCGGCCACGGGCGGCCAGGTTTGCACCACCCGCTGCACCCCATTCCCCGGGGTTTCTTCCCAGAAATTGATCCCGTTGACCCGGATGGCGTACATGAGGCCATGATGATGAAAATGGTCCGGCGGGGAATCGCGCAGGATATTCACCCCTTTGAGGGTGTAAAACTCCTTCACGTAAGGTTTGAACTGCGTGGGCGCAAACGCGTACGCCAGGACGGGGTGGTTATTCCAGCTCACTTGCCAGGCATTCGTTTGTGTCACCGGCGTAAACGCTATCTCAGCGCCCCGACCAACCGGGGAATAGAACGCGCAAAGCAGGCCGGCTCCCACGACCGCGACCGCGCGGCAAGCCCGCAACCAGCGGGCCATGATAGCCCGGGACGATGATGGCAAATTAGGCATATTCCGTTGTGTTGGCTTGACATTAACAGAGCGAACTCGCCAAATCTTCCAACATCCAACATTGGTAAATATTGAACATTCTGAATCCGCCATTTTCCTGAGCTCGCAGGCCAGGTACCATTCGGATCGTTGCGAGGCGTTGCGCGCGGCCGTCGCGCGGGGCGAAGTCAAACTCACGGCTTTCGCGCGCCGGGGATACCCCGGCCAGCCCATGCCCGCGAGCATGCTGCCGGAGCTTTCCACCATCGGGTATTGGGATGCGGCCATGCCGCAAACCTGGGGTTTGGCGATGCACCGGAACGAAGGCATTGAAATCACCTATCTGGCGCGCGGGAAAACCGATTTCGCGGTGGGTAGCCGGAATCATAAGTTGGAAAGCGGCGATTTAGTGATCACCCGCCCTTGGCAGGCGCATCAGATCGGCAACCCGCAAGTGAGCGCGTGCCGTCTTTGCTGGATCATCCTTGATGTGGGCGTTCGGCGACCGGACCAAGATTGGCGCTGGCCCAAATGGCTGGTGCTCGCCCCGACCGACCGCAAACGGCTGACCACTCTGCTCAGCCATAACGAGCAGGCCATTTGGCGGGCCAACGCGGAAATCGGTACTTGCTTTGAGAAAATCGCGCCCCTGCTGGATGCTTCATCCCCGAAGACGGCCCAAACGCGGCTCGTTTTGCATATCAACGAACTCATTGTCGCGCTGCTAGATTTGCTGCGCAGCAAATCGGTGTCGCTCGATCCCCGCTTGGCATCCACCAAGCGGAGTGTGGAATTGTTCCTCTCGGCCCTGCCCCGCCATATCGAGCAACCGTGGACTCTGGAGGAAATGGCCCGCCAGTGCGGACTTGGCCGCAGCCGCTTTGCCGCTTATTGCCGCCAAACCGTGAACCTAACCCCGGCGGAGTATCTGACGCACTGCCGGATCGATGCCGCCAAGCAACGTTTAACCCAAGCCTCGCCAACAAGTGTGACGGAGATTGCCCTGGCCTGCGGTTTTCAATCCAGCCAGTATTTTGCGACCGTCTTCAAGCGGCTCACGGGCCTTACTCCTCGGGCATTCCGGCGGCTCCAGCCAAGTCATAAAGGGGATTGTCTTTAAACTAGGGGTTTATAAGCTGTGGGGCGTGGCTAAACACGCGCCAAGCGCATTAGTTTCTAGGAGCGTAGCATGGGAAGGACCTGAATTTATACAGGCCCCGGCGGGTCTTCGCCTGCTCAACCGCCACCCGCAAGTCGGCCAATCCGCCAACCTACCCAGCTCTTTTTCTTACGAGCGCCATCTCCGGCGCGAACCTATAGCGGTGCAACCTTTTCAACCTTAATATGAAGGCCCGCTTCCATTTCCTCTGCGTCTCAGCCCTTTGGCTCACTTGCCTCTGGCCGTTATTGGGCCAGCCGCCCTTTGGCGATCAACTGCCCCTGGTCCAAGAAAAAAACCGGACCTCCCGAGTCGTTATCGTTCACAACCCGGCGGCCACCTCGGCTTTTGAACCCCAAACCCAGGCCGTATGCGCCATGTTCAGGCAAGGATTACAGGCGCTTACCCATACCGGTTCCATAAAAGAAGCTTGGTCGGGCATGATTTCCAACCAGGATGTGGTCGGCATCAAAGTCTATACCGCCCCAGGCGCAATGACCGGCACCCGCAGAGCCACCGCCGAAGCCGTGGTGCAATCGCTATTGGAAGCGGGAGTGCCACGAAAGCACATCATCCTGTGGGATAGACGGTTAAGTGATTTACGCAAGGCCGGTTTCATCACTTTGGCGGATCAACTGGGCGTCGAAACGGCTGGTGCTGAAGATGATGGATATGACGACAAGGTGTTTTACGATTCGCCCATCCTGGGAACCTTGATTTATGGCGACTCCGAGTTGGCGAACAAAGACAAGCCCGGCGTCGGCCGTAAATCTTTCGTCACCCGACTTATCACCCAGCGGCTGACCAAGATCGTCAATCTTGCCCCCTTACTCATCCACAACGAGGCGGGCGTAACGGGAAATCTGTTCAGTTTGGCGATTGGCAGCGTGGATAACACCCAGCGATTCGAGGCGGAATCACGCCGTCTGGCCACCGTCGTGCCTGAGATCTACGCCATGGAAGCGGTCGGCGACAAGGTGGTGTTAAACATCGTCGACGCCTTGATTTGCCAATACCAAGGCGAAGTTTCGACCCAACTGCATTATTCCGTGCCCTTGAATCAACTTCGCCTAAGTAAAGACCCGGTGGCTTTGGATATCTTATCCATCAAGGAAATCAAAAAACAGCGTGAGGCGGCCGACATGCCCGTCATCACGGAAAACCTGGATCTTTACGAAAACGCATCGCTCGTCGATCTAGGCGCTTACGAAGAAAGAAAAATCGAAGTCCAAAAATTCCCATGACTAAAAGCCCCCCAGCCGCCGTCCAAAACTAGTTACGTAAAACACGGATTAACCTTCGGCGGCATGCATGAGCCCTCCAGTAAGCAAGATCGCGTTAGCGCAGACGGAAAATTCTTCCGTCTAGGCGGGCGCAAGTTTTTTCCCAAAGGGGTCACGTATGGGCCGTTCATCCCTAATAGCCAGGGAGAGCCCTTTTCATCACCCGAGCAAACCATCCTCGATTTTCAAAGCATCCACGAATTGGGCGCGAATCTGATTCGCGTGTATCATGCGCCCCCGTCATGGCTTATGGATTTGGCGCAAAACCACGGATTGAAAGTACTGGTCGATGTGCCGTGGACCAAGCAAGCCTGTTTCCTGGATAGCGAGGCGGGGCGCG
>DBTJ01000033.1:41883-47392 GCA_002306985.1 Verrucomicrobia bacterium UBA1319
TAGCGAGGCGGGGCGCGAAGAAGCCCGCCAAGCCGTGTTTGCCGCCGCCCGCCAATGCGCCCGCCACCCGGCGGTGTTCGCCATCAGCGTAGTCAATGAGATCCCCTCGGATATCGCTCGCTGGAGTGGGGCCACGGCGGTTTCCGAGTTCATCGACGAATTGGCGGGCATCGTAAAATCGCAAGATCCGGAATGCCTGTGCACTTTCGGCAATTATCCGCCCACGGAGTACTTGCGCCCCAAGGAAATCGATTTTTGGTGTTTCAACCTGTATCTGCATCGCCCCCGGCCCTTTGAAAACTATCTTTCCCGAATCCAGACGTTGGCCGAAGGAAAACCATTGCTGCTAGGCGAATTCGGCATCGATTCGCTACGCGAGGGCGAACCCCGGAAATGCGAAATTCTCAACTGGCAAATCGAGCTGGCCTGTCGGGGCGGGGTGGCGGGGGTCGTGCTCTACAGCTATACCGACGAATGGTATAAGGATGGGCGCGAGGTGGTGGACTGGCAATTTGGACTAACCACGCGGGAGCGCCTGGCCAAGCCGTCTTACCACGCCGTGAAACAAGCCTTTGCGACCGCTCCCTATCATCGGTTGAGCCGGCATCCCTTGGTGAGCGTCGTCGTCGCCTCCTTCAACGGCGCGCGAACCTTAAAGATCTGCCTGGAATCCTTGGGGCGGTTGAATTATCCGGCGTATGAAGTCATTCTCGTCGATGACGGTTCCACGGATGACACGGCCACGATCGCCGCCCACTACCCGCAGGTCCGGTACGTAAAACATCCCGCCAATCTGGGCTTGTCGGTGGCACGGAACACCGGTATTTCCGAAGCCAAAGGAGAAATCATCGCCTTCACGGACTCGGATTGCCGCGCCGATGAGGATTGGCTGTATTATCTGGTGGGCGACCTGCTCCGAGGCGAATTCGCGGGCATCGGCGGGCCCAATCTCCTGCCTCCGGACGATTCCTGCATTGCGGCCGCCGTGATGGCATCCCCCGGCGGCCCAGCCCATGTGCTGCTAACGGACCGGCTGGCCGAGCACGTGCCGGGCTGCAACATGGCGTTTTACAAGTGGGTTTTGGACGAAATCGGCGGTTTCGACCCCGTTTTCCGCCGGGCGGGCGATGACGTGGATATTTGCTGGCGGGTGCAACAGAGTGGTTATCGGGTGGGTTTCAGCCCGTCGGGCTTTGTCTGGCATTACCGGCGCTCGACCATGCGGGATTACCTGCGGCAACAATCGGGCTATGGCGACGCGGAAGCGCTGCTTATCCGCAAACATCCGGAGCGCTTCAGCGCCATTGGCGGCGGCATCTGGAATGGCCGCATTTATTCCGCATCCCGGTTCGGGGTCGTGTTTCAGCAGCCGCGCATTTATCACGGGTTGTTTGGCAGCGGCTTTTTTCAATCGCTTTACGCCGCCCAGCCGGAAACCAGCCTGATGTTTTTCACCAGTTTGGAGTACCAAGCCTTGGTGGTATTGCCCCTCTTCGTCTTATCGGCGGCCTTTTCGTTTTTATTATCCTTGGCGGTCATCTGTTTAGCCATGCCGCTCATCCTAAGCGTCACCGCGGGATTTCAAGCCAGCTTGCCGGCCAAGAAAACCCGCCTTTGGTCGCGCCCACTGGTGGCTCTGCTCTTCTACCTGCAACCCATCGTGCGGGGCTGGGCGCGGTATCAAGGTCGACTGAACCTGAATTCCAAACCCTTATTCGCCTACGAAAACCTCGAATCCTTGAGCGCGCGCCGCAAGGATGTGGTTTACGACGAAGTGCAGTATTGGGCCGAGCAAGATGTCGATCGTTTCGGTTTGCTATCCAAAATCCTTCAGCGGCTTGAAAAACAGCAGTGGCCGCATCGGGTGGACCCGGGCTGGCGGGGCTATGATATCGAAATCGCGGGCGACCGCTGGAGCCGAGTGCAACTGATCACCGTGGCGGAAGCCTACGTGGGGGGTAAATATCTAATCCGCTGCCGCCTGCGCACGGCGTGGACTTTTCTCGCCCGCACGCTTTTTTGTTCCGCCTTGGCGGTCGAACTGCTCGGGATCGGATTCTGGGGGGCGACGCCGCGGTGGCATTGGTTAATCCTGATATCTTTGTTCGTTGTCGCTGGCTGGCTGAGAATTCAAAGCAGCCACCTGCAACGGATTGTGGCCGTCTTTTTGGATGAAGTGGCGAAAGAATTGAAGCTGGTAAAATTGGCCGAAATCCCCCCGCGCCAACCACCCGCGCCGCCGGCTTGAAGCTTTATTCAATCGCCACCGGGCATTTGGGTAACGCGCTGAGGAATGATTGCCCATAGCGTTTGGCCAGCACCCGATTATCCAAAATCGCCACAATGCCATGATCCGATTTCGAGCGGATGAGGCGGCCCACTCCCTGGCGGAATTTGAGAATCGCCTCCGGCAACGAATAGTCCATGAACGCATTGCCGCCGGTAGTTTCGATGTGTTCAATGCGGGCCTCGATCAAGGGATGGTCCGGCACCGCAAAGGGGAGCCGCGTGATAATCACATTGGAGAGCGCCTCTCCGGGCACATCCACGCCCTGCCAAAAGCTGTCGGTGCCAAACAGCACGGAATTGATATCTTCCTTGAACTTCTCGAGCATCGCCCCCCGAGGAATACCCGTGCCTTGCACAAAATAATTCAGGCCCAGTTTTTGAAAAAACGGCCCCATCCGTTCGCTGATATCGCGCATCAACCGCGCATTGGTAAACAGCACAAACGCCTTGCCGTGGGTCAATTCGATGTAATGCTCGATGCTTTTGATCAAAGCCTTGGCGTATTCGGAAGCTCGCGGATCGGGCATTTTGGCGGCCACGTAGATCTTCATCTGCGTTTCGTAATCGAATGGCGAACCCACCTGCAATTGGACCGCTTGCTCCGCCCCGACGCGGCGCGCGATATAGGCCAGGGGCTTGGCTAGCTCCACCGGCCGGGAGGTCGCGAGCTTTCTCCGGGTGGCGGCTTGCTCGACCAGCTTGGCGGCGCCCTCGGATGCGGGGTCCATCATAGCCAGGGTGGCGCTGGTCATAATCACCGATGTGTCCGCGCGAAAAAGCGTGTCGCGCAAAAAAGTGGCCACTTCCGCGGGGGCTGAATGCAAACTGACAATATTTTGCCCCTTACCGGAGCGCTCCACCCAAAAAACATGGTCTTCCTGCGATTGAGAAAGAAAGGTCGCCAAATCCTCGCGCAATTCCCCCAAGCGCCGATTGCACTCCAACAGCTCTTCCCCCGTGTCTTTATCTTCGGTGGATTTGATCAGCTGATGGACATCCTCGCGCAAACGCTGGATGGGGAGCGTAAGAATATCGGAGGTTAGCTCCGGGCGCCGAATGCGCAATTCGGTCCACGCGCGGCGGCCGCCACTCGAGTTTTCCCCGGAGGCATATTGGGCGGTACGGCCGTCGCCCTGCTCATACAGCGTATCGCAAGCCTGCTCCACATTTTGGAAAAACTCCTGACTCTTCTTGAGCACTTCGTCAACCAAAGGCACGGCTTTACCCTGGCGCAGGGTGGAAAAAAGGCCTTTCTCCGTTTTGGGGTTCCACAGCCGTTGCAAGGCATAACGCACCTGGCTGCTGGACACGCCCAAGCCAATGTGTCGCGAGGCCACGTTTTCCACCGTATGGGCCTCGTCAAAAATCACGAAGTCATTCTTGAAAAGAATCCCCCCTTTCATCTCTTCATCCAGCCCGCCTAATAGAGTAAAAAACAGGGTGTGATTCAACACTAGCACGTCCGCCGCCAAGATGCGCCCCCGGGCGCGCTGAAAGAAGCAAGGGCCGTGATCCCTGGCAAAATCGGATTGCGGACCGCAGAGCTTGGGGGAGCAAAGCCCGCGTTCCGAACAAACCTGCTGCCACACTTTGGGATCCGGCTCGATCTCGAAGTCCGATAAGCTGCCATCTTCGGTCCGCCTGGACCATTCCATGATCCGGCGCAATTCCTCCGCCTCGGGCGAAGTAAACAAGCTATCCGCATGTTGCATGGCGCGATGCAAACGGCGCGAGCATAGATAATTCTGGCGCCCCTTGAGCATGGCGTATTTGAAGGGCACCGGCAGCAAGGCTTGCAACATGGGCAAATCCTTGCCGATCAATTGTTCCTGCAAATTGATCGTGTGCGTGCTGACCACGGCCTTCTTGCCCGCTTGCACCGCGTAAAGAATGGCTGGCACCAAATAGGCCAAACTTTTGCCCACGCCGGTGCCCGCCTCGACCATGAGATGATCCTTGGCCAGCAAGGCTTGCGTCACCGCCACCGCCATGCGCTGCTGTTGGGGGCGATACTCAAAATTGCTGGCGCGCGAAAGCAGACCGCCCGACGAAAAAATGCCATCGACTTGATCGATGAGATTGGCCGTGGCGCCAGCGGAAGGACTCTCAGCCTCGCTAATCATTTCGACGAGCGACCGTTTCGATGGTTTGCCGGAGTTTGGCGACATGCCGCGCGGGCAACACCCCTCGCCAGGCCGTATTGCTATACACCACGGAACCCCGGCCAATGATGCTGCCCGGATTCAACACGGAGTTACACCCAATATCCGTATTATCACCCAATAGCGCCCCAAATTTTCTTAAGCCGGTGTCGTATCGTTTCCCCTGATACTCCACCTCCACATTGCCCGGCACGAGCTTCACATTCGAGATTTTCGCGCCCGCGCCCAAATGGGCTTTGAAGCCTAGAATGGAATCGCCCACGTAGCTGAAATGCGGCACCTGACAGCGATTGAACAACATCGCGTTCTTGAATTCACACGCGTTGCCAATCACGCATCCATTTCCAATAATAACTTGGTCGCGGATGTACGCGTTGTGCCGGATTTCGCAATTGCGTCCGATGATGGCGGGACCTTTGATCATGACGCCATCCTCAATGACCGTCCCTTCGCCGATTAAGACCTTCTCCCCGAGATAAACCCGGCCCCATTCAGGATGCTGACGTTCGGGACGTAGGTGGGTTTCAAGGTAGCCCTGGATCTTTTTAAGCGCCTCCCAAGCGAACTCGCAGCCCTCGAATAGGGCGGCATGCTCCGTCTGGCTTAGGTCGAATAAATCCGCTGGTCGCAACATGCGCCAAGCCTATGCGAAGGAGCAATCTCGGCAACGATAATGTTGTCTGACGCTAGGTCGCCTCCCAATGGCGAAGCCCCCGCATCCAGCAATGCCCGTTTCATCTTCATTCAAGAAGCAGTTGCGCTTGAACGGGGAATGCCCAAGAATAGTCCCTAGTAGAATGATCGATGCGCAAAAAACGAGGTTTGAATGGGCGCCGGCTTGGTATTGGCACCTGCCAGGACTAGCTGTTTTGGCCTGGTGGATTCTGGATCTGCAAGTCCAGTGGCGGGTTATGGTCGAATACCAGTACGGCTGGCTGGTGCTCATGCTCAGCTGTTATTTGGTCTGGGAACGCCTGGGCACACGACCGAAAAACGATTCTCCGGCCCCGTTTTGGCTGTGCGTTTTGTTAGGGGCCATCGGCGCGCCCTTAGTCCTG
>DBTJ01000044.1:0-405 GCA_002306985.1 Verrucomicrobia bacterium UBA1319
GAAACCCGACCGTGATTAAGTTGGTAGTGTTGCCGTTGGCCGCGACATCGAGTGTCAGAATCGTTAAGAGTATAGCGCCGATGATCTGGCTCAGGATCCGGGGTAGCCGTCGTATTAAGTGGGTAGAGAAAACCATAGTTCATTCCGATGTTAAGTGCTCTAATGACCAGCAAATGCCTCCTTTATGCAAAATTGCTTCTAGCTAGTTTTATATCGGATGATTCAGGTTTTTCCTTAAGTGTTTTCTGAATGCGGTGAATCAACGGGTATGGAAAGCGAAACCCGGAAGGCCCGTTGGCAATGCTTTACGCATTTTGAGATCTCACCAACAGGGTTAAAAAACGGCGGAGTATATCGGGATCGGGTAGGAGGCGGGGGGCGCCCCCGCCGTCCTCCCACACCACC
>DBTJ01000044.1:681-9434 GCA_002306985.1 Verrucomicrobia bacterium UBA1319
GTTCCGTATCCGGCGGTTCCGTTGATTGCCTTCAACCGAGGCCCTCGCTTTGAGGCTTCTGCCCGGGCCGTTCGAGAAACTTCAACTCGCAGCTTTCAATCGGTTCGCTCCTTCATGGAATTGCTTCCACAACTATGACCTCTGCTGACTTCTCCGACTTCATCGCCAGTGCCTTGCGGCACCGCTAGCTTTATCGCAAAGCCAGAGGTCAGTGCGCCCTGCCGGGCGCACACACGAAAAAAGGCGAGACTTGCAGTCTCGCCTTGGTGGTACTTAATTAAGTTGGGTTTCGCTTAATCGAAAGCGTGGCCGGCGCAGCAAAGCACGTTTTTGACTTTGTGGCGGACCAGGGTTTTGACGTTCGCGCGGGCCGGGCCCAAATATTTGCGCGGATCGAATTCTTTCGGATTTTCGGTGAACACCTTGCGAATGCCGGCGGTGAGGGCAATGCGCAGGTCGGTGTCGATGTTGACCTTGGTGCAACCGGTGCGGCGAGCCACTTCGATGTCCGATTCAGGCACACCCTGGGCATCCGGCATCTTGCCACCGTACTTATTAACTTCATCAACCAGTTCCTTGGGCACGCTGGAAGCTCCGTGCAGGACCAACGGATAGTCGCCCAGATTGGCATCCATAAGCGCCTTTTTGATGGCTTTCAAACGCTCCAGATCCAGGTGCTGGGTGCCCTTGAATTTGTACGCGCCATGGGAATTGCCGATCGCGATCGCGAGCGAATCCGCGCCGGAGGCTTTCACGAACGCAACCGCTTCATCGGGATTCGTGTAAACACCACCTTTGGAATAGCCGCCCGTTTCCTCGCCATCATCGTGCTGAGCGCCCACTAATTTGCCGAGTTCGCCCTCGACCACGCAGTTATGCTTGTGCGCGTATTCAACCACTTTCTTGGTCACTTCGATATTTTTATCCATGGGCAGATGGCTGCCATCGATCATGACGCTAGTGAAACCCTCATCAATGCATTCTTTACACAGTTCGAACGTGTCGCCGTGATCCAAATGAACCGCGATCGGAATGTTCGAGAGACTGACGGCCGCTTCGATGAGCTTCTTCAAATACACCGGGTTGGCATATTGCCGGGCGCCTTTGGAAATCTGAAGAATCAGAGGTGCCTTTTCCTCCTCGCAGGCCTCTACAATGGCCTGGATCAGTTCCATGTTATTGACATTAAACGCCCCGAGCGCATATTTGCCTTTTAGCGCCTTGGCGAACAAATCTCTGGTATGGGTCAATGGCATAATAATTCAATTTCTTATGTCTAGTTCAACGGCTCTTTAGAGCAATCGCACACCATACTAAGCAGCCGCCACAAAAAGGAAAACAAAAAATATTCAGGCCCCGTCAAATCTCCGCGCTTTTTTGCTATCGTTCCGCGTTAACGCCTGCTATCGTTCGACATTCCTATGATTAAAAACAATCAATACAAATTCTCTTTTGGCCCTTGGAATATTAGCGAAGGGTACGATCCTTACGGTCCCGCTACCCGCCCGCCTCAAGCTTTCGATTGGAAACTCGGCAAGCTCAAGGAAATCGGTTTCGACGCCATGATGTTCCACGATGACGACGCAATCCCCGATTTGGACAGTAAATCCCCCGAACAGATCCGAAAAGGCGCCAAGGAATTGAAGCGTAAACTGGATGACGCCGGCATCCTTGCCGAAATCGTGGCTCCTCGGCTGTGGTTCAGCCCGATGACTATCGATGGCGGTTATACCAGTAACGATCCTAAAGCCCGCAAATACGCCATTGAACGCTCAAAAAAATGCATCGATATCGCTAAAATACTCGACTGCAGCCTGATCGTTCTCTGGCTGGCCCGCGAAGGCACGTATATTCGTGAATCCAAGAATTGTCGTACGAGCACCGATTATTTAGCCGAAGCCATCGATAAGATGCTCGCTTACGACAAAAAAATCCGCGTGGCGATCGAACCCAAACCCAACGAACCCATGG
The DNA here is from genome assembly GCA_002306985.1 of Verrucomicrobia bacterium UBA1319. Classification (GTDB taxonomy): domain Bacteria; phylum Verrucomicrobiota; class Verrucomicrobiia; order Limisphaerales; family UBA1319; genus UBA1319. The sequence goes on from DBTJ01000044.1 coordinate 2,653, forward strand.
ATCACGCGTATATTCCCACGATGGGACACGCCATGGCGATCGCTTTTAAAACCAGTGATCCCAAACGCGTTGGCGGTTTGGTGGAATCCGCGCACGCGATTTTGGCGGGACTCGATCCGGCGGATGAAATGGAATTCGCCATATCTTACGGCAAACTGTGGTCCGTACACTTGAACGACCAGAACGGCCTCAAGTTCGACCAGGATAAACCTTTTGGAAGCAATAATTTGCGTAGCGCGTTCAATCAAGTCAGAGTGCTCGAGCGCAACAATTACGGCAGCAAAGGAGAATGCGTGGCATTCGATGTCCATTCCTTCCGTTCCACGAAAGAAGAACATTGCGTCGACCACCTATCCAACAGCCGCGATACGTTCCTGCGTTTGGTCGAAAAAGTCCGCTCTTTCGATAACGCCAAGGCGCAAACGCTCATCGCCGATCGTAACTATCAAGCGCTTGACCAAATGGTCATCGAACATTTGTTAGGTAAGTAAGCTCCTTGGGTTTTGCGCGAGCCGAAATAGCCCTCCGGGGTTATTTCGCCCGCGCAAACGAGCATTTTTTCGGCCTGATCGCGCGGCAATCCCAGGCCAAACCCGGTTCCGGCAGATTCCTGGATGATATTTGGGCCCATCATACGCGGTTTTGTGAGCATGGGGTTTGCGCTCTTGGCGGTTGGCGCGTATGAAAGCCACGCGGTTGAACCTAAAACCGCCGCCTATCATCGTTACATATTAAAGGCGGATCGCGCGCTACTTCTCAATCCTCCCCATGGGGAGCGTTTCGACGCCTCGGGCTTGCTGCGCACATCCCAGGGCGAATGGCTCACGGTCAATGATCGCGGCCCCGAACTCTATCGGATTGTCTTCACAACGAACGATACGGAAGCCGCCTTGATCCAGCTCACCAATGGTTTCACCACCAAACAATTGGCGCCGTTAACCGCCCAGAAACACGGGCGTTACGATTCCGAAGGCATAGCCCAAGACGAACAGGGCCGCATCTATGTTTGCGAAGAGTCGGATCGCTGGATTCTACGGTGGGATCCCCTCAAAAACCGCGTTGACCGGCTTGCTATCGATTGGTCACCCGTTGCCCGCTATTTTTCCGCCGATCCCAACGCCTCGTTTGAAGGCATCACAGTGGGAGGGAACCGGTTATACGTGGCCAATGAACGGCAATTGGGCGTCATCATCGTGATCGATCTGGATTCACTGAAAATCATCGATCATTTCGTGGCCCAGCCGCCGGGGCATTCGGCACGGGACGTGCATTACTCCGATCTTTGTTGGTTTGACGGCGCCCTCTACGCACTGTTGCGGGAAAGCAGCCTCGTGTTAAAAATTGATCCCGCCACGCACCGTCCGCTGGCGGAGTACAATTTCCGAGATTTAGAGGAAGCGCCGGGCAAGGCATATCGAAAGTTTTATCCCACCAGTGTCATGGAAGGATTATACGTGGAGCGCGATTATATCTGGCTTGTGACCGACAATAACGGCCTGGGACGCGTCAGCAAGCCCTTCGATAGCCGCCCCACGCTCTTTCGTTGCCCCAACCCCAAAAACTGACCCCGAGTGGTCCTAATCCACCCTGCCTTGCCTTTTCATCTTCCAAACGGTACAACTTAACCAGCAACCGAATGCTATAAACTTTGAAAGCACTCGTAGAAACAGCAACCAAACGGACCGAACGCGTCTTCCTGGTAGGGGTCGAGCTAAAAAATCGCCAGACCTGGGAAGTGCGGGATTCGCTGAATGAATTGGCACAATTAACCACGACGGCGGGCGGCATCGTGGTGGGTGAAGGCATTCAAAAACTCGAAGCCCCGCATGCCAGCACCTACATCGGGAAAGGCAAAGCGGAGGAATTTGCGTCCGAAACCCAACAATTGAACGCCGACACGGTGATTTTCGACGACGAATTGGCGCCCGCGCAATTGCGCAATCTGGAGCAAATTCTCAATTGCAAAGTCCTCGACCGGACCGCGTTAATCCTCGATATCTTCGCCCAGCGCGCCCGCACTCGCGAAGGTAAACTGCAAATCGAACTGGCATTGCTGGACTATTTGTTACCTCGGTTGACGCGTTTCTGGGGCCATTTGTCGCGACAAAAAGGCGGCATCGGCATGCGCGGCGAAGGGGAAACTCAGCTGGAAACCGACCGTCGCCGAGTGCAGGAACGCATCTACAAACTCAACCAGGAATTGCGGGAGGTGCGTCAGCAACGGGCCACGCAGCGCCAGGGCCGCCAGCGCAACCTGTGGCCGCTGGCGTCCATCGTCGGCTACACCAACGCCGGCAAATCCACCTTGTTCAACGCGCTCACCGGCGCGGAGGTGCTGGCCGAGGATAAACTGTTCGCCACCTTGGATCCAACCACTCGCCGCTTGCGGCTGGATACCAATCAAAACGTGCTCCTTTCCGACACGGTCGGGTTCATCCGCAAACTCCCCCACCGCTTGGTGGCGGCGTTCAAAGCAACCCTGGAAGAAGTGGTGCAAGCGGATTTGTTGCTGCATGTGGTGGACACCAGCCATCCGCAAGCCGAAGAACAAATTTTGGCGGTCAACGCGGTCCTGGAGGAAATCGGCGCGGGCAACAAACCGACCCTCATGGTGTTTAACAAAATGGACCGGTTTACCGATGATTCGACGCTGCTGCGCTTCCGCCAGTTGTTCCCGCGCGCCGTCGGCATATCCGCTAAATCCGGTGATGGCTTTCCCGCCTTGCGATCGGAGATCGGGCTCGCGTTGCGGCCGGTGCGGCGTTTCGTCGAATTGGCCTTGCCGCATGAGGCCTCCGCCGTGATCGCGCGCTTGCATTCCTGCGGCGAAGTGGTCGAAAAAAATTACGATGGCCCGCGGGCCCGATTCAAGGTGCGCTTGCCTCCGCATGCCATGGAGGAATTCACCCCGTATTTTATCCGCGACCTGTAACCGTCATTCGTTTTTACGATTTTATGAAAACCAAACCTATCACTGTGGTTGCCCGGCTCCGGGCAATGTCTGGAAAAGAGGAAGAGCTCCGGCAAGTCCTTCTGGATATGATAGCGCCCAGCCGGAAGGACGCAGGTTGCATCAGTTACGACTTGCATCAGTCGCCGGAACATAAATCTTGTTTCCTGTTCTTCGAGAATTGGGAGACCAAGGAGCATCTGGACAAGCATTTGACCACTTCGCATTTGAAAGCGTTTAACGCTAAAAGCCCCAACCTGTTGGCTGAGCCGCCTCAAATCACCCTTTGGGAGCGGATTAGCGAATAACCGACCCGCTTTGCCGTCCCATCGGCGGGCGATTAAAGATTTTTCACTGGCGGTCAGACAAAACTTTGGCCGCCGTTTTTTTCTTTGGGCATGATCATTCTTCGGCCCAGCCAAAGCACCATCATCGCCGCGCCCGCCAGCAACGTTGAGAACCAGAAAACCGTCTTCAACTCGCCACTTATCCCATGCACTATGCGATGGACCGCCCAATTCGCGAAAGCCGGGCCTAACCCGGAACTGCACAAGAGCAGGAGCGATTGCGCGGTGGCTTTGACTTCTTCCACCGCCAACGCATCAATGAGAATGCTGACCCCGATGTAGTAAAAGACCACGGTCATCCCCACGAGAACATAGCTGACGCACAACCAGGGTAAGCTATCGACCGAGGCGAACAAGAGCTGCCGGAGAAATAACATGAACGACCCCGCCAGCACGGACCCCGCGTATCCGGTGCGCCGCAAAATGGCTTTGCGGTAATAAAAGCAGAGGATCTCCACGATCACGCCCGCGGATTGCGCCGGGCCGATCCAAGCTCGCGACAAGCCCAGATCGGTGAGCCGGGGCGGCGAGTAATAGGACTGGATGCAAAACGACGCGGACACCAGGAAATAGGAAGCCAGCACGACCAAATAGCCCGGATTATGCGTCAGTAGTCGCAACGCCTGAAAGTAAGTTAATCGCCGGCGAGTGCCTTCCGTCCGCTGGGCGCTGCCCGGCGGAGTATGGGGTAACCAGAACGAAGCCAAGGCCATCAGCAAACAGAGGCCAATGGCCAGATAAATAATGAATTCGAAATTATTTACGGGGAAGCAGGCCAGATAGAGAAAAATCGGCAAGGAAGGCAAAATCCACCCTAAAGACCCCCAGGCGCGCAACGGGGCGAATTCCTCCACCGGATTTTCCAAATGCCGAAAGCACAACGCGTTCACTAACGTCGGCGCCGGCTGAAAACAGCCAAAAAACACCGTAAAAGTAAGCAGCGATCCCCAAAAATCGTGAAACTCGGCAAACAAGCCAAGCGCCACGGCGGCCAAGGTGTTCATCACGGCGAACAGGCGGTTCAAGGGAATGAATCGATCGGCGATCATTCCCCACAAGAATGGGGCGAAGATTAAAGCGGCGGAATTAGCCGCGAGAATCTGGCTGATTTCCGACACGTTCAACCCGCGATCCCGCAGCAACACCGTGATGAAGGGAATCATGGCGCCGCCGACCGCGTATTGCAGAATCATCGCGGCCGTCAGGGGTCGCCATGAAGGTGAAAAATGAACTGCTTTCAAAGCTGCCTTGCTCGAAAATTACCGCCGTAGGCCTGGCCGGAGCCATCGCGCTCCAACCTCAAGTTTCCTCCGAAGCCGAGGCGGCGGCGGCGTTTATCCGACGGCTGTAATCCCGGCAAATGCCCCGTTTCGATTCGACGACAAATTTCAAAAAGCGCGCGCAGGGGCCGCTAGCGTATTGCGGCAAGGCCTCCCGCACCGCCTCCCGCAAAGCCACCCGGCCGCGAAATAGCTGGTGATAGAGGCGCTTAAGCTCCTGCCGTTCTTCCGGGGTGAAGCCCGCCCGGCGCAGCCCGACCGTGTTCAATCCGCAAATCGCGTTGTCCCCTCGCGCCATGGCAAACGGCGGCAAATCCATACTGATCGCCGAGCCCCCTTGCATCATCGCCAGCGTGCCCACCCGAACAAATTGATGAACCAGGCAATTGCCCGAAATAAACGCCCGATCTTCCACTTGAACATAGCCCCCGAGCAACGCCCCATTGGCCAAGATCACATGGTCCCCAAGCCGCCCATTGTGCGCCACATGGCTGTTGACCATCAGGAGACAATGCGAGCCCAATACCGTTTCGCCTTCGATTTTGCTGGAGCGATGCACGGTCACGAACTCGCGAAACACGTTATGATCCCCGATCCGCAAACGGGTGGGCTCGTTGTGGTATTTCAAATCTTGCGGCGCATCGCCAATCACGCAGCCCGTGTGAAAAACGTTGCCAGTTCCAATCGTCGTGTGCCCGGTCAAATGCGCGTGCGGGCCCACCAGGCAATGAGGGCCGACGCGCACGTGTGCGTCGATTATGGCATACGGTCCTACTTCAACGGTGGCATCCACCACCGCTTGCGGATCGATAATAGCCGTCGGATGTATCATGAGTCTTGCGTTGTGCGGCGGCCGCCCCTTTGACGCCGCTCGCACCAGGGAAACCATTACAACATGCCCCAAGTCAATTGCCACGAGGGATGACGCCCGCCGAAACCGACGTAAAATTCTAAGCCTCTCACCCCGGGGTTCAATTCTGCGCTTCCATCGCCGGCGCAATCACCCTAATTTTATGCCGGTAACGACATGAACCCACTTCCGGAATGCCTGGCCCGCTGGAGAACGCCCCCCGCGCTCCGCCGCATTCTATTGGAAACGCCTGAGTTGGAACGCGCTTTCCTCGTCGGCGGCGGGGTGCGCGACACGCTGCTTAATCTCCCGGTCAAAGACTATGATATCGAAGTCTATGGGCTCGATGACCAGACATTGGCCCGGATTTTAGCTCGCTGGGGGCGGGTGGACTGGGTAGGGCAATCCTTCGGAGTTTTTAAGTTAACCGTTGCGCCGAGTGAAACTTACGATTTCTCTCTCCCGCGCCGGGATTCCAAGGTCGCCGCCGGTCATCGCGGTTTTGCCATCGAATTCGATCCCGAGATCGCCCCGCAAGCGGCCTCCGCCCGGCGGGATTTCACCATCAACTCCTTGATGTTCGATTATCGCCATCAGGAGTTGCTGGATTTCCACGGCGGACGGGCGGATTTAGAACGGCGGATGCTCCGGCATGTGGGGCCCGCGTTTGTCGAAGATCCATTGCGCGTGCTGCGCGGCCTGAATTTCGCGGGCCGCTTTGGTCTGGAAGCGGCGCCGGAAACCGTCGTACTTTGCCGGCAAATCAAAGATTCCTTTAAGGAGCTAGCCGTTGAACGCGTGCGCGAGGAATGGTTCAAATGGGCCGCGCGCAGCCGTTCTCCCGCCGCGGGATTGCGGTTTCTAGCCGCCACCGGGTGGCTCGAGCATTTCCCGGAACTCCAGGGAATGATCGGCGTCCACCAGGACCCGGAGTGGCATCCCGAAGGCGATGTTTGGGCGCATACTTGCCATTGCTGCGACGCGCTGGCGCGCCTGCCCGAGTGGCAAACCGCGGATGAAGAAACCCGCGTCGTCCTTATGTTAGCCGTCCTGTTGCATGATGTCGGCAAACCGAGCGTCACGCAAACGGCGCTCCGGGAGGGAAGACCTCGCATTGTCGCGCCCGGCCATGACACGGCGGCCTTGCCGCTGGTGCGGTCCTTTTTAGCGCGCCTACGCGCGCCTAACGCGGTGCTTGCCCGAGTACCGCCGCTAGTACTGAATCACCTCGCGCATCTGCAAACGCCCACCGCCCGGGCCGTGCGCCGACTCGCGCGCCGACTGGAACCGGAATCCATCGAAAACCTCGGCTGCGTGATCGCCGCCGATTATGGCGGGCGGCCGCCCCGTCCAGC
>DBTJ01000044.1:9692-24758 GCA_002306985.1 Verrucomicrobia bacterium UBA1319
TCGCGGCCGCCCCGTCCAGCCACAGTCTCGGCGGCCGCCACCGCGCTCGCCGCCATGGCCAAGGATTTGAATGTGGCCGCCACCGCGCCCCGGCCGATTTTGCTGGGCCGCCACCTGATCGAATGGGGCATGAAACCCGGCAAATCGCTCGGCCCCATTTTACGGGCGGCCTTCGAAGCCCAGCTCGATGGCGAATTCCACGATTTGGAAAGCGCCCGCCGATGGTTCGAGACGCGCCCCGCAATCAAAGCTTGAGGGTTTTGAGCCTGCGCCGATTTCCGGAAAATTCGCTCGGTCTACCAGGTTCCTCGTCTCCCTAAACCGGCTTCGGCCAGCACTTGCCAGGCGCCACAAATAAATTTATTCTCCGCTTATGAAATCAGTCGCAGTCATTCTCTCGGGGTGCGGCGTTTTTGACGGATCCGAAATCCACGAAGCCGTGCTGACTTTGCTGGCGCTGGACCGCGCCAATGCGCGGGTGGTTTGCGCCGCGCCGGATCTGCCGCAACATCACGTCACCAATCATCTCACTAAAAAGGTGGCCGTCGGGGAGACCCGGAACGTGTTAATCGAATCCGCGCGCATTGCCCGAGGCAACCTTAAGTCGTTGCGGGATCTCAAGCCGGACGAATACCAGGCCGTCATTCTGCCGGGTGGTTTTGGGGCCGCTAATAATTTGTCGAATTTCGCGGAAAAGGGCGGGAAATGCCAAGTCCAGCCGGAGGTAGCCCAAGTGCTCCAAGCCGCCCATAAGGCAGGCAAGCCGCTGGGCTTCATTTGCATCTCCCCGGGGATCGCCGCGAATTTATTCGGCGCGGAAAAAGTCGAGCTGACGATCGGCAACGATCCGGGAACCGCCAAGGAATTGGAAGCTTTTGGCGCCCGCCACGTCGCCTGCACGGTGCATAATCTGGTCGTGGACCGGCGGCTCAAGATTATTTCCACTCCCGCTTACATGCTGGGCACCCGCCTCACCGAAGTGGAGGCGGGCATCAACAAATTGGTGCAAGCGGTGCTGGAAATGGCTTGATCGCCTGGCCGGCTCCACGCGCTGAAACCCGCGCCGCGAGCCAAAGTTAAATGTGCTTGGAATCGGTTTCGTCTTTGACCGTGTAACCCGTGTCCTGGCGCTTGAAGTTCACGGCATTCTTCTTTAAATAAGCTTGGTAAACATCATCCGCGCTCATGCCGAGCACTTGGGCGGCGCTGATGAGAAAGTGAAAGAGATCGACCACTTCGACCCGCGCGTTCTGCTCATCGAACTTTTGATACTTCGCCCACCATTTCCAAGGTACGCTATCCGTCAGTTCCGCCAGTTCTTGGTTCATGGCGCGGCAATAATTTAAAATCCATTGCGCCTTTTGAGCTTCATCCATCTTGTCCGTATGCACTCCGATGCGCTCGTTCAGCAAGCGTTGCATCCGGAACATCTCCCGCATTTGATCTGGCGTTTCCATATTTGAAGACGATTCCTCGCCCGCCCGGTCAAGGCAAGCGAAATGATTGTGAGTTCTCGGTTCGGGACGCGAACCAAGCTTATTTCACCCCCAAAAAAAGGCGGCTCCGATGAGGGAGCCGCCGTGAATCTAAAGACTTTTGTTGGGCTATACCGAAGCCGGGGGCTCGACGACGGGAGCAGCCGGAGCGGCTTCCGCCGGCGTTGCCGCAGGCTCCACCGCCGGGGCGGCAGCCACGGTTTGCTCGGCCGGGGCCGCAGGCTCAACCGCGGCTTCCGTCGGAGCAGCGCCTTCGGTTGGAACGGCGCCTTCCGCCGGAGCGGCGGCGACGGCGGGTTTGGCCTCAGGTCTGGGCGGACGCACCGGTTTGGGCGCGGGCATCTTGGCCGTCTCGAGCGTGCCATTGGCGAATTCGATGACGTGGCCTTGGTGGATCAACCAGTGCAAATCGCTGATCAACGCATTGACCTCGGCAGACAGCGCCGCCGGAGCTTCGGCCGGGACCGGCGTGGGGGCAGCCCCTTCGGCGGCCGGCTCAGCCGGAGCCACCGGCGCGACAGGCGCGGCGGCGACAGCTCCTGGAGCAAGCTCATCCAGCATCTTCTTGCGATTGGTCCCGGGTTTCGCGTTGATGTACTCAATGATCTTGCGAATACCGGCGGAGATCGGCCCGGCGTTGACATCAAGATAATGCGGGCGTGAGACCGCCACGTGCGTGATGGTCTTGTTGACCTTGAAGAATTGCAGACCTTGAGAGGCGAACATCTGGCTCAAAGTCGTCACCACCTTCATCGGAAAACGGCGTTGTTCATCCAGCGCGCGCCGGAAGAGCGACTGCAATTGCGGATTGGCCACGCTCCGGGTGGCGGCCCCGCCGACAACAAATGTCTCAATCGGCTGGATTACGTTGGCCAGATGCACTTCGCGGAAGTGCTTTTCGACCTCTTCACGGCTGTTCAGTTTCAGGGTGTCCGGCACGTTCAAGCAAAGGTACTGAGTGGTGAAACTCTGATCTTCGATCCATTTTTTCACCACCGCCTCGTCAGCCACAATCTTGACTCTCGCCTTGAACACCTCGAAGGGCATATGGGCGAACCGCTCCGAATGCAGCTGGTGCAATTTGGTTTGGTAATTGTGGTAGTTCGGCGGACCGAGGATTTCTCCGCTCATCCCACATTGAGCCACAAAGGTGAACTTACCCTTGGGGGGCTCGGCCGGAATGCGCTCGTCCTGGTAAAAAATCGAGAAGTGCTTGCTGAGGATGTGATCCATGGCCTCGCGGTCGGACAACCACAAGGAATCATCGATCGAGCATTTGAACAGCGACTGCACCACCTGGCCATCCGGCTTTTTAATGACGCTGAGGCGGAAATTGTAGCGTTCGGGCTTCTTGAGAATCAAGAATCCGATATCGAACAGCGGATAAGCGCGTCCCGTGAGGCGAATTTGTTTGGCCAGCGATTCCACGCCTTTTTCTTCGGGCACAATGGACACCTCCAACTCGGGCAACGGCTGCGCGGGCTCCCGGCGTTCAAAACGCTCTCCGCGCTCCGGACCGCCACGACGCGGACCGCCGCGACGCGGGCCGTCAAAGCGAGGTCCGCCCGGCGCGCCTTGGCGACTATCCCGCGGCGGGCCATCCCGGCGGGGGCCGCCCGGACGTGGGGAACGGAAATCACGCCTTCCCGGACGACTGTCTTCTCCGGAGAAATTGGCGTACAAATTCGCGGTTGCAGGTTGTTGTGCCCAGGCCGGCAAAAAATGCAGGTCTAGATCGAATTTCGGATCGGCCTCGTTGCTCATTGCGTTATTTTCGAGTGTTATTTCCCGAGGCTTCTTCAGCCTTCGAGAATGTGTTCCATTCCCGCTTTTCTGGCGGTCGCTGCTCTAGTCTTCTTTTTTCCGATACCCAAGAACTTGGGCCGGATGACGGTTTGTATGACCTTATTTGAGGTCTGGCTTTAAGGCGCAGTCGCCTCGTCTCATCCCATCATGTTCTTCCCGTTCCTCGCCGGCTTTTTCAGCCGGCTTAACGGGACGCGGCGAGGAACATACCCGGTTGCCGCTGGCAATGCAACCGTTGTGTGATTTGCTTGCCCCGCCACTAATCCGTACCTTATAAAGGCTGAATTATATCCGCAAGATCTAGTGATCGGAACACGCCATGAAAAAAGCAGCCCACTTTGCGAATTCCGCGTGGTTGGCCATAGCCACCCTCTGCCTTCTTAATATCCCGATTTCGCGCGCCACCCCTCCCGCTCCGCAAAGTTGGTCTTTTAAGCCTCCCATCCTTTTCGAAACGAATCAGGGCCAAGCCCCGGATTCGGTTGGTTTTGTGACTCGAATCGGATTGGGTTCAATGCTCTTATCTCCCACATCATCAATATTATACGCACCAACCGATCCACGCCAGGAAGCGCCGGCGACCGCGCGCCCCATACAAATCCATCTGGTGGGGGCCAATCCCCACGCTAGACTGGAGGGCGTGGGTGGCCCCGCCACTCAAATCCATTTTTTAAACGGATCAGATCCTCAATCTTGGCATAACCGAATCGCCGCCTACACCCGGATTAAAGCCGCCTCCATCTATCCGGGGATCGATTTGGTTCATTACGGTCAAGGCGGACAGATTGAATACGATTTCAACTTGGCTCCCGGCGGCGATCCCCAATCCATCCGACTGGATTTCACCGGGATCGACCGGCTGGAAGTGGACTCGGAGGGCAATTTGCTCGTCAAAACCGATTCCTTGGTCATGCGTCATCATCGGCCCGTGGCCTATCAAATCCGCCAGGGCGCCCGCTGCGGTATTCCGGTCCAATACACCCTGATCGCCACCCCACCGGCGTCAAACGGCGCGCCGGCGCATTGGACGGTGGGATTTGAGGTCGGCGCCTACGACTCCACCGAGCCATTGACCATCGATCCCGTGCTCTCCTTTGCTTCCTACCTCGGTGGCAATGGCGACGATCAAGCGTACGGGGTGGCCATCGATAGCGCCGGTTGCGTTTATGTGGCGGGCCAGACGGCTTCGTCCGACTTTGCCGCGACCAAAACGATTACGGCGAAAACGAACGGCTTATACGACGTGTTCGTAACCAAGTATAGCGCGGACGGCCGTCAAACTCTCTATTCAACCATCATCGGCGGCACTGGCAATGATCGCGGATTTAGCATCGCGGTGGATTCGGCGGGCTGCGCGATCGTCGTGGGCGAAACCACTTCGACTAATTTTCCCGTAAAAAAAGCCTTTCACCCTTTCTTTATTGGCGGCGATCATGACGCCTTCCTGTTTAAACTCGCGGCCGACGGCGCTGATTTTGTTTTTTCGACTTACGTCGGCGGCACTGGCAGCGATGACTTGACCTGCGTGGCGGTGGATCGGGCGGATAACATCGTGGCGGGCGGCGCCACTTCCTCCACCAATTTCCCGGTGGTAAAACCTTTTCAAGCCGAAAACCAAGGCGGTTTTGACGCGGTGCTGGTGAAGTTCGCAACCGATGGCATTTTGAAATACTCGAGTTATTTGGGCGGCAGCGGCCCCTACGATTCCGCGATCGGCATCGCCGTGGATCAAGAACAATGCGTCTACCTGACCGGTTACTCCTCTTCTTCCGATTTTCCTTTATTGAACCCCCTGCAGAGCGCTCATTTTGAAGGTTATGACGCGTTCGTCACCAAATTCAACCCTTCCGGCTCGGGCTTGGTGTATTCGACGTTGCTGGGCGGCAATGCGGATGACGTGGGCCGTGGAATCGCGGTCGATAGCAAGGGCAACGCCTGCATCGCGGGCGATACGTATTCCACCAACTTCCCCATCGTGCGGGCCTGGCAGCCGAAGAACGGGGGAAAACGCGACGTGTTTGTCTCCAAAATCAGCCCCTCCGGTTTGACATTGCTTTATTCGAGCTTTTTCGGCGGGTCAGGGGAAGAATTGGCGAGCTTGGCCATCGACCCGGCGGGTGCGATTTGGCTGGTGGGGCTGACCACCTCGACGAATCTGCCATTGGCGAACCCGATCCAGAACTCATTCGGTGGCGGGATTTGGGACGCCTTCGTCGCCCGATTCTCGCCCGCGGGAGATAAGCTGGCTTTTTCAACTTATTTGGGCGGCTCAGGCAACGACCAAGGAGCGGCCATCGCTATCGATCCGTCCGGCAGTGCCTACGTCGTCGGCGCTTCCACTTCGACTAATTTCACCACCGTCAAACCACTCCAAGCGGCTAATCGTGGCGGGCTCTACGATGCGTTCGTTTTGCGTATTTCCGAGCCCGGCCCGGCGCCCACCAACGCCGTGACCAAACTGATTACCGCTCCCGTCGCGGAAACGGCCACTTCCATTGTCGTGGCGGCCACGCCACCCAGTCTAAAGCCCGCTGCGGCCGCGCCAACCACCACTAATCCAGCGACCCAAGCCCCACCTGAACCGGTCAAGCCAACGCCAACCAACGCGCCCCCAACCGCTCCCAAAACCACCGAACTGCCAGCCCCCAAAACTCTACCGGCCGAACCAGCGGCTAACCGTCTAGCCCCAGCTACCAATCCGTTAACCGCCTCGCTACCCGTATCTAAGTCCGCGGTGAATGAGCCTGCGACCAACGGCTTGGCCATCGCCAAAGAAACGCCCGTAGCCAAAGCTTCCGTCAAGGCGACCATCCCCACCGCTACCCCAGCCAACGCGCCCGCTGGCGAACCGGAGGAAGATCCGATGGAACAGCTTCAGCTTGCGGCCGCGCCCCTGCCTGCCACGTGGCCTAAAAGCAAACCCCTAGCGGCCGCCATACAGCCGATTTCCACAGCGCCTATCGATCCGAATGAAGGAACGGCTCCCACGACAACCGCGGCTGACGATGCCAACCCCAAGGAAACCGGCGAATCGAAACCGGAGACGACCGCGTCGGCTCCCCCTCAAACACCCATCGACGCCAAGTGGCTGCGGCATCCGCTAGTAAACACCAACCTGATCGTCGATAGCGGCGCCGAAGCCGCCACTCCCTCGGCCAGCAGCTATCAAGTGACGCCGCCGCCCGGTTGGAAAGTCATCAGCAACCTCACCGTATTGCGTTACGGCACCATTGGCGGTTTCCCCGCCACCAACTCCGTCCCCGAGGGGGGGAAGAACTTCTTCGCGGGCGGCCCCGAGAGCGAGCTCTCCACGGGAACCCAAACCACCAATGTTTCCGAACTAGCCCAACCCATTGACGCGAACCAACTTCAATGCGCCGTCGCTGGCTATTTCGGCTCGATGAGCAGCCAAAAGGATAACTCCATTTTGCAGGCTGTCTTCCTAAACGCGGAAGGCAAAGAATTGGGGCAGGTTTCGACCGTACCCGTCCTGCCGGCGGAGCGCGGATTCAAAACCCAGATGTTGCCGCGTTCCGCCACAGCCCCGATTCCTCCCCAAACACGAATCATCGAAATCCGGCTGATCATGAAGCGCGTCGACGGCACCTATAACGATGCCTACGCGGATAATCTTTCGCTCACCATATCCGCTCGGTGAATTCCCCATCCACGATCCTTAAGAAAAGGAATTCTCGCGTGAACTAACGCTCGCACCCGCCACTTGGGGTACCGACTGGCGAACCGACGTGGCCGCTCCGGACCGCGTAGCTTCGCCCTGCTGGAACTCCGCCAGCATAGGGCCGGAGCGGGTCCGTCGATCATAGAAAAGCCACTGGCAGATTTCGTAAATCCAAACTCGGCGTCCGATGTTGGAATACCAGCGCATACCCGCGCGCAAACGCCGGTCAGGATGCAACCAGAGCCGATATAGTGATTTAGGCCGGAGTTGGCACACCGCTTCGATCCCTTTCATCCACCAAAACACCCGCCAGTTGGGCACGCGCTCACCGGCCAAAACTTGGTGCTTATAATCCCAGCGGCTCAGATCGGTCTGGATCACCCGCTGCTTGGCTGCTTGCGTCGCGAAAGGGGTGTCGGGGTGTGGCGTGGCATAAAGCGCTTGGATTTGGTCGGGGTCGTACGCAACCAGTTGCCGCAACGTGCGCCAGTAGTCCCGATCGGTTTCTTGCGTGAACCCCGCCACCCAGGCCGCCATGGAAATGATACCGTGTTGTCTTAACAATTGAATCGCCTCGCGATCGATGGCCTTAGTGCTCCCCTTGTGAATGGCCTGCAACGTGCGTTCATCGGTGCTTTCCAGCCCCAACAACAGCCGGGCAACCCCCGCCCGTCGATAGAGAGGCAAAATGTCCGCGTCCCTGACGATATCACTTGCGCGGGTGGTGCCGATCAGGATAAGCGGAATTCGCTGGGCGATGAGCGCTTCAAGGAACGCCCGCCAAGCCGGGCGCGATGCGGTGGGGTTTTCATCGGCCAGGTTCACAACCTGCACCCCGTATTCCCGATGCAACCGCGCCAATTCGGCGGCGAAGAGCACCGGATCACGATGCCGCCATTCTCGCCAAAAACCGTGCTGGCCGCAATATTGGCAATGGTGCGGGCAACCGCGCGAAAATTGCGCCACCACGGCGCGCCGCTGGCCATAATACGTGTAGCGGCTGTGATCGATCAGCTCCCACCCCACCCGGCAGGCATCCAGATCGCGAATCGGCGGCGCGAGCGGATTGGCCACCACCAGCCCGCTAGCGGCGGTCGTTCGATGACCTCTTTTTCCCGTCAACGTACCCGCGCGAAACCCGATCCCCGGAACCGATTCCAAGTCTTTTCCCGCTTCCAGCACCTCGACCAAATGAACCACGGTTTCCTCGCCTTCGCCCCGCACGATGAAATCGATCGCCGGTTCTTCGTCGAGGATTTTTCGCCATTGGCTAGTGGGGAAAACGCCGCCGTAGACAAGCCAAGCTGTTGGCAGCGCAGTCCTCACGGCCCGGACAATCCGGCACGCAACCGGGTGCCCCGAAGTCGAACCCGAATGGCCGATTAAAACAGCGTCTGGATCGTAAGCTCTCGCTGCCTCAACGATCCGCGCCTCCTTCAGCGGCCCAAACTCCGCGTCCAAGAGCTTGACCTGATGGCCCGCGTCAATCAGAGGCCCCCCCAAAGCCAGCAAACCGAGCGGCGGCAAGTGCTCGCGCGGGATGCGGCTGCCAATGGCTGGGTGTGGCGGATTGATCAGTAATATCCTCATAAAACCTCCCGGGGTGGCGCGCCGGCCGCCCCCCCGGCCCGGTATATGGACCGGACGAGCTTGGCCATACGCATTAACTTTGTCATACAAAGTATATGACATTATCGCCCGGTTTTCTGTTCAATCCAAGGTTATCAACCCGGGGTAACAGCTATCGGTCAACGTGATATTGCACTGTAATATATGGGATATGCAAGCGATCCACCCACGAATAAGTTTTACGTTCGAAAGTGGAACTCAGGGACTACGCATTACTCTTTATAGCAAAGTATTTGGCTTTGTGTGAGAACTCGTTGAGGGGGGATGTTCCTTGAAAAAATGGTTGCTCCATGCCCCACTCCAGTCTGGATCAGATCGTGGCACCACTCAAACCGTCAAGCGAACAAATTGAAGAAACCTTGAATTGTGATTGGCTCGGTCGTTGCGAGCTGAGGCAGCCGTCGCAACACTGGGTGGGAACTCCCCGGCAAGATCAATTTACCGATTCTCCCCCATTGTAGCGCTCTCGATGGGCTTCGCCGGCAATGGCGGCAACGCCAAATCCCTCAACGCGGTTGTCAGCAAATCGTCGCGCGCGTCTTCAAAAGCCCTCGCTGGTGTCTCAAACTGGATTTGGGGTTGGAACCCGCGTTCATCCAAAACTGAGCCGTCAGGCAAATAGTCAAGCCACTGCGGAAGGCTTACTTTCATTTTGAAGGGCAATTCCAAAATCGCGGGATTACCGCTCGAACCACACGGGTGGTCCCCCATGGTTGTCAAAGCGGGATCACCCGTCATCATGCCAATGAACCATTCATTGCTACTCATACATTTCTGGCCGATCAAGAGCGCTACGGGCCGGCCATAACGCCACGGCCCGCGAGGGTTAACCGTGCGTTTGAGTTGTTTCGTTAAATTCGTATGCGCTTGCCCATCCCTGAACTGGCTGCGGGCATAATCAAACGGCCGATTAAAAAACGCCCGGCAACCTCTCTCGCCAACGGTTCAGTTCCACCGCCATTGAGTCGGACATCGACGGTCAGCCCTCGGGTGTCACGCATTTTTTCCAACGCCTCGCGCGCGCGGTGAGTTTCTTCTCTCCGATCACTTGCTCCACAAACTCCACCTCAGCCGTTGATTGAGTGTACCCCGAAATCAAACCCCAAGACTCTGAACGCCTCCCCGCGCCTCGCCTTCCTCCCCGCCGACGCGGTCGCTCCGCTGGTCAACCCCGCATGCAAGCTTCGCGCCATTTTCTTACCGAACAGCGGGTGAAATATCCTCGCGCCGTTTGTTCCCATCTTATTGCCCGCAAAAGGAAGTCATGACTTACCCAGGCGATAATCCATGCGTTAAACTTGACAACCCCCGGACGAAACTGCCATTCACTATCCACAATTCAGGGCGAGGCGTGGCATTAACGGATCGCCGCCGGCCGGTGCTGGCCAGAAGGCGCGGGAAAGTCGCCTCCGCCCGCCGCTCGGCTGCCGCCAAATCGCCCCGAACAATGTAACTCATGATGAACACACGCGTAATTGGATGGCCGAATATTATTTCCCGTTTTTGCGCGGTCTGGCTGGCCGCGGGGTGGACCTCCTTGAGCGTATCGGCGGACGTTGCCCGGATCAGCAATTCTTGGCTACAACTAGGGATAAATCGCGCCAACGGCCAGCTCGTTGAGTTGGTAGACCTGGCCTCGCGCCAAAACTTCGCCGGCCCAGCCTCTGGGCTCGGCGGTATCTGGCAATTGGAGCTGATGAGCTGGCACCTGCTAAAAATATCCCCCGCGAACGCGCGAGTTTGTCAAGTGGAACAGCTCGACGGCAACGCCCCGGGATTGCGCATGGTTTGGAGTGACTTTGGACTCCTGGATGCGCCCAACCTTCGAGTGGAGGTCGTCGCGCGGCTGGCTCAGCAAGAGTCGTGCAGCCGCTGGACAATCGCGGTGGATTCGCCCGGCCAACTAGCCCTCGCGCGCATCCGTTTCCCGCGTTTACTGGATCTGCCGTCGCTGGAACGCGAGCGCCTGGCTTTGCCTTCCTGGGCGGGGCTGCTAACAAAGACCCCGCGCCAAATCATCTCGGGCATTAGCAACAGCGTCACTCGTTGCGGGGTTGATTATCCCGGTCAAGGTTCGCTGCAATGCTTGGCCTTTTACAGCGAAGACGGCCCCGGGCTTTATCTAGCTTGCGAGGACACCGCAGGCTACCGCAAAGAATTCGCCGCTTTCAGCGAACCCGCGGCCGGGTTGAACCTTGAGGCCGTTCATTTACCCGAGCAAATGGCGGTGAACGCCCATCGCTACACGCTCCCGTACCCGGCCAAAGTGGGCGTGTTTCACGGCGATTGGTATAACGCGGCGGCGATCTACCGCGCGTGGGCCAGCCAGCAACGTTGGGCGCGTGAAAGCCGTTGGCAACGCGGCCAAGTGCCCGCCTGGGTTTCCCGCACGGCCTTGTGGGTATGGAATCGCGGCTCCTCGACGAATGTCATCGACGCCGCCATTGAACTGCAACGCGAGCTTAACTTGCCGGTCAGCGTGTTCTGGCACTGGTGGCATGGCTGCGCCTACGACACCGGCTTTCCCGAATACCTGCCGCCACGGGAAGGCAATGGCCCGTTCCAGGCGGCATTTGCCAGAGCCCACGCGCACGACGTGCATGGCTTGGTCTATATGAATCAACGCTTATGGGGCATGACCACGGCCAGTTGGACCAACGAGCATGCCGTGCGTTACGCGGTGAAAAACGTCGACGGCTTGGTGGCGCCGGAGGTTTACAACACGTTCACCAAATTACCCTGCGCCTCCATGTGCCTGGGCACCGAGTTCTGGCGCGCCAAATACGCCGGTTTGGCGGCGGAGGCCCTGAATCGGTTGGGCGCGGATGGCATTTACATGGATCAAGCGTGTTCAAGCCTCGCCTGCTACGATACCCGGCATGGACATCCGATGGGGGGCGGCAGCTATTGGATGAAAGGTTTCCAGCGGCTCGAAACCGATATCCGCCATCGCAGCGCGGCGCGCGGCCAGGTGGCACTGGCGGGCGAGGGTTGCGCGGAGAATTGGCTACCGCACTTGGATCTCATGCTTGCGCTCGATCTAAGCCGCGAGCGCTACGCCGCGCCCGATGGCTGGGAAGCCATTCCGTTTTTCCACGCGGTGTACCACGGTTATGGCACTTTTTACGGCAACTATTCCTCCCTTACCTTCCCCCCTTATGACGCTCTCTGGCCCGCGCAATTCGCGCCGAAAGAGCCGCTTCAACTACTCGACCCCAAATTCTCGCCGCAGTTTCGCCTTGAACAGGCGCGCGCGTTTATTTGGGGGCAGCAACCCACCATTGCCAATTTCATGCCGTCCCAACTTCGGGAACGACCGCGCGAAATCGGCTTTGCCATCCAGCTCGCCCGGACACGTCAGGTCGCCTTAAAATATTTGCAAGACGGCGCCCTGCTCGCGCCCCCCAAGGTGTTGACGGAGGAAGAGGAAATCCCGATGTCGCGGCTTTCCATCTATGCGGGACAACAAGAAGCGCTCAAAGAAAGTGTAAAGCGGGTCCCGTTGGTGCTCGCTTCAGCCTGGCGCGCGGCGGATGGCAAGATTGGGATCGCCATCGCCAACATTGCCGACCGCCCTATGTCAGCGACGATTATCCTCGATTCAACCAAACAAGGTTTGCCCAAGCGCGGCCGGGTTTACCCCCTCGGCACGCCGACAACTAAGTCCATAGGCGAGTTCGACGGGTTCAACTTGGCGTTGAAGCTCGAATTAGCGCCGCTGGCTGTCCGCGTATTCGAATTGCGAGCGGAATAGCCATTATGGCCAACGCAACCCGTTGGCGAGGTTGACTCAAGCCATCAACGCCAGACCGTTGGGCCGGGCGTGCAAAACCGACCGCCCAAGCATTGATAATTGATTTTCTTTCCAATAATGAACAAGTTAAACGGCATACTGATCTATCCGTAGGAAAGAATACACTTTATGGCGAGCAATTTGGAGGGCCGGCAAGGCGCGAGCGAAGAAAGCTGCCCTAGCGGCCTCTGACCGAGAGAGCAACGCCGCCGGGCGGCCAAAGGGCCGTCAGAAAATGGAGGGTATCCTTTGGATTGATCAGTAAGTGGAATTTTTAGCAAACATATCATGGCTATAGAAGCCGCCCGTCAATTCATGCATCGATGCGAGCTTTGCGCGTCAGACGTAAGGTCCTGCCAATTGGTTGGCAGCCTCGTTCGCCCCTTGCTCTTAGCATTAATCACGTGCCTCTTGAGTTTTGGTTGGTTACCAGCGACCGCACGGGCAAGTACCGACTGCATAGCCTACGCCTCGGGAATAGCCTGGGGGAAAGTGTCGATCAATAGCCTCACGGAAGCCTCCGGCGTGGCCGCCAGCCGCAGGAATCCCGGCGTTTTGTGGGTTCATAATGACGGCTCGCGACAAACCCTCTACGCCATCAGCACCAATGGCGCGCGTTTGGCCACGTACAGTTTCAACATAAAAGTGGATGATACGGAAGATATCGCCATTGGGCCTGGCCCCACGAATAATGCCTATTATGTCTATCTCGGCGATATTGGGGGCAGCAAAGGAGAAAACGGCGTGCGCAACGAGGTCAAGATCGTCCGGTGGCTGGAACCCGCCATTGATGGAGCATGGGAGAACGACCCTCTTTCTTATGATCTCGACAACGCCGAATCGTTTACCCTCCAGTATCCCGATGGCAGTTACGATGCCGAAAGTCTGATGGTAGACCCACTTTCGGGGCTCCTTTTCGTTCTAACCAAACAGGACGGCGTGGCGCGGATTTATTATGCGGATGTCACAGGCCTAGCCAATCTAGCTTCGAAAACTTTAACCTATGGAGGGGAATTGGCGTTCAATGTGGCCTCGGGAGCCGATATTTCCCCCGACGGCACCCGAATTGTTGTGCGGCGTGAGGATTACGCGTTGATGTGGACGCGCCAACCCCATGAATCCGTGCTTACGGCCTTGAAACAGGCCGGACAAAGTGTACCCCTGATCGGTCCGCCCACTGAACCCAATGGGGAAGGCATAGGATTTTTAGCCGATGGGACCGGATACGTAACGATCAGCGAGGGCGAGAGTCCCCAGTTGTATTTCTTCCCATCGCTTTGTCCGGCGGCTCCGCAATTCATCCTGTCCCTCTCCAACGCAACCGGTTTTCTCGGTGGCAACCTCACTTTTTCAGCGGTGGCGGCGGGCTATCCGCCGCCGAGTTTTAACTGGCTGCATAACGGTCAGACTCTGGCCGGCCAGGTGGAATCAAAATTATTTTTGACCAATCTAACCGCTGGAGACGCCGGCGTTTATTCCGTCATCGCTTCCAATGCCAGCGGCTGGGCAACGAATACCGCCACCCTTGAAGTAATAGACAAACCCAAGCTTTATATCACCGAGGTGATGGCTAGTGAGGCTAATAAACCGAGCGTTTCGACCGCCGACTGGTGGGAACTAACCAGTTTCGAGTCACAAACGGTAAGCTTGTCGGGCTGGCGATTTAGTGACGCGGATAGCGGATGGAGCGGGGCTTTTATCTTGCCTAGCGAACTCGCTATCGCCCCGGGCGAATCGATCCTTTTTGTTCAAGATCTCACCGCCAACGAGTTTGCGAAATGGTGGGGAGCCAGCAACCTGCCTTCAGGGCTGCAAATCATCACCTACACCGGGCAAGGCCTAAAGGCGCGCGGAGACTCGTTGATATTGTGGAACGACCATTCCACCAGCAACGCGCCGATCGTCTCGGTTAGTTTTACTAACCCTACCGTGGGAGTTTCCCTGAATTGCAATCCTTTGACGGGCGCGCTGATCGGCGACAGCCAGCTCGGAGTCAATGGCGTGATTCGGGCTGTTTCCAGTGCCGACTTGGGCAATCCTGGCCGGATATTGGCGCCCGCAGTTGCGCCTCAGTTAATTGTACTACCAACTAATGGCGCGGTGAGAATCGGCTTTCAGGCGGCTTTAGGGCGAAAGTATTCTCTGGATGTTTGCCAAGATCTCTCCTCCTTGGAATGGGACCCCACCGGCGATGTCTACTACGCCACCAATATTTCTAGGACGTATTTCGAAAAAAGCTCCGCCACGGGGAATCGTTTTTATCGGGTTCGCTGCCAGTAAGGCATCCGACCGGCCATCGGTTTTCCGAATTACCCGATGGTCCGGCATAGCACCTGGTTAGGTTGAGCTCGGAACGGAGAAACCTTTACGGCATGAATAGAAGCTTTGTCCCACAGGGGACCGCATCGCATCGGAGCGAGCGATCCAGCGCCAATAAAACGTGAGAAAACACTCCTTAACCAGCGACCGTCGGGCTGAGTTTTTCCGAACCCGAGTTTAAAATCGCCATCGCATAAAAACCGGGCCCCATTCAATTCCGAAAAAGGCGCGCTTGATTGGGCAAGCTGGACTGCGACGTTTATCCGCAGCCCCAATTTTCAAAGGTCATTTGCTCGACCGCTTAGGCAGCGCGAATAAGTAACTGGACAGTGCAACGTTCAGGC
>DBTJ01000080.1:0-399 GCA_002306985.1 Verrucomicrobia bacterium UBA1319
GCCGCGTGCGGACGGTGCTTTGACTCCTCCCTCGACCAGCGGACGGGCGTAATCGATGAATTCCTGCTTCAACAGGAAGTTTTCGTGATCGATCCACGCTTCGGGAATGAAATGCTCGACGTTGGCCACTTCCGCCAGCGGTTGCAGGCCGGTGGACCACTTGATTTTGCCGTTGTCGGTTTCGCGGACGATTTTGACCATGAATCCGCTCTTGCCGTCGATGGCGGCTTTCACCGCCGCTTCGCCGCAAGCGTAACCGTTGGTGGTATCCGTCAAACTGGCGAAATGGGCGGCCGCGCGTTGGGCGTAACCCAGTAACACGGTGCGGGTCTTGGTGTTCAAACGGCCCTGCACGATTTCTTTCAGTTTCTCGGCGGCGCCGGCCAGCACGGGGTGGCC
>DBTJ01000080.1:627-955 GCA_002306985.1 Verrucomicrobia bacterium UBA1319
GGCGCCGGCCAGCACGGGGTGGCCAAAGCTATCCAGCCGGGTCTTATCCGCGCCGATTTCTTCGCCTTTGGCGTTCTTAATGCCTTCGCCGACAACGACGATGCAGTATTTGTAACGCTCGACCGTTTCCTTAACCTTGGCCAGGAACTTCTCTTCGTCGAAGACGACTTCCGGCAGCAAAATGATGTGCGGCGGATTTTCCGGATTCCGTTTGGCGAGAATGGTGCCCGCCGCGATCCAGCCAGCGGAACGGCCCATCACCTCGATAATGCAGCAGGAACCGTCATCAGTGGCCATGCTGCTGACGTCGATGCCGACTTCCATGACG
>DBTJ01000080.1:1204-1399 GCA_002306985.1 Verrucomicrobia bacterium UBA1319
CGATGCCGACTTCCATGACGGTGGTCGCGCAGTATTTGATCACCGAGCCGTAACCGGGGCAGCTGTCGGTGAAGGGAAGGTCGTTATCGATGGTTTTGGGGACGCCGATGGCCCGCAATTCATAACCGCGCTTGACGGCTTCCTCGTGGATCTTGTGGGTGGTGTCCTGGGAGTCGTTGCCGCCCGCGTAAAAGA
>DBTJ01000080.1:1752-2136 GCA_002306985.1 Verrucomicrobia bacterium UBA1319
AATCGATCTTGTAGCGGCAGGTGCCGAGGGCCGCCGCGGGGGTGTAGCGCAGGCCTTCGATGGAACGAGCCATTTCTTCATTGAGATCGCACAATTCCTCGTTCAGAATCCCCAGAATTCCATTAAGCCCGCCATAAATCTCCTCGATGCACTCATGTTTGCCCGCTTCTTGAATGACACCGGCAATACTGGCGTTAATGGCGGAGGTGGGCCCGCCCGATTGCGCTACTAGTAAGTTTCCAACAAATTCGGCCATAATATTTCTTTAGTTAGATTCCGGGGAAGCTGGCATGAAACCAAACGTTCCAAACACACCCGGCCATTCACTTGCTTAAAACGTAGCCAATTAAAAAGCCCCATGTCAAAGCTGAATTCAGCTTTTTT
>DBTJ01000080.1:2374-2970 GCA_002306985.1 Verrucomicrobia bacterium UBA1319
TGTCAAAGCTGAATTCAGCTTTTTTGAGACGCGGACTCTTTTTTCGGCCCCCGCTGGCGGAAGCGGGTTATTCCATCAAAAAACACGCTTGCAATCCGGTTAAAGGTCTTCCTGATCTTGATGGGGGCCAATTATCGGGGGATAAACGGCGCCAGCACGTTGCGCGCGGCCTTAAGCGCCGCTTGCCGCCCTTCGAGCGTCTTGCCAAAGGTGTCGTCCTCGACCTCGATGCACACGGGACCATCATACCCATTTTCTTTGAGCGTGCCGATAAAACGCCCCCAGTCAATCTCGCCGAAGCCGGGAATCCGGGGTTGATGGTATTTTACGGGTAAAGCGAGCGTGCCGTAATCGTTAATCCCGTCTTCGATAATCCGCACATCTTTGGCGTGAATGTGAAACATCCGGCTGGCGAATTCTTTGAGCGGTTTAAGCCAATCCATGTGCTGCCAGACCAGGTGCGAAGGATCGTAGTTCAAACCGAAGTTCTTGGACGGAATATCGTCGTACATCCGCCGCCAGATCGCGGGCGACGAAGCTAGGTTTTTACCGCCGGGCCATTCGTCATACGTGAAAAACATCGGGCAATTTTCAAT
>DBTJ01000080.1:3211-3937 GCA_002306985.1 Verrucomicrobia bacterium UBA1319
GAAAAACATCGGGCAATTTTCAATGCCGATCCGGATGCCGTGTTCCTCGGCGAACTCGATCAACGGCTTCCAGGTCTTCAAAAAGCCCGGCCAGTTGTCGTCGACGGATTTAGTCCAATCCTTGCCGACAAACGTATTCACGTTCTTGAGACCGAGCTTCTCGGCCGCCAAGATCACTTTCTTGAGGTGATCCACCTGGGTTTTGGCCGCTTTGGGATTGGGATCGAGCGGGTTCGGATAATAGCCCAAGGCGGAAATTTCCACCCGGCGCTCCTTAAGCAACGTGTTCGTATCATCCGCTTGCATGGAGGTGAACTCGGTGACGTCCAGGTGGGTGACCCCGGCGAACTTACGCTCGGCCTTGCCCACCGGCCAGCACATGACTTCGACGCAGGAAAACGCCTCCGCGGCGGCGAAATCGAGCACTTCCTTGAAATTCAACTCGGGCAAAATAGCGGTGACAAATCCCAGTTTCATAAAAATTTACCAATATTGGTTTGATCGGTTCGCGATTAATAACGGGGATTGTACGCCCCCGATTTCCAGCCGGCAACCCAATAAGCGCCGGGGGGTCAGGCGCGAGGATGCGCCTCGTCATAGGCGTGTTTTAGCCGCTCGGTCGTCAGGTGGGTGTAAATTTGGGTGGTCACCAGGTGCGCGTGGCCCAGCAGTTCTTGCACCGCCCGCAGATCCGCCCCCGCGTCCAGCAGGTGCGTGGCGAAGCTG
>DBTJ01000080.1:4189-11546 GCA_002306985.1 Verrucomicrobia bacterium UBA1319
AGCAGGTGCGTGGCGAAGCTGTGGCGCAGTTTGTGCGGCGTCAGTTCCGGGTCCAGCCCGGCGGTGGCCAGGTAATGTTTGAGCCGCAATTGCACGATTCGGGGATAGAGCTGCGGTTTCCGGGCGTGGGATAGAAACACGGGACTGTTCAGCGCCAGGGCCTTCGGCAGCGCCGCCCAGTAGCGGCGGATGGATTCCAAAGCGGGCGCGCCAATGGGGATCTGACGTTCCTTACGCCCTTTGCCCAGGACTCGGATGACCTGTTCGCCCGCGTTAAGGTCTTGGACTTTCAGGTTGCACAATTCACTCACGCGCAGCCCGCAGGAATAAATTGTCTCCAGGATCGCCGTATCGCGCAAACAGAGGGCAAAAACCGCTTTGTCCTCCTTTTCGCGCCGGGCATATTCTTGCAGCGGCGCGCTCAACAACTCGGCCATCTGCTGCACGGTTAAAAAGCGCGGGAGTCGTTTTTCGAGTTTGGGCACGGAGAGGTTTTTAATGGGGGAGGAGGTTAGCTCGCCGCGCCGGATCAAGAATTTGTAAAAGGAACGCAGCGCCGAAAATCGCAGTTGGATGGCGGCCCGGCTGAGATGGGAGCGCCCGAGGTAGCGCAGGAAGAGCCGAAAATGATCGCGTTCCAATTGAATCCAGACGGGCGCTCCGCCTTGGGTCCCCGCGCTCCAGCGGGCGAATTCCGTCAAAGCCTGCCGGTAATTGCGCGTGGTGTAAGGCGAGACATCGCGCTCGGTCGTCAAGTGCGCGAAAAACGCCTCGACCTGGGCGTCGGCGGGGGGCGTGGCATCCGGCTGCATGAGCTGTCTTTCGCTCCGGAGCTTTTCCCGGCGAACCGGAAAAAGACGGGGTTACGCTTCGGGTTTTTTCTCGGCCGGGGCCTCGGACTGGGGCATCGGCTGCGTTTCGGGTTTCGCCTCGGGTTTGGGCTGGGGATAGCGATTGCCCGCCTTGGCGCGCGGGGCGCGCGGGGCGAATTCGAAGCCCACCTTGCCATCCGCGTTGACGCACAGAAACGCCGAAAAGGGGCGGCCCTTTTTGGAAATGAACTTGTCGATGAGCGCGGTTTTCCGTTCCACCAGGAGCTTGACGATTTGGGCGCGCTCGATCGGCCTTTGCAGGATCGTCTTGCCCGTGCGGAACGTGCAGGCGCGCGGGCTCATGGCGGCTTTTTCGCACATATAGCTCATGCCGTTCTCGTACACGTTGGAATGGCACTTCGGACATTTGCCCAGCGGCTCTTGGCCGGTGAAATCGACCGGACCGGATTGGTTTTCACCGGCGGTGCCTTGACCAAAATCGAATTCGATCTTGTGTTCGGCCGAGAGCTTGAGGGTCGCCGCGAAGGGGCGGCCTAGGCGGCTTCGGAAACCTTGCAGCGGGCCGACGGCGCGCTGGGACAGAAGAGTTTCGATATCGGCCAGGTCGAGCTGGCGCCCGGCCAGGGTCTTCCAAAGCGAGAAATCGCACTTCTGGCATTGGAAC
The DNA here is from genome assembly GCA_002306985.1 of Verrucomicrobia bacterium UBA1319. Classification (GTDB taxonomy): domain Bacteria; phylum Verrucomicrobiota; class Verrucomicrobiia; order Limisphaerales; family UBA1319; genus UBA1319. The sequence goes on from DBTJ01000080.1 coordinate 5,687, forward strand.
CGTTTGTAATTTTCCAGCACTTGGCCGCCGCATTTGGGGCAGGGCGCGTGGAGTTTGCCGAAGTCCCCCGGCACGGTGTCCTGCTCGTAGCCTTTGGCTTTTTCGACGATGCTCCGGGTCATGGCGGCGATCTCCCGCATGAATTCGGACCGCTCCAGTTTACCGTGTTCGATCTGTTTGAGCTGGAATTCCCAGTTGCCGGTCAGTTCCGGGGAGCAGAGCTCGGGAATGCCGATGCCGCGCAACAGGGTCATGAGCGAAAACGCTTTCGGCGTGGGGATCAATTCTCGCCCTTGTCGGCGGATGTATTCCTCCAAGATTAAACCTTCGATGATCGACGCCCGCGTGGCCGGCGTGCCTAGCCCTTTCTCGCTCATCGCCTCGCGCAATTCTTCGTCCTCGATCAATTTGCCCGCGCCTTCCATGGCGGTGAGCAGCGTGGCTTCGTTGAAGCGCGCGGGGGGCTTGGTCTGGCAGGCGGCGATTTCGACGCGCTCCGCGCGCACGACTTCGCCGGGCTTGACCGGCGCCAGGTTGGGCATGTCGTCCGTCTGGGCTTCTTTGCCGTACACGGCCAGCCAGCCGGGGCTGACCAGCACTTTGCCCTCGCTCTTGAACGGCTCGTTTTCCACGCGGGTAATCCGGGTGGTGACCAGGAACTCGGCGGGGGGATAAAACACCGCCAAAAACCGGCGGGTGATGAAATTATACAACGCCGCCTCGTCGCCCTCCAGCGATTTGGGCGTAAGGGAGGTGGGGATGATGGCGAAATGGTCCGAAATCTTCGCGTTATTGAAGATCCGGCGATTCGGTTGCACCCAACCGTTTTTAAGGATGGGCTGGGCCAAGGGGCCATAACCGCTGTCCTCGAGCTGGCGTAGGGTCTGCCGCACGGTTTCCAAGTAATCCTCGGGCAGCGCGCGCGAGTCGGTACGCGGGTAGGTGACCGCTTTGTGCCGCTCGTAAAGTGTTTGCGCCAGTTGCAGCGTGCGTTTGGCCGAGAAGTGGAATCGCCCGTTCGCCTCGCGCTGAAGGCTCGTTAGGTCGAACAGCAATGGTGAAAGCTGCGAAGTGGCTTTGCTTTCCTCCGTGACGATGCCTGGCCGGCCGGCGCATTTGGCGCTAATGGCGTCCGCTTTGGCCTTATCCCAGAGGCGCTCGGGCTTATGTTCGGCGTCGCCGTTCTTTTCCTTGGCGAATTTTTCGTCGAACCAGCGCCCCTCGTATGCGCCGCTGGTGGCGGCGAAGCGGGCGTGGATTTCCCAATAGTTGCGGACGACGAATTTTTTAATCCGTTCCTCCCGCTCGACGATAATGGCCAGGGTGGGGGTCTGGACGCGCCCGACGGTGGTAAGCTGGAACCCGCCGGATTTAGAATTAAAGGCGGTCATCGCCCGGGTGCCGTTGATGCCCACCAACCAATCGGCTTCGGAGCGGCACACGGCGGCGCTGGCCAGCGGCCGCATTTCCTGATCCTCCCGCAAGGCCCGGAAACCGTCGCGGATGGCCGCCGGAGTCATGGATTGCAACCAGAGACGGCGGATGGGTTTCTCGGCGCGGGCGTGCTGGACGATATAGCGGAAGATCAATTCCCCTTCGCGGCCGGCATCGCAAGCGTTAACCAGGGTGTCGACTTCCTTGCGCTTTATCAGCCGGAGCAGCAAGTTGAGCCGGGGGGCCGTACGTTCCACCGGGCGCAGGTCGAAATGGGATGGGATCATGGGCAGATGGCCGAAACTCCATTTGCCGCGTTTGACTTCCTGGTCGGCGGGTACGCACAACTCGAGGAGGTGGCCCACCGCGGAAGACAAAACGTACTGATCGCTCTCGTAATAGTCGTCCTTCTTCGAGAATCCGCCCAGGGCCTTGGAAATATCCAATGCCACCGACGGCTTCTCCGCTATGATCAATGCTTTGCCCATGATAATGACACTCGGCGCCGCCAGCTGCCTCCCGCAAATCGCGGCCGCCGATTTCGCTCCGGGAGGGGAACTTGTATGAATTCAAACGTAAAGTCAAAGCCTGATTCATCAACCGATGGGCGAAATCGTATTTTCGCCCCCCCGGTTCGCCCGGGCGATGAAATGATATAATCCCTGTTAATCAGTGGGTTAGCGTTCGATTTTGGCGCGGGCTGGACCGTGCGATTTTTTAGCCGCCAAACCGATTGACGGATGGGCGGCATGGGTGAATGGGGGGCGTTTCAGCCTGGGAGAGAGGGCTTCGCCGGGCGCGCCGCCTCCCCGCGAGCGCGCCCATTTTCATTCTACTCGACGGTTCGTTTTTTTTGGTTTATCAGTGTGTGAACTAAGGACCGAAAAAACGGTCCGTTTATTTATGCGTTCAGATATTATTAAAAAAGGTTTCGAACGCGCGCCGCATCGGAGTTTGTTGCGCGCCACCGGCAGCATTGAGTCGGACGAGGATTTTAACAAGCCGTTCATCGGCATCGCCAACAGTTACACGGATATTATTCCCGGCCACGCGCACCTCAACGAAGTGGGCGCGCTGGTCAAACGCTTGGTCCGTCAGGCGGGCGGGGTGCCGTTTATCTTCAACACCATCGGGGTAGACGACGGTATAGCCATGGGCCACAGTGGCATGAAATACTCGCTGCCGTCGCGTGAACTCATTGCCGACACGGTGGAAACCATGTGCCGCGCGCACTGTTTCGACGGCATGATCTGCATTCCCAACTGCGATAAAATCGTGCCCGGCATGTTGATGGCCGCCATGCGCCTGAACATTCCCACGATCTTTGTCAGCGGCGGGCCGATGGCCGCCGGCATCGCGGAACAAAAGGCGACGCACGAGGATTTGGCCGCGCACTTGCAGCCCGCCACGCAAAAGGCGGACCTGATCTCCGTCTTCAAGGGCGTGGGCGCCTTGAAAACCGGGCAGATCGACGAAGCCGCCCTGACGAGGCTCGAAAAAGCGGCTTGCCCGACCTGCGGGTCTTGCTCCGGCATGTTCACGGCGAACTCGATGAACTGCCTGTGCGAGGCGCTGGGCATGGCCTTGCCGGGTAACGGCACCGTCTTGGCGGTGTCCAAGGAGCGCGAGGCGCTCTACGAGCGCGCCGCGCGGATGATTCTTAAATTGATCGCGGCGGATCTCAAGCCGCGCGACATCGCCACGCTGGAGGCGTTCGACAACGCCATCATGCTCGACGTCGCCATGGGCGGCTCCACCAACACCGTGCTGCACACTCTGGCGATCGCGCGCGAAGCGGGCATCCTGTACGATATCTCGCGCATTGACGGCATCTCCCGCCGCGTGCCGTGCCTCTGTAAAGTGTCCCCGTCGTCCGATTATCACGTGCAAGACGTGCATCGCGCCGGCGGCATTCACACCATTTTAGGCGAGCTCAAGCGGCTGGAAGTCTTGAATCTCGGCTGCAAAACGGTCACCGGCAAAACCCTCGGCGAAAACATCGACGAGTGGGATATTCGCTCGGAAAAATGCTCCCCGTGGGCGAAATCGGTGCGCCTTTCCGGGGCGTCCGCCTTGGTGCTGGATCCTAACGATAAGCTCGGCCCGGCGTATATTACCGCCAACGGCAACCTGGCGCCGAAACCCATGCAATTCCTGCCGGCGGACGAGATCGCGATCACGTTGTGGCGAAAAGCCGCGGCGTTCAACGCCGGTGAACTGGAGGCGCAAACCGCCTTGTTCAGCGCCAAAGCTAAGCTCGAAGTCGAAGGGCGGGAGCCGCTGGTGGGAAGCGAAGCCATCGCCGCTTATCTCGCCCAAATCATCCAAGACGGCAAGGGGTTGGTGCGCGAAGAGCTCGGTTATGTGCGCAGTACCCCGGTGGTGATCGCTTGGCAATATGAGAAAACCGGCGCCCGCAAAGCGGTGGCGGTGACCCAGATTGTCCGGCTCAAGAATTGGGAGATCGCCCGCGCGAAAGTCATCACCAAGCCGGAGACGCTGGCCAAAGCCAAGTCGGCCGGTTTGATGCCCTATGACCCGGTGTTCCGGTTCGATCCGAAAGCCTGTATTCGCACGCGGGAAACCGCGTATACCGCCGATGGCGGATTATCCATTCTCTACGGCCAGTTGGCGCCGGAAGGCTCCGTGGTCAAAACCGCCGGCATCAGCGACGCCTTCAAACAATACTGCGGCGCGAACTTTGTGTTCGAAGGGCCGTCCGTGATCTTTGAAAGCCAGGATGACGCTTGCGCGGGCATCTTGGCGGGCAAAGTCAAGCCGGGCGACGTGGTGATCATCCGCAACGAAGGGCCGAAGGGCGGTCCCGGCATGCAGGAGATGCTATCCCCGACAAGCTACATTGTGGGCATGGGGTTGGGCGACAAGGTGGCGTTGATCACCGATGGCCGGTTCAGCGGCGGCACCGCGGGCGCGTGCATCGGGCACGTCTCGCCGGAAGCGGCCGAAGGCGGCCCGATCGGGTTGCTCAAGGAAGGCGACCGCATTCGCATCGATTTCCCCAATCGCAAGATGGATATTCTGGTATCCGAAGCGGAGCTGGAAGAGCGGCGCAAAACCTACCGTCCAGTGACGTTAAAATTATCCGGCTGGCTGGCGCGCTATCAGAAGCTGGTCGGTAACGCCAGCAAAGGCGCCGTGCTCTGGCAAGGGGAGTAAGAGCCATTCATTAAACCAAGGCGGGCCGTCCAACGCGGTCCGCCTTGGTTTCTTGCGCGCCGCCCGCCTGGTTAACGTTGAAGGAACTTCAAATTTTCGGCGCTCGCCGCGGGGCGGCCCGTTTCCAGTCGAAATAATAACCGGTTGAATTTATCCGGCTGCTGTGTTGTATTATCCGGCAACGCGTCGGTTGCGAGCGGATGAACCGCAAGAGCGGCGTGGCAAGAAAGATTGAAATATGGCGACAATTAGCGGGACTAGTCCGATCGTAATCAAGGCGCGCGAGCTTTGCCAAACCATGCTGGAGCAACCGGAATTCGTGGAAATTCAAAAGCGGCTGCAAGCGTTCCAACAGGACACCTTGGTTCAGGCTCAATTTCGGCATCTCAGCGAGAAACGGGAGCAGCTCGAACAGAAGCAGGAGCAAGGCGGCGCCATTTCCCAGACGGAAATCGCCGAGTTCGAGAAACTACGCGACGGCTTCGTCAATCACCCGATCGCCAGCGCGTTTCTCAAGGCCCAAGAGGAGATGCACGAGATGCGCCGCGTGGTCAACGCCTATATCACCAACACTTTTGAAACCGGCAAGCTGGCCGCGCCCGAGGAAATTCTCGACGCGTCCTGCGGCCACCAATGCGGCTGCCACGATCATTGAGGATGGACGCCTTTTTCCTTTATTCTCCATTATTCACAGTCAACCAAAATAAATTAATGAATCTATTACAAACCGCGGTGTTCGGGTTGAGCCTGGCCGCCTGTGTGTCCTTCGCGGCCGAGAGCGCCGCCCCGGAGAAGTTCACGCTCAAGGACACCAAGGATAAAGTCAGCTACAGCATCGGGCTGAACATCGGCGAGGGCATGAAGAAGCAAGGTATTGAGATCAATCCCGAAGCCCTCGTTCAAGGCATCAAAGACGTACTCGGCGACGGCAAACACTTGCTGACCGAAGACGAGATGAGCCAAGTCATGATGGCCTTTCAAAAGGAGCTGATGCAAAAAGCCGAAACCAAGAAAAAAACCTCGGGCGATTCGAATAAGAAAGAGGGCGTCGCGTTTTTGGAAGCCAATAAAAAGAAAGAAGGCGTCAAAACCCTGGCGAGCGGCCTGCAATATATCGTGCTCAAGGAAGGCGCGGGCAAATCCCCCAAAGCGACCGATACCGTGGTCACCCATTACCGGGGCACCTTGATCGATGGCAAGGAATTCGACAGCTCCTACAAGCGTGGCGAACCGGCCGAATTCCCGCTCA
>DBTJ01000080.1:11793-12241 GCA_002306985.1 Verrucomicrobia bacterium UBA1319
CGGCGACGTTCCCCGTCAACCAAGTCATCAAAGGCTGGACCGAGGCTCTGCAATTGATGAAAGAAGGCAGCAAATGGCAATTGTTCGTTCCCTCCGAGCTGGGCTATGGCGAAGATGGCGCGGGCAATGATATCGGGCCGAACTCGGTGTTGATCTTCGAGGTCGAGCTGATCTCGATTCTCGCCGATAAACCGGCCGAGAAATAATTTTTCCCGAAGCTTTTAAGGACTCACAAGTCCGGCGATTTAGGCGGCTACCCAGCCGCCTTTCGCTTTTTTAGCGGTCGCCGGTTTTTCGTTTTTCACCTTGGCGACGGCGAAAGTATGGGCACAATGAGCCGATGAAAACGACACCGATCACGCTTTGGACTTGGTTTCCTTTTTTAGGCGGGTGCTTGGCGGTTCTCGCTTGTCTGGCGCTCGGCCAGACCACCGCGGCGGCCGCCGCC
>DBTJ01000080.1:12497-16483 GCA_002306985.1 Verrucomicrobia bacterium UBA1319
GCCCCCCCCCGCCGTAAAAATAACCGATCCGCGCTGCGAATATCTGGCCGCTCCGCTCGGCTTGGATGTGCTCGAGCCAAGGCTTAGCTGGAAACTCCAGGCGACCGATTCCCGCGCCCGGGGCGCGCGGCAGAAAAATTACCAAATCCTCGTCGCTTCCACGGCCGAATTACTCAAAGGCAACCACGGCGATCTATGGGATTCCGGCGCGGTCGAGTCCGACGAGTCGGTGAATATCGCTTACGGCGGTCGGGCTTTAACCTCGGGCCAGGAATGTTTTTGGAAGGTGCGCGTCGCGGATGGGCAGGGGACGCTGTCCGCCTGGAGCGAACCCGCCCGGTGGACCATGGGCTTGCTCAACGCCTCGGATTGGAGCGCCAAATGGATCGCCGCCGGACCGGTGTTCAAGCGCGAGCCTAGTTCCACCGACAACACCCTTCCCGACCCTTGGCTGCGCAAGACGTTCGAGTTGAAAACGGCGCCCGCGCGCGCGACCGCCTATGTGGCTTCGATCGGATACCATGAGCTGTACGTCAACGGCCGCAAAGTCGGCGACGACGTGCTGGCGCCCTGCGCCACGGATCACCGGCATCGCGCCCGGTATGTCACTTATGAAATCGCCAAATACCTCAAACCCGGCCGCAATGTGATCGGCCTCTGGCTGGGCGTTTCCTGGTCGATTTTTCCGCCCTATCAAACCCCGGATAAACCGGCGGCGCCCATCGTTATGGCCCAGTTCGATCTTACCGGCAAAGGCGGTAGCCAGCGGATTGTGACGGACGAAACTTGGAAGACGCGCCCCAGCCCGAATCGACTGCTCGGGGTCTGGGATTTTACGAATTTTGGCGGCGAATTGTATGATGCCCGCCAGGAACTCCCCAATTGGAGCGCGGCGGAGGTGGATGATTCCGCCTGGGCGGCCGTGACGCTGGCCAGCCCGAAAGTAACGGTGTCCGCCCAGAAATGCGAGCCGAACCGCCTGGTGAAAGAGATCGAACCGAAGGGGATTATCCAGGTCACCAACGGGACGTATCGCGTGGACATGGGGGTGAATTTCGCGGGGTGGTTCCAGATGGAGCTAAACGGCCAGCCGGGCGACCGCGTCGAGTTCCAGTTTTCCGAGCGCGAAAACGAGCCCATGACCCATCGTTTGCATAGCGCCTACATTATCGGCCCGAGTGGCAAAGGGACCTTTCGCAACCGGTTCAACTACGGCGTGGGCCGCTGGGTGCGGATTAGCGGTTTGAGCGAGGCGCCGACCCCGCGGCAAATTCGCGGCTGGCTGGTTCGCACCGATTACCGTCGCGCCGCCGGTTTCCACTGCGACCAACCCTTGCTGAACCGCATTTACGACACCGCCATGTGGACGTTCGAGAATCTCAGCCTGGGCGGTTACGTGGTGGATTGCCCGCAGCGCGAGCGCATGGGCTATGGCGGCGACGCCCACGCCACCACGCGCACCGCCCTGAATAATTACGACCTGGGCGCTTTTTACTCGAAGTGGATCGAGGATTGGCGCGACGTGCAGGGCGCGGACGGCAACTTGCCTTACACCTCGCCCACCTACTGGGGCGGCGGCGGGCCCGGTTGGAGCGGCTATTGCATCACCCTGCCTTGGGAGATTTACCAGCGCTATGGCGACACCCGCATTTTGGAACAGAATTTCCCGATGCTGCGGCGCTGGCTGGCGTTTCTCGATACTAAATCGGAAAACGACCAGCTCAAACGCTGGGGCGGCGAATGGGATTTTCTGGGCGATTGGCTTTGGCCGGGCGCCCAAGGGGTGAATGGTGATACCCGGGAAACGCTGTTTTACAATAATTGCTACCGCATTTATAACCTGCAAACCGCCGCCAAAATCGCCGCGGTCCTCGGAAAATCGGCCGAGGCCGATGGCTATCGCAAGCAAGCCGATGCCGCCAAGGCCGCCGTGCACGCCAAGTTTTTCAACGCGGACGACCACAGTTACGTCAACGGGTTCCCCGCCTATTTAGCCATCGCGCTGCTGGTGGAATTGCCGCCCCAGGACTTGCGGGCGGCCGTGTGGCGGCGGCTGGAAAAGGAAATCCTCGTCGTTCGCAAAGGCCACATTCACGCGGGCATCACCGGCGGGGCGTTTCTCTTCAAGACGTTGATTGAAAATCACCGCGACGATTTAATTCACGTCATGTTGAACCAGGAGGATTATCCGGGTTGGGGGGACATGCTCCAGCGCGGCGCCACCACGTTTTACGAGGATTGGGAATGCAGCCTGTCCTATTTGCACAGCTCTTACTTGTATCCAGGCAGCTGGTTTATCGAAAGCCTGGGCGGCATCCGGCGGGCGGACGCGGCGGGGGTCCATCGATTCGTCATCGAGCCGTGGATCGATCCCGCGAAAGGGCCGCGCGCGGTCCAGGCCCACTATGATTCGCTCTATGGCCGGATTGCCACGGATTGGTCGCTGCAAGCCGGCCAACTGCGCCTGCGGGTAACCGTGCCCGCCAACACGGAAGCCACCGTGCGGCTGCCGAAATTCGACGCGGGCACGCTCCTTGAAAACGGCCGAAAATTAGACCAGGTTAAGGGTGTCGTTTTGGCCGCGGACGGGCAGTCGTTGCAAGTTCAATCGGGGGAATATAATTTTGAAGCGCAACTCGCGGCCAAGCCGTAAACTCATGAAACGCATACCTACTTTGCTGGCGGTGGCGGCGATGACCGCCACGATCTGGGCTCAGGCCATCACGCCCGTAGCGGATAAAACCCAGTGCGCGGTCGCCGATCGGCAGGATTCGCAGGTGCCCGACCGGGTGCGGCTGTCCGGCTGGGTGGGTCGGCGCGTCCAAGCCAACGAAGCCAATCGCTTGGTCAAGCTCGACCCCGATCGGTTGCTGGAAGGCTACCGTAAACGCCCGGGACGGCAGTCTTGGGATGGCGAGCACATCGGCAAATGGCTGCACGCGGCCACCCTGGCCTGGGTTTACTCGGGGGATGACGCCTTGCGCAAGAAGCTCGATTTGGTGGCCGTCGAACTGGTCAAGTGCCAGGAAGCGGACGGCTATCTGGGCACCTATTTGCCCAAGGACCGGTGGACCGAATGGGACGTTTGGGCGCACAAATACAATCTCCTCGGCCTGCTCACGTACATGCGTTACACCGGTAACCTCGAGCCGTTGCCCGCGTGCCGACGCATGGGGGATTTGCTCTGCCAGTCGTTTGGCGACGGCCCCGGTAAACGAGACCTCATCCAGGCGGGCTATCACGCCGGCATGGCTCCGGGCAGCGTGCTGGAGCCCATGGTGTTGCTATATCGCTTCACGGGGGAGACGAACTATTTGAATTTCGCCCAATACATTTTAAAAGCCTTCGAACAGCCGAACGGGGCCAAAATCGTGTCCACGCTGCTGACCCAAAAGCGCGTCGATAAGGTCGGTAACGGCAAAGCCTATGAGATGCTTTCCTGCTTGAACGGCATGCTCGAGTTTTATCGCGCCACGGGTGACGCCACGTTGCTCGCCGCCTGCCAGAACGCCTGGCAAGATATCGTCAAAAACCGCCTCTACGTCACCGGCGCGGCGAGCTATGGCGAGTTGTTCCATGACGATTTCGATTTGCCCAACATCGCCAGCGTGGGCGAAACCTGCGTGACGGTCACCTGGCTGCAATTCAACGCGCAACTGCTTCGGCTCACCGGCGAGGCCCGGTTTGCGGATCAATTGGAACACGTGGTGTTGAACCAATTGCTGGGCGCGCAACGGCCCGATGGCTGCGCCTGGGGCTATTATGTGCAGATGGAAGGAACCAAGCCTTATAGCGATAGCTTGGACGGCCATTGCTGCCTCTCCAGCGGCCCGCGCGGGGTCGCGCTGATCCCCACCTTCGCCACGACCACCGACGCCGATGGCGTCGTCGTGAATTTGTACGACGAGGGCCAGGCGCGGCTGGCGTTGCGGGAGCGGACCCCGGTGACGGGCACGGCGGCCGCGCGGTATCCCAGCGCGGGCCGC
>DBTJ01000041.1 GCA_002306985.1 Verrucomicrobia bacterium UBA1319
TCACCCCTGCCGTGTGGCAGGTTTATTTGAAACGGTCCAGCTTTTTTATCGGCTTTCCTATGGGATGGCTGTGAAAATTCTTCCAAGGTATTTGTTGCCTTCACCAGAGCGGTTGCTAGAGGTAATAGCCAGGCGCCATTGGGAAAGATATGCGTGACTTCCGGGCGCATTTTTTGATGGGTGCGGATGGCACGCCCCTCCTTCGGGCTGGCCAGTGCCAACCTTCCCGCCCGGCAATGACCAGGCAAAGCTATGAAGTGGGCTGGGTGGGGCGCGGTATCTTAGGCCAAACGGTTGTCCGCCGCCTCTAGAAGGTGTTCACTTCGGGACCCGATTCAATCAACCGGCTCGAAACGACTTTGAATTCCGGGCTTATAGCTAGAACGTGTCCCCAAAGTGGCGTTTTTTTGAATTGAGGCGGCCGAGCGGTAAAAATCCTGGGTAGCGGGAGGAGTTATTCACAAATATTCGCTGGATTGGCCGTTTTAACCCGTTTTTGGGCACACTATTTCTGGCTTTTCATTACTCGCGCTATTCTGTGATCGATACTACGCGGCTTTGGGCAGCGGTTGCCGTTTCTTTTTCGGTGGCATCATCCGGGCCAGTTTCCACAGATTGTGGGTCATCACGCCCCTGGCGAGCGCCAACTCCCGGTGCTCGGCACCTTGGGCTCGCAGAGAGCGGATTAGAAATCCGTTTTTCTGGATGCCGATCTGCCTTTCGGTCAGGGCTCGACGGCGTTGCAGTTTCACGAATATCGGGCTTTTCAGCCGGGCCGCCAGGTCGGAGGGCTTGCGTGGGCAGACCGCATCGTAGATCTCCGTTTCGGCCAGGGAACGGTGATTGAGGGCGCTGCCAAAGCCCCGGTCGGTGGCCACCGCGCCGACTTCTTGCCTCAGGTTTTCCCAGACCCGCTCAAGCTCTCGAAGAGCAACTGGCTGTCGGCCGGGGCGCTTTCCCGGTAAAACGCGTAATCCACGATGAGGCCCTGCGCGTTTTCACCCACCAGCACCGTGTTGACGAACTTCACCTCGGCCCCCGCCTTGCCGAGCACGATCACCTGCACTTGCGGATCGTACAAGCTGAGCAGCTTGTCGGCGTTGGCCACGGGCCGTTCGCTAATGATCCGCTCGTGCGCCTGTTTTTTGGGCGCGGGGCAGCTTTGTGAGCACCCCGTCGATACGCCGCCAGATTTGCTGGGCTTGCCCCTCGGTTAACTCCGTTTGGGACCACCGTTCCGCCAAAAAATCCCGGTGCCGCCGGGCATGATCCCGCACCGTGCCCACCAACCGTTTCATCTCGCGCAACACTTGTTTGCGCGCTTTGCGCCCACCCGCCCGCCGGGACTCTTGGGTCATGGCGATGCAGAGCTGGTTCATGCGGCGCAAGAATGCTTCGGGCGCTGCCATGCGCTGGCGCAAGCCCGCCTTGCGGATCAGCTTGGTGGCTTTCATCAAGGTCCGCACCGCGTCGCGCAACAACACCCAATCCACCGGGAAGTGGATATTGGCCTTCACGCAGGTGCTATCCAAGAAATAGGTGCTAAGTCCAAGGCTGCTTCCAAGCCCAGTTTGTTGGGTTGTTTAAGCGCCGCTTGCAACAAGCCGTCTAACACCTGGCGCATCGTTTCGGCGGGCAGCCAGTCGGCAAACCGCTGCAATTCGCTCTTGGAGGGCACGCGGACCACATCCAGCGCGGCGATCCCACAGAACCATTGGTAAAGCGGGTTGCCCGCCAACTCGATGCTAAAGTCCCGAAAGCTCAGTTGCAAGAGGGTGCGCAGCACGTTGCACCGCAGCGCCCGGTGGGAGCGCCGCTGATACTTGAGCTGCTCGATCGCTGAGGGCGTCCGCTCGCTGTTGGCTTGCCATAGTTCCAGGGAGAGCTCGACAAAGTGCCGTTCCACGCCGCCGGTGCGCAAGAGGGCGTCGATTTGCTCCAGGCGCTCGCGCAACGTCAGAGAGTCGACATTGCCGACGATGGTGGGCAAACTGGGGCGCAGTTCCTGGGGAAAAGGGATGATTTGACAGCTCATGAAGCTATCCTATAGACTAGCGTATATGAAGCCAGAAAAAAGCGCGCCCGAGAGCGAAAAAACACCTGTCAGCTACCCATTGCGAGTGCAGGCAATCCGTTCCAAGGGACAACAGCCCCGATTATATGTGAGCTTCCCGCTGGCGCTGGCCGCCGCCATTGGGCTGGAAGCCGGGGAAGAAGTCCAATGGGAACTACTCGACCGGAGTGAACTGCACCTGGTGCGCCCGACAGTTCCGGCCCCCGCCGCCAAAACCAAGGCCGGAAAATAACAGCCACCCCATTATAAAGGCCCGATTTGGCCTTCAACCGCGAAATCCGCCCCGTATGCGCGCGGCGGCGCGCTCGCCCGCGCCAATGAAATCAGGCCTCCTAGCACCTAGGGGACACGCCCTATCTATCAATCTCATTCTCGCCTTTACGGCTTGGCCCTGACCGGCGGTTCGATCCGCGGCATGGATCGCCGATGGATTGGGGGGCACGCCGTCGGGTGGATTACTTTTTAGGCTTCCGGCCTAAACCCCAAATCAGCCAGATGGACAACGCTAACAGCAAGATCAGCCACCAGAGATAACGCAACTCTTTGGCCGCCATTTCGACAAACGCGAACATGATCGGGAAAAGCAGGAAAATCGCGATCAGAATCACCAATAAAAACAGCGCCTGGAGCGCGGCTCGCAATCGTGGATTCATCATGGGGACCGGGGGGCGGAACTGGGTGCTGAAGCGGGCGCGCCGGAGCGATTCGTCACCGCCATGTGTTTGCTGAGGTCATCAATCGACATCAGAAGATTGGCTCCTCCGCCGGTGGCGCCAACGACCAAGGGGGATCGCCCGCTCCAATTCTGAAGGATTTGTAGCTTGATAAAGTCGGGATTGGCTTTCAGCGCGCTCCCTCGGACTTGAATGGCTTCCGCCTCGCCTTTTCCACGAATGATCGCGGTTTCGGCATCGATCTGGGCTTTGAGCTGGGTGAACTTGGCTTTGGAGGCTTCTTGCTCTTGGACCATTTTCATCTCAATGGCGGCCTCCAATTCGGGGGAGAGCATTAAATTATAGATGACCAAATCAACCACTTCTAGAAAGTTGGCGCCGATTTTGCGCCGGGCGAGTTCTAGTGCCTTGGTTTTAACTTCTTCGCGGTTTTTAACGATTTGTTCCGCGCTTTGGGTGGCGGCGACTTCCTTGAGGGCCTCTTGGACGCGTGGCGCAATGAGACTGTCGAAGGGTTCTCCCGCGAAATCCTGGTAAATCTTTACGACCGAGTGCTCGGGCACGCGATACAACACATGCACCTCCATTTTCACTTGCTGCAAATCGGAGGAATAGCACTCCGCAGGCATGGGCCGGGTTTGCTGCCGGATGGATAGTGGTACGATGTGGGTGATGAAGGGTTGTTTGAAACCAAAGCCTTCCGGTTTGAATTGCGGAGAGACCGTGCCTAAAGTAACCGCCACACCGCGAAATCCCGGCTGCACAATATAGGTGGCGGATGAGGCTAGGAGTACCAAGACTAAAATGAAGATGCCTACGCCCACCCAGCGGGCAAGATCCCGGGGAATGTCTAGCTCCAGTTTGGGATTATCGAAGCCGCGCTGGTTCATCGGTTCGTCTCCTTCGAGGGCGTTGATTCGGTTGAAATAAATCCGCCAAGCGGCAAGATCATATCGGCGCCCGTGACCGCTGGCCCGACAACTAGCGGGGTATAACCATCCCACCTTTCGACGATCTGCAATTCCAGCACGCTGGGGTTCTCCCGTAGGGCTTTTCCTCTAAGATTGATCGATTGAGCCTCGCCTTTAGCTTTGATGACGACGGTATTGGCTTCAACTTCGACTTGTTGTTGGGCGAATCGCGCGCGCGCAGCCTCTTGCTCCTGGACCATTTTGGCCTCGATCGCGTTTTCGAGGGATTTAGTCAGGTTAATATCTTCCAGCACCACATCTTCAATGACCAACTGGGGTCCTACTTTGCGGCGGGCGGCATCCAAGGCCCGGCTTTTAATGTCTTCGCGTTTTTGCACAATTACTTCCGCCGTGCGCAGGGCGGTGATTTCGTTCAGCGCTTCCGCCACGCGCGGTTTGATGAGCGATTCAAAGGGATCGCCATTGTAGTCGCGAAAAATACTAACCACCGAGGATTCGGGGACGCGGTAGAGCACGCGCACTTCGATTTTTACCTGCTGCAAATCCGAGGAGTAACAGTCGGCCCGCATTTGCGCGGTTTGTTGTCGGATCAACTGCTGGGCGACAATGGTTATAAATGGCAGTTTGAAACCGAAACCCTCCGGTTTGAACACGGGAGACACTTTGCCTAAGGTTACTTCTACTCCGCGATGCCCGGGTTCCACCACATAGGAAGAGGAAGCGCTGGAAATAACCAGGACAAAGACGAGCAAGGCGCCGCCGATAAATTTGCCGATTGATTTATTGTCCATGATTAAGCCGCGAGCAGATTACTTCCATGTGAGTATTCACGCTAGAAAAATCGAATCCAATCTCGGTCTCAGAAATTGAATCGCTGGAGAGATTCGGTAAATAAAAAACCCCTTTCGCGCGAAGCGAAAGGGGTCTGAGAGCCGCAAGCGGCTAAATTAGAACTGATAGATGACGTTCAAAGCCAGGGACAACGCGTTGTTCGCGAAGCTGCCGGCGCCACTGTCGGTGGCGAAAGCGGAACGGCTGCCACTGAGGTCATGATCCCAGCGGAATTCGGCGCGGGTGATCACGTTCGCCCAGAGGGAGTAATCCACCGTGAAGGTGTTGGCGAAGAACTTGTCGCTCTCGGCCGAGGTCGGCGTGGTGGTGTTCCAGGAGCCCAAAGTGCCCGTGGCGTATTCAACACGATCCGCGAACGACAACTTTTCCGTGGCTTTATACTTCAAGTACAAAGCGGTGGCGTTGGCGTAGGTCGAATTATAGAAGGTGCCGTCGTTTTTCTCCTTGGTCCCGCGATAATCATAGCTCGCGCCCACCGAAAGGCCGGTCAGCGGGGTGGGGACAGTCGCGCCCACATAGTAGCTGGTGATGTCGCTGGCTTCCGCCGCAGGAGTGACGCTCGAAGTAACTTTACCGTTCGACAAACCGTCGACGATGCCCGCGTAAAGTTGGGCGCCTTTGAGGAAGCCCATGCTTTCAGGAGCGGTCAACGTGAAGCCACCCATGTAGGTCTTCTGCGACTCGGCGGACGTGCCGTTTTCGTCAGCGGAACGACCGTTGATTTGCTGGCTCCAGGTATTGGCGACACCCGCACAGAGGCTCAACCAATCAACCACTTGATAGCTGGCCAACACACCCGTATGGCTGAAAGGCTCAATGGCGTAGCCATAGGAGCGGCTATAATTGGGGTTCTTGGCGGCATCGAAAGATTCATAACCCACGATCGTGGAGAATTGGCCCATCTTGAAATCGAGGCCGTTGCCCACGGGAACGCGCAGATCGATATAGGCCTGCTGCACCGCGAAATCGCTGGTGCTGGCGACGGATCCGACGCCAATTTTGTTAGCGTCCGGGCCGGCGAGTAAATCGACTTTGTAGCCGGCGGACCATTGGCCTTCATCCAGGGGCTTCTCTAAGGTCAGCTTGACGACATTCAGATTGAAACCATTCTGTTTGTCGGCGCCGTCATAGGAGCGGCCGGTTGAGGTCTTGCCATTGCCAAACTGCCAAATGGCAGAGGTATCCACATAACCGCTCAATGTGGTGGATGAAAGAGCGGTCTGCACTTGGTGCTGCGCTTCTTCAGCCAAGGCGACGGATGCAATGCTGACCACACCAGCGGCAGCCAGCGTCAATGTCCATTGATTCAACTTCATTTACAGTTCCTCCTGCGATGTTCTTGTTTTTCTTTTACAACTGCGTTTTCCGGAGTAAATCCCGTTTACCCCCGCATCAAAAAACAACCATTACAGTGCATTTTGTGCGAATTTAGAGAAACGCTATGCTTATGACAATCTTTTTTTGAACAAAACACACCCTTTGCGGTCTGTCCCTGTTCCTTTAGAGGCATTCGCTTGGGAAAAATTCAAATCATTGTAACAAAAATGTAAAACCTTTTCACCGAGCGTATGGCCCGGGCTGATTCATCACCATTTTTCATGATGGATGCGGGCGGGATCGAACCGAACTTCCATAGCTTTTGCTTCGTCGGGGTAGCCTAGAGGAAGCAAGGCGAAAGGCCGGATATGTTCGGGTAATGCGATCACCGACCGGATATCAGCTAGCCTCTGGGGTCTGGGATAAATTCCAATCCACGCCGAGGCTAAGCCTAGGGCGTGAGCTGCCAATAAAGTGTTTTGGGTGGCGGCGGCGCAATCCTGCACCCAAAAACCTTGATACCGATCCGCTGTTAAATCGCCGCACACGAGAATCGCCATCGGCGCTTTAGACACACAAGCGGCATAAAGATGATCCGTACTCAGGGCTTTCAGGGTGGCCGGATTCTTAATCACCACGAAATGCCAAGGCTGCTCGTTCCCCGCCGAAGGGGACATCATGCCTGCAGCGACTATCTCTTCCACCAAGCGGTCCTCGACTTCGGTGGTTTTGAACTTCCTAATACTTCTACGTGTGTGGATAGCATGCAAGGCATCCATATGTTGGGAAAGCCTATGAAATAATTCAGGATTTGGCAACTCAGTCCGTGGAAAATTTACGGACCATTCGCAAAAACGCCGCCAACGGCGGTTATTTTAGGTTTTTTTAGCGGCGAAAGATGGTTTGCGATGAATATCTTAAGCGACCAGCGTGGCGGAGGGATGGCAATACGGGAAAAACCTTAATATTTTAATTGAATAAATTCGATAATTGACGATATTAAAGGTGGATGAGGCAACCTTGGGTTGCCGCTGCTTTATCGGGCAGGACTAGGGCCTGCTAGTTGAAGGCACAAGCTAATTTTCCGACCAGGAAAATTCGTTTGTGCCTTTGTTGTTAAATAACAGGATAAAAAGCCTGTGAAATTTGGCTATCCATACAGCCAATGCGCCAATCAGCAATCATGCTGAAGGTGGAGGTGGGGACTTGCCGAGGTCGGCAAGCGGAAGGATGGAAGTGGGGATCCATCCGCTCCGGGGCTGGCGGAACAATGGAGCCGTCAGGGCCGGAAAAAGACCAAGGAGGTTTTGAAATCTCTCAATCGCAGGGATTTCGATGGGGACCTGGGGGTGGCTTTCGAGCCGCCCCCCTTCTTTTTTAAAGATTCGCCTCAACGGTGGGCCAGTAGATGGATGATGCGAACGCCAATGACAACGGCCATCACCAATAAACAGGCTCCGGAAACCTGGGACATGCGCACGAGCGAGTTCGTTGACAGATGGCCCCGGCCAAAGGACACGAAAAAACTGAATATGGCGAACCAAATCAAGGCTCCGACGGCCACGCCGGAAACGCAGATCAGTTTGCTGAGCCAGGTGGGCTCCACCCATTCGTGAGCGACAAAAGTGGCGGAAAGCGCGATCCAAATCAGCAATACCGCCGGATTGGCCAAGACGCGCAAAAACCCGGTCATAAAAGCGGTGTGTGGATGAAGCCGATGTTCCATGTGCTCTATGGCTTTAGAGCTTGATGGCAATGCTTTGGTGGCCAGGTATTTAAAGCCCAGATAAAGCATCATTATCAGGCTCGACAGCTCCATGGTGGCTCGCATCACCTTCGATTCGAACATGCCTGAAAAACCCGCGAATCCGATCGAGCAATAGGTGACTTCCATGGTGACCGAACCGAGGCCGATGAGGAATCCCCACTTAAAGCCGCGATGCATGCCTTCATTTAAAATGGTGACATTGATGGGGCCAACTGGAATGGAAACGAGCAAACCGCTTGCTACGCCTACTAACCAGGTGAATAACCAATTCTGAAGCGTCTCACCCATGGTTATTCTCCGCCTCGTCCTCACCCTCTTCATCTTCGATCTCTTTCCGCATTTTACCGGGAATATGCGGGCGGATAAACCCATAGAAGATATAGGCGGTGAAAACAATGGGTAGAACCCAAGGCAGCACGGTGTTCCACAAAATCAGGAAGAATCCAATCGCCAGCACAATGATGACCATTCGGGCAAAGGAGCGTTTCGCGCGCCAATCGAGCGACTTGAACGAAGGGAAGCGCACATCGCTCACCATCATGATCGAAAGGAAGACCATGATGAAAGGTAGCAGATAACGCCAGGAACCGGAGGGAAAGCTTTTATCGTCCAAATGCAGTAGTAATAAGGTGATCGAAGCCACCGTGCCGGCGGCCGCTGGGATGGGCAGTCCGGTAAAGTCTTTGTGGCCGAGTTTTTCTGGCGGCATGGCCGCAAGGCAGTTGAAACGGGCCAACCGCAATGCCCCGCACATCAAATAGATGGAGGAGATGAACCAGCCAACTTCCGGGCGGGCGAAAAAAACATCGCGCAATACAACTCGATGCACCAGAAAAGCGGGGGCCACGCCAAAGGAAATCAAATCAGCCAAAGAATCGAATTCCCGGCCAAACGGGCTCTCAAAACCGCCTAATCGGGCGACCCGCCCGTCCAGGACGTCGAAAATGCACGCTAACAGGATAAAAAACAGGCTCCAGCGAATGACATTGGTGAATTCTTGCCCGTTGATATCGGCTTCCACGATTCGGGTCAAGGCAATGAAACCGCAGAAGAGATTTCCGGCCGTGAATAAATTCGGCAAGAAATAGATGCGCAACTTTCCCGATTCATCGGGCGCGACGTTCGTTAGTTCGGGCTTTCCGGCCATAGGCTCTTTTATCAGGTAAACTTGGCCAGGATACTATGGCCGCCTTTTACTTTATCGCCAATTTTAACATTGACAATCACGGATAATGGCAGATAAACATCGCACCGCGATCCGAATTGTATCAAACTCACCCGCTCGCCTTGTTGCACGCTTTCCCCGCGTTGCAGCCAGGGGACGATTCGCCGGGCAATGAGGCCGGCGATGAGGCGGACTGCGATTTTGGCGCCGCTCGGGTCGGCCGGTTCCAGGCCGATCATCACGTTTTCGTTGCGGGAAGCCGATTCGAGGTTCATCGCGTTGAGAAATTCGCCGGGATGATGCTCGAGGTAACTGACCACCCCCGAAATCGGCGCCCGTTGCACATGTACGTCAAAAACCGATAGGAATATGGAAATCCGGCGGCAAGGCCCGCCGAGAAATTCGGTTTCCTCAACTTCATCGATTACATCCACCGTGCCATGAGCCGGTGAGAGCACTAAACTGGACCCGGTGGGTATGACGGGATCGGGGTCGCGGAAGAAATAGAGCGCGAAGAGGGCGAAAACCGCCCATACGGCGATCAACACTCCCGAGGCGGCGGCCAGGAAAGATCCAATGAGGACCGCGGCGATCCCCCCAATGAGGACCGCGACCAGAAGGATCAAGGTCCACCAAATGATCTTAAAACCCGCCTCCCGGGCTTTACCCTTATGTTTCATGCGCCCATATCATAGCCTCTCGAGGTAGAATGAAAAGCTGATAATTATCGGCCGAATCAGCCGATCTTTGGCAAAACCCACGGGGCGCGGTATTCGTAGCTCAGCAGCTTGGTGGCTTCGGCGTCGCCAATGATTTCCTCCTTGGCGGGGTCCCATTTGAGTTTTCGGCCAAGTCGCACCGCGAGATTGCCCAAATGGCACACGGTGGCCGAGCGATGGCCGATGGCTACATCGCAGATGGGCAGTTGCCGGCTTTGGATGCAAGCGAACCAGTTTTTGTGATGATTCTTACTGCGAGGTAAGTGGACTTCGTCGTCTTTGAGGGGTTCCTCAAGCACGCCTTTGACGGTGGATTCGAGTTTACCCCGGTCGCAATAAATCACCCCATCCTGCCCTTCAAAGGTAGTGCCCGAGCGGTGGCTTTGTCCGCAGATGACTTTTACGCCGTTGGCGTAGGTGTAAACGATATCCGTCCACGAGGGCGTTTCGTAGCGTTTTTGCGGATCGAATTCGGCGCGGGCTTGGATTTCCACCGGGCCCGACTCATCCATACCCAAGCCCCATTGAGCGATGTCGAGGTGATGCGCTCCGAAATTCGTTTGCTGGCCGCCGGAATAATCCCAAAAAAAACGGAAGTAATAATGCACCCGATGTTTGTTATACGGCCGTTTGGGGGCGGGGCCTAACCACAGATCGTAGTCTAATTAGGGTGGCACGGGCGCCACGGGAGCGCGGCCGATGGTGTCGCGCCATTTGAAGACGAGCGCGCGCGCCATGTACACCTCGCCGATCATGCCGTCCTTCATCTTGGCGCACGCTTCCGCCATCACCTGGGATCCGCCGGCGCCGTGCTGCACC
>DBTJ01000012.1 GCA_002306985.1 Verrucomicrobia bacterium UBA1319
TGTTATAGCCGCGCGCGGACTCGACGAAGAGCAACAGCGGTTGGCCGCTCACGTTGAGTTCAGTTCCACAGATCGGTTTGATGTCCGCGCGCTTCGCTTCCAGCGCGAACTCGACCGCGCCATGCAAATTGCCCGCGTCCGTCATGGCCAACGCCGGCAAGCCTAATTCTTGGGCGCGCCGAATGATCTCCGCCACGGAAAGCGTGGAATCCAGAAACGAATAATAGCTATGCACCTGAAGCGGCACATAGGTGTCCGGCACCGCCCGGCGCGGCGCGGGCAGGCTTCCCGCCGCGGGGCGCAAGAATGGCTGGCGCGCCCGGGCCGCCGCCGGCCGAACCGCGGGCGGAGCCAGGATAAAATCGTGTCCCCGCAGAATGACGCTCCGGCCATGCGTGGCGCGTAATTGATCCACCGCCGCCGCCAGTCGCGCCTGGGCGTCGCGTTGGCGCGCGCCGGGGTCCAGCGGCAATTCGCTTTCCCGCCAACCGTCGTACACGTTGGACAGGCGCAACGACACCAGGCGCAGGCTCACCCGCCGTTTCCAGGCCCGTTGCAACAAGGGCCGCAAGCGGGAGTAAAGCTCCGTTTCGAGGCTGGCGGGCTCCGGCAGGCTTTCCCCGGCCTGGTCCTCCGCCATATCGTTGTACCGCACCTTGACCGTCACCGTGCGGATGCATTTGCGATCCGCGCGCACCTTGGCCATCAACTGGTCGGCCATGCGTCGCAACGTGGCTTCGAGGCGCTCCTCGTCCGTCGTATCCTCGGCGAAGGTTTCCTGCTCGCTGTAAGATTTGGCGGGGGCGCGGGCGGGCAGGATGGGCCGCTCATCCACGCCATTGGCGAACGCCCGGACTTGCGGGGCCTGGCCGCCCAGGAGCAATTCCAGCAAATCCACCGGCGTGGCCGCCACCTGGCCTACGGTAGCCAGGCCGGCCGAGCCGAGCCGTTGCGCCGTTTGGGGCCCCACCCCCGGTAGCCAATGCGGTGGCAAGGGCTGAAGAAAGGTCCGCTCGCACCCCGGCGGCACTTCGGTGAAAGCGGCCGGCTTGTTCAGCTTGGAGGCGATCTGGCTGACCAGCTTGTTGATGGCAATCCCTTCGCTTACGGAAATTTTGAGCGCTTGCCGAATCGCCTCCCGAATCGTGGCCGCCGCCGTCGCCGCCGGCTGGCGGGCGCCGGTCAGGTCGAAATACCCTTCGTCGATGGAGCTGATCTCCACGTCGGGCGTGAAATCGTAGGCGTAACTGAACATCCAGCGGGAGAAATGCTCGTACTTGTCGTAATCCCCCGGCAACACGATGAGTTTGGGACACAACTTGCGGGCTCGCGCCGTGGGCATGGGAGTGTAGACCCCCAGCTTGCGCGCCTCGTAGGAAGCGGACGCGATGATGCCCCGCTTTTCGCCGCCAACCGCGACCGGCCGCCCCCGCAACCGGGAGTCCGCCGCCTGTTCGACCGAGGCAAAAAACGCGTCCGCATCCAAATGAACAATCGCTCGAGACATCGCCCATGTGTACGCCTCCCCATGCGCCCGCCGCCGGCCGGTGAAGACTGTACATTTATACAGTATCTCGCGGAACCCTGGCGCGTCAAGCCGGGGACGCGCCCGCGCGCCACTTAATCGGGTTGACGTCGCCGGCCATTCGTTCATATTGGCGGGCGTAAGCCCCGTTCGCGAAGCTATGAAAATGACGCGCCGACAGATGATTAAGCACACCGTGGCGATCGCCGCGCTGGGACGTTTCGCCACTGTCTTAACCTCGGCGGCGACGGTTAAGACGCCCCTCTTTCCGCCCGCCTCCCGGGAGTTTTTAAGGGCGATGACTCGGGACGTGGTGCAAGCGGCGCGGGTGCGACCGGGGGCCAGCCGGGGCGGTTCGGTGGCCAACACCACGGGCGAGACGCTCCTCATGCCCGGTGGCAATTACCCCGCGTTTTGGATTCGGGACTTTGCCATGTCCCTCGATGCCGGATTCATCACCCCGGAGGAGCTGCGGCATCACTTGCGGCTCACGGCCCAGGGCCAAAACGGGCCGGTGGAACGTCGGTTGAAAAACGGGCTGGTGATCCCCCCATTTGCCATTCCCGATCATATTTTATTCGACGGCCAGCCGAGTTTTTACCCCGGGTCTTACGGCACGGGTGACGATCAAGGCAACGGGACTTTTGGCCAACTGCCCCCCATCGACGATCATTACGAATTCATCCATATTGCCCACCGTTATTACCTGCGCACCCGCCAAGCCGCGTTTTTGAAGGAAGCGATCGGGGGCATCCCCTTGTGGGAGCGGTTATGGAAGGCGTTCGACGCCCCGGCCGCGGATACCGCCACCGGGCTGACCCGCACGGCGGCGGGAAAACGCGCCGTCGGCTTCGGCTTTTGCGATTCGATCTATTTTACCGGCAAACTTTTGTTTCCCTCGCTCTTGCGCTATCGGGCGGCGGGCCAATTAATTGAATTGGGCCAAGCCGCGGGCCGCCGGGAGCGCAACCCGGGATTTAAATCCGAGCGGGCGAAAATCAGGCGGAGCCTGGTCCCGACTTTTGGGGACCCCGCCCGTCTTGGCGGTTGGCTCATGGCGGCCAGCGAAGTGGGGCGCCAAGCCGATGTATGGGGGACGCTTTATGCCTTGCATTTAGGCGTGCTCACTGGCCGCGCCGCTCGGCAGGCGCGCCAAACCATCGCCGCCGATGTGGAAAAGATCACTTGTGAAGGGGCGGTGCGCCATGTGCCCACCCACCTGGATGCCACCTCCGCGTCGGCTTGGGAGAAAGCGGCCTGCCCTCATAATACCTACCAAAATGGCGCTTATTGGCACACCCCCACCGGCTGGCTTATCGAGGCGCTGCTGCCCTTCGACAAAAATCGGGCGGGAGATCTCTTTCGGGCATACATCGACCACCTCCGCCGCGGCGACTACCGGTTGGGCAACCCCAGTCAGGCGCCTTGGGAATGCTTTGGCCGCAATGGCGTCGGCGCGCAGAATGGCGTATATATGACTTCAGTCGCCTTGCCGTGGTCGATCCTCCAGGCATTGGCAAATTCGCACTCCTACTGATCAATCCGTAGGATAGATCAGTAATTCGGCTAATTCCAATGAGCGATCAAGTTGAGACTAAGACACGCCGGATGCCGGGCCTCTGGCTAGGCATGAGGAAGGCGCATATCTAAAGTGATCTGCAACTGACGAATAACGACGCCAGAGGCCCGGAAGACCAGTTGACTAGTCTCAACTTGACAGCGATTGGGAATAAGCCGGCGCCAATTAGCGGTCCCTTCCGCGCGCCAGCGGGCGAGCTTCCACCCGGAAAAGCCCTTTATTAGGCGAGTGTGAATAATTGACATTGATTCTCGCGCAAGCCTTTACGTTACACGCATTAACTATTCTTATGTGTTGAAAAGCCTTTGTATAGTCCAACACCATTCGTTATCTTCATTTTCCCCACCGGCTTATCCATTTCATTAGACCTTGTCGAACGCCGTTTTACGCCCGCGAATTTTATCATAGTTAAACACCTAACCAATTAACCTGCTTTTACATACAACTTCATTTCAGCCTGATCCGTCCCGCTCGCCCGCCCCCGTCTATCGGGCCTTGGGGCCCGCGACAATTACTTAAGGAATTACTTAACTTGGAAATTGTCCCACGCCAACCACACGCCTTATAGCTCACATTAGACCTTTTATCAGCGCTATAAACGCGCGAGGCTTCACTATAAATAACTATACATTATATTAAGCATCAACATATTATACATTCACAACCCGTTCCCAACCGGCTGGACTCCGCAAACTGGAACTCGCTTTATTATATAATTGATACTAATTGCATTACTTATTTCGTTTCTTTTTTGACGCGGCACTCGGCTTGATTTATAGTAAGCGCGATATCGCCCGTTTTCCACAAAACCAGTGCTCAGCCCTGGTTGGGTTTGGTTTTGGGGCTCTTGGCTGGCGATAGCGGAACCGACTCTCACTCCTACTCATATGATGAAAAAGAAACATATACTGGCTACCCTAGGAGCGGCCATGTTTACCAGTAGTCTTGCTGTTGCCCAGGAAGTTACTCCAATCTGGGTTCAACATATCAACGGCACGGTGAACGTGGATACCGCTAACAAACTCCCCATATTAGTTAAACCCACCGACGTGGTGGTCGCGCAAAGCCCCTATCGGGACGGACGCGAACCCCTCGCCAACTTCGCTCGTTTGATTCCCTACAGCCTGACGCGTTTGCTGCTCGCGGTGGCGGAGAATGGAATTAATGAAGACGACGCGACGATTACTCAGGCGCAAAAAGACTTGGCCGCCCAATATCCCGACCGCTCCCTGATTTGGTTGGAAGCGTCGACCGGCAAACCCCTGGGCATCGCTTGGAAGGAAAGCCTGCGCCCGGGTGAGCAGATCAATTATGATGTGACGGCCGCCCATAAGGGCTACCAATCCAGCGCGGTCTATGCCCTATGGCGGCCGGCGATGGACCAAAATCCGGACCCGACCCAGCGAGCGATCTACAGTGGTTACAAGCATTTGCTGCTACGGTACGCCCCCAAAGCCGACGGCACCGGCTGGGAAACGACCCCCACGATCGCTTGGCAGGAACCCGTCCCGGGTTTGGCGGATGACGGCTCCATCGCGCCCGAGGCAGGGATCGGCGACGGATTGTCCGGCACCACTTCCGAATCGGGCGATCAAGGCAGCTGGCGCGCTTGGCGCTGGCGCAATTTCCGCGTCGCGGGTTACGGCACCAACACCCAAATCTATGCGGGCGGCGGCACTTGGCGCGTCGGCATGCACCCGCAAGTGTTCGCCACCACGAATGGCTTGAACTTCACTCCGATCGCCCGGGTTAACGATCGCGACCAAGCCCGGCGCAATGGGTATTCCTTGGGCGGATGCTCAAGCGAAGTCATCACGTACGGCGGGGATCCCGCCCGGCCGAATCTGCAAGTGGTGTACCACGGCCACTATCCGGGCACCGGCTGGGATGCGCGCCCCAACCGTTACACTTCAAATCCCGGCAAACCCACCGCCAGCCCCGACTACAATCAGCAGCCCAATGTGCGGTTGTTCAGCCTGGACGAAGCTAAATCCCCCGGGCTGCCTAAATTCGTCTGGGAAGCGGCGGGCAAAGATGGTCTGCCCATCGATCATGAGGTCGACGGGGTCACGCGCTACGACGGCAACTGGAACCAATCCATCTCCGGAGATAGCAGCCTGGATTACCTGGTGGCCATTTCCTCCGCTTCGTTGGATGTGAGCTGGAACACTTACGGCTGGCTGGGTATTCATCGCTTGGATGGCAGCATTGCCGACGGCAACAGTTCCTACAAGCTCGCCTACCGGGAAGACGATGTGCAGATCGATTACTCCAATATCGGCGGCGGCACCGAGGCGGATTTCGACACCACCGAATCCTGGGTGGATGTGGTTCCGGACCCCACGACCGCCGCGAACTTGAAAGCGGCCTACGTCTGCGCCGCCTTTGAAAACGGCGGGTTCGGCCTGTTCCACGTCCAAAATGTGGCGGCCCAAATTGTGCGTAATCCGACCGACGTCACCGCGGTGGCGGGAACGGATGTCACGATTTCGGCGGAAGTCACGGGCAGTCCCAATAACTTCCAATGGTACAAGGATGGTAAACCCGTCGTGGACACCACGTACATTCACGGGGCTCACAAAGTCAGCCTCACCCTCCGCTCGGTCACCCCGGCGGACGCGGGTTCTTATATTCTCACGTTGAACAACCCGCTTAGCGGCAAAGCCCAAACCACGGCGGCCAAGCTCACCGTCACCGGCCTCTCGGTGCGTTGGGAAGGCACCAGTGACATCATGCCCCAGGATGTCGCCTTGGTGGAGGGTGAAGTGATCACCAATTCCGCCACAGCCTTCACCCTCAAGGGGGGCGGCTTGAAGGCCTTCACCGGCACGGCGGACTCGCTGTTCTTCCGCTACGAGTCGGTCACGGGGGATTTCGACAAGAAGGTGCGCATCACCAACATCACCGCGGATTCGGCGGATGAAACCATGGCGCGCGGCGGTTTGATGGTGCGGGAAAATACCAGCGCCAGTGGCCGCGAGCTCGAATTGCTCGCCGCCAATCCGGCCGGCGCCAACCTCATCCGGGTGGCGGGCCGCGGTTACACGGACCAGGGGTACACCACCGGCGGCGGCATCCTCAGCCGCGATTTGCTCGGGGTTTCCACCAACCTGCCCAACCAATGGCTGCGCATTCGCCGCGTGGGCGATGTGTTTGAATTCTTCGTCGGCACCAACGGCACCGCTTGGACGTTGCTCTCGCAACGCTATCTCGCCCTGTCCTCGACCGTTAATTTCGGCCCCTTCGCCAGCGCCGATAACGACTCGGGCAGCACGCAAGTCACGGTCGATTACGCCGACTACGGCGATTACCAAGCCAGCGACACCACCGCGCCCACGCTCCTATCGGCGGGCACCCTGGATAAAAAGACCATCGGTTTGAAATTCTCCGAAGCGCTCAATTCCGTCACCGCCACCGCCGTTGGTAATTATACGGTCAGCGGGGCGACCGTTTATGATGCCCGCATCGGGATTAGCCCGAACACGGTGTATCTGTCGGTTAGCGGCCTCACGAGCGACACGTTCACCGTCACCGTCGCCGGCGGATTAGGCGGCGTCAGCGACGCGGCGGGCAACTCGCTGGCCGGCACGGCCACCGTATCCGGCAAGGTCTCGAATTGGAAAGTCTCCGATATCGGTTACATCCAAGATCCCAACAATCGCCCCACCATCAAAGACGATCCCTACACCGTGGGCGCGGCGGTGGCGATCTCCTCCGACGATAATCCCGAGCTGGAAATCGTGGGCGGCGGCTCCAACAGCTGGAACGCGGGCGACTTCATCACCTACGTTTACCGCGAAATCACGGGCGACTTCGACGTGGTCGCGGCTTACAAACGGTATGACCGCACCTTCCACACCGGCGGCTATGGCAACAGCGGCATCCATGTCCGCAACAGCCTGTATGTCGACGGCGCGGCCACCACCTGGCCGAAGACTCCGGCGGACACCAAAGTCATCAACTACGTCAACGTCACTTACCAGGAACGCAGCGGCCCGGATCGCAGCGCGATCGAAATCCGCCGGGAAACCGACGGGGGCGATTACGGCAACAGCGACCCCGTGAACGTGACCACGGAGATCGGCGGCCGCTTGGGCTACTTCGGCGAACTGCGCGCCGCGGACGCTTCGGGCGCGATCCTAGACAAAGTACCCGCGGACAACGCCCGTTGGCTGCGCGTCAAACGCACGGGATCGCATATGGAATCCTTCGTTTCCTATGAGGGCACCAATTGGCAGAGCAATTCCTCAGTGGACATGACGGGGCTCAAAACCACCGTGCTGGTCGGCATCGCGGTGCAGTCCGACGCCGGTAGCGGCGCGCCGCCCGATGCCAACGTGTACGCGGAAAACGGCACCGTCGATGACAATGACGTGGCCACGCTGAACGACTCCAACGTCTCCGTGTTGCGCGTCAGCAACCTGGGCGACCTGGCCACCGCGTTCCCCACCACCAAGGCGCAGTTGAACTATACTTGGAACGGCTCAAGCCTAGTCCTGACCTGGAGCGATGCGACCTATAAGCTGCAATCCACCTCCGCACTGGGCGGCACTTGGCAGAACGAAACCGGCGCCAGCCCGGTCACCGTGACGCCCGTGGCGAACGCGTATAAATTCTATCGTTTGGCGAAGTAACCCGCGCGCGCGGGCGCCAATAAAAACACCAGAGCCGGAGATCCTCGATCTCCGGCCCTTTTTCTCATCGTGACGCGGGAGGCGTTCGCTTAATGGCCGGGCGTCGTGGCGGGATTGGCGGCCGCGCCCGCCGCCAGCCATTGCGAGAACGCGGCGCTTTTATCGGGCAGCAGGGTGATCTTCGCCCCGCCGCTGATCGTCTTTTGCGTTTCCAGAATTTCGAAGAGCGCCTCGGCCACCTCGCCGTCTTTGGCGATTTCGCGCCACGCCTGCCCCACCAACTCGGGTTTGATGGCGGCCGCTTTGGCGAATTCCACCGCCGCCTCCTTTTCCGCGGAGCTGGCGATGATGTTCACCTGGTTGGCGCCGTCCTGTTTGATGGCGGAAGTCACCTGGCGCAGGCGGTTCACCACTTTGCTTTCGATCTGCTTGATCATTTCGGCGTCGCGAAAATGGACTTTGCGGATGTACACCGACCCCAGGCGATAGCCCCATTGATGCGATTGCGGGGAGACCTCGGCCCGGACGGTCTGGCTCATTTTGTGGCGGTTCACCATCATGGCGTTCAACGGCATATTGCTCAAGCAACGCACGGTCGAATTGCTGACGTTCGCCGCGAGGGAGCCCCGGGGGTCGGTGTTCTTGAACAGAATCGCCACCGGATCGCTGATGTACATTTCGTACCAGATCCCGATCCCCATGGGCGCGCCTTCCTCGGAATTGACCGCCTGGCTGCGCAAATACTCCTGATCGAGCCGCATATCCAGTTCGTGGCACTCGCCCAGCCAGTTGATCACCAGCGCGCGCCAGCCCATGCGGGTCCAGAGGAAATACAAGCCCGGCTCCTCAATGATATCCACCACCTTGCCGAACAACACGTACACGCGGCAGCGGCGCTCGTTGACGATCGCGTAAAGGCCGACCAAGCGGGCCATCCCCAGGCAAATCGGCATGGCGATGAGACAGAAAACGAACGTGGCGGCGGCGGCGATAAAAAATTGGGCGATCATAGTTTCACCTCGCGGTAGACGTGGTTGGCGCCTTCGAACAAGGCGAGCCGCACATTGCGGACATAGGCCCGCAACGCGGCGGGATCGTTCTCCTTCAAATGCCCCAACTCCTGCGCCAGGCGCCTTAAGGGCTGGACTTCCGCCTGGGCTTTGAGCGTCTCGATTTCGACCGCCCGCCGGGACTGCACGATCTTTTGGTCCGCCGACGCTTGGGCCAAGCTGATATCCGACGACACTTGGTTATGGGCGGTGTTGATCGCCGCCAGCGCCGATTCGACCTCCACGGGCGGATCGATGCCCGTGATCAACGAGGCGTCCAGCACAATGCCGTAGCGCGCTTCCGAGGAGACGCATTCGTGGTCCATGTGCTCGTTCAAATCCCGCAGGTTCTTGCGGAGATCGTTGATCGAAATGCCGGTGGCGGCCGCCGCTTCCCCCACCGCGTTGCCGACGGGAGTTTTGTCGGGGGCCTCGAAATTGGCGATGCGCTCGCGCAGCACGGAGACGAAATAGCCCATGACATGCGCGAAGGGTTTTTTGACGCCAAACAGGAACGCGTACAGATTGCGCTCCGAGACGCGGTAGCGAATCTGGCCCGTCAGGCCCGTGTTGAGCTGGTCCTTGGTCACCGCCTCCAGAATGGTGCCCGATTGATTGGCGGAGGGCTGCTCCGGATCGTAAGCCATGTTCACCGTGCCGGTGGCCACGCTGATTTTATGCACTTTTTCCCAGGGCCACTTGAAATACGGGCCGCCGGGGGGGATGACTTTGACTTGCGGATACTTATAGCGCTCCCGCTCCTCTTCGTTGAGCGCTTGCGCAATGGGATCGTCAAGGATCGTCGCGTTCCCCAGCCGTTGCGCCCGCCCGAAGCTGGTTTTCACCGCCCGTTCGTTTTGATCCACCGTGTAAATGCCCGCCACTAAATAGCGGACCAAAAACCAGGCGATGAATCCGAACACTGCTCCAATTAGTATAGGCATAGGTTGATTTGAGATTTAACCACGCTCCTGGTATACGCGATTTGACCGGGATTGACCAAATACAAAAATGTTGGGCGTGTGTAATCGGCGCGCGGCCACCGCGCCGGAGGCCGAACGCATGGAGGGCGTTTTCCGAATTCGCAAAACGATCAAGCGGAAGGCTTGCGGCGCTGACGACGCCGTTTCACGGCTTGCGCCAGATAGTCGGCGGCCAGGCGGGCCTCTTGATAAACATGCTGTTCGGTCACCCGCCCATCGCCGCGCCGGAAAGCGCGCGCCAGGACCACATCGTAAAAGAAATCGAACCCGCAAAAAATCAGGAACACGGCCTCGTTGTTCCATCGCCCCCCCACCCCCAAAGCGGCAAGGATGAACGGGCCGCCATAAAAGCTGGCCGAATCGGCCACTAAAAAGTACCAGAAATCTACCCGCCAAACCGGTTTTAAACGACCCCAGAGCTGGCCAAAAAATTGCCTCAATCCACGCGCGCGCAAAGCCACGACGGGCCCGCGGGTAAAAACTTCCATGCCCAGAAAAAACAGGATGTAATAAACCGGCGTATAAAAACCGGACGTCACCAGCACTTTGCCCCAAGGCGGCAAACCCCATGCGTCCAGCGT
The DNA here is from genome assembly GCA_002306985.1 of Verrucomicrobia bacterium UBA1319. Classification (GTDB taxonomy): domain Bacteria; phylum Verrucomicrobiota; class Verrucomicrobiia; order Limisphaerales; family UBA1319; genus UBA1319. The sequence goes on from DBTJ01000012.1 coordinate 10,352, forward strand.
CTGAATCCACAGGTAGTAGACAAATCCATCCAACAGCATCTTCAGGCTGATGAAAGGAACCATGACGGTTTTGATTTGCAGGGGCGGCCGGGGCGCGCCGGGCGGGCGGGGCTCCGTCCATTGCGCGTAAATATTGCCCAAAGCCGCCAAACCGCCGACAAGGAGCACGCAAGCCACGATTTGCAGCCACTCGTTTACCGAACCGGCGACCGGACCCGCCAGCGCCAAGCACGGCAGCCAGCCTATACTCGAACGCGCACTGAGCCCACCGGAGGCCAAAACCCCCTCAGTCCGAGCCGAAGGGATCCTGTGCGGCGAATTTTGAAACCAGTGCGAAAACCCGATCATATTGGCACCCGCCCCAACGTGTCAGAACCCCAATTTAAAGACAAGCTATAGCGCGCCGAACCGGTTATTTCCTGCATTCCCGCGCCGACCCCTATAGCAGGGTCGGTCCAGGATATCGTAAATCCCGCCGCCCCGTAACTTTTTGCGCGGTAGCAAGTATATAACTTGGAGTAGAGAGAATCCTAGGAGTGGGGCACGCTTCGTGCTATACCCACTTCTTAAGGATTACCAATCGGCTGCGTTGACCGGCCTGGAAAGCGCGGGCGAGTGGGGTTTATGCGTCTGCGGACTGTCATAGTGGTTGATACGATCCTCCTTTTGGGAGCGATCGCGGGGTACCTGTTTCTTCCGGGCGCGACCGGCAAAAACACCCGTTTTCAGCTCGCCGCGAACGCCGCCCCGGTTTCTTTTAACTATGAAATCCAGCCGCTGTTGAACCAAGCGGGCTGCGCCGCGGCCGATTGCCATGGCGCCACCCGGGGTAAGAACGGTTTCAAGCTCTCGCTCTTTGGCGCGGACCCGGCGGCGGATTACGAAGCCATCGTGAAGACGGCGGGCGGGCGGTATCTCGATCGCCTGGAGCCTAAGCAAAGTTTGCTCTTGCTGAAAGCCGCCCAAACCCTGCCGCACGAAGGCGGGGCGAAACTCCCGGCCGCCGCGCCCGAGTATCAGCGATTGCTCCTTTGGCTGGCGCAGGGCGCCCCGGAGCGTTCCGCCCCAGAACCGGCGCTTTCCCGGGTGGCGTTTTCCTCGCCCGCGCTGGTGCTGGGCAAAGGTTCCAATCTCGCCCTTTCCGTGACGGGCGTGTTCACCCCGGGCGAGCGCCGCGAGGTCACCCCCCTGACCCTGTTCCAATCCTCCGACCCGGACGTGGCGTCGGTGGATCGCGACGGACGCCTCCAGGCTCGCAATTTCGGCCAAACCACGATCCTGGCGCTCTACGCCCGTCAATCGGCGACCTTGTCCGTCACCGTTCCCCAGCCGCTAGCCACGCCTTTCCCCGAAATAACCACCACCAATCGCCTCGACGAACTGGTGCTGGCCAACCTCAAGAAGCTGGGGTTGCCCCCTTCCCCACCCTGCGGGGATGAGGAGTTTTTGCGCCGGGTTTATCTGGATGTCACGGGCCTGTTGCCCACAGCCGACCAAGCGCGCTCGTTCTTGAGCCATACCAACCTCAACCAACGGACCCAGCTGATCGACCGCTTGCTGCGGAGCGAGGAATTCGCCGATTTCTGCGCGCTAAAATGGGGCGATCTGTTGCGCATCAAAAGCGAGTACCCGGTGCGCGTTTGGCCCAAGGGCGTGGCGGCCTATTACCGGTGGGTGCGGGAAAGCATCGCCGCCAACAAACCCTACCAGCAATTCGCGCGCGAATTGCTCACCGCCACCGGCAGCGATTTCCGGGATGGCCCCGCCAATTTCTTCCGGGCCATGCCGAATAAAGATCCCCAAACCATCGCCGAGACCGCTTCGCTCGTGTTCCTCGGCGCGCGCCTGGGCTGCGCCCGCTGCCACGCGCATCCGACCGAAAACTGGACCCTGCGGGATGATTTGGGCATGGCCGCTTTCTTCGCGCCCATCAGCTATAAATCCACTTTGGAATGGAAAGAGGAAATCGTTTACTTGAACCCCAAAAACGTCCTGCGCCATCCGCGCACCAAAGACGTGGTGGCGCCTAAGTTTCTCGCTGGCCCCGCCTGCCAAACCAAACCTGGCGCGGACCCGCGAACCCCGTTCGCCGACTGGCTGACGAGCCCCGATAACCCTTGGTTCGCGCGGAATATCGCCAACCGTGTTTGGTACTGGCTGCTGGGCCGCGGCATCGTCCATGAGCCGGACGACCTGCGCCCGACCAACCCGCCGGAAAACCCCGAGTTGCTGGATTACCTGGCGGGCGAGCTAACCAGCCACGGCTATAATTTAAAGCATCTGTACCGCTTGATCCTGAATTCGGACGTGTACCAGGCCGCCTCGACCCCCCTGCCGCAAAACGCCTGGGACAAAACGCATTTTTCGCATTACCTTTTAAAACGGTTGGGGGCCGAACAATTGAGCGACGCCATTTGCCAAGTGACCGAAGCGCCGGAAAAATTCTCCAGCATCATCCCGGAGCCGTTCACCTATCTGCCGCCGGGCCACCGGGCCACGCAACTGGCCGACGGCAATATCGGCACGGCTTTCCTGGAGCTTTTCGGCCGGCCCTCGCGCGACACCCCTTACGAAAGCGAGCGCAACGCGGAGCCCTCGCTTTGGCAGGAGTTGTACCTGGTCAATTCCGACCAGCTCGAAAGCAAAATCACCGCCAGCCCGCGGCTGAAGCGCTTAATCAAGAGCGGTAAATCCGACGCCGAAATCATTGACGAAATCTATCTGGCGGCGCTCGCGCGGCATCCGCGCGAGGACGAATCCCAAACCTTGCTCGCGTATTTTCAGCGCCAGCCCCAAGCGCGGGCGCAAGCGGCGAGCGACGTGTTGTGGGCCGTTTTGAACACGAAAGAGTTTATTTTTATCCGTTAACCCAAGGCTGCTTATGTTAAACTTGCCCGGACAGTGGCTCGGCGCGCAGGCCAAAGGACTTGACCGGCGCGGGTTCTTGCGCGCCGGCGCGCTGAGCCTACTCGGCTTGTCGCTCGCCGATTGGTTTGCGTGGCGCGCCGCCGGCGCGGTGCGGGACGCCCCAGCCAAATCGGTTATCCTCCTGTGGATGGCCGGCGGCCCGCCGCACAACGATACGTTCGATCCCAAACCCGAATCGGGCGAGGACTACTGCGGGCCGCTGCGCCAGCCCATCGCGACCCATGGCGC
>DBTJ01000039.1 GCA_002306985.1 Verrucomicrobia bacterium UBA1319
GGTGGATCCGGCAGGCCATCACCCGATCCATCGCCGATCAGGCCCGCACTATTCGCATCCCCGTGCATATGATCGAAACGATCAACCGGTTGATGCGAGTGCAAAAGCAGCTCTTCCAAGATTTCGGACGTGAAGCCACCCCGGAGGAAATCGCCGATGAAATGCGCATGCCGGTGGACCGGGTGCGGGCGGTCCTCAAAATGGCCCAGCAGCCGATTTCCCTGCAATCGCCCATCGGCGAAAGCGATGACTCCATCTTCGGGGATCTCATCGAGGACAAAGGCGCCGAGAATCCTTCGGACACCACCAGCTATAGTTTGCTCAAGGATCGTTTGGGCAATGTTTTAACGAGCCTTACCGAGCGAGAACGCAAAGTGCTGGAATTGCGTTTCGGGCTGGGCGACGGCTATTCACGAACGCTCGAGGAGGTAGGCAAACAGTTTAAAGTGACCCGGGAGCGCATCCGCCAAATTGAGGCGAAAGCCTTGCGCAAAATGCGCCATCCCACCCGCATCCGCCAATTGGAAGGATTTCTCGAGGCTCAGCTCGGCGATCTGGAAGCCGCCGGCAAGCTGGATGAAAACGGCGCGCTTAAAGACGAAAAGTAACCCGGGTGGCAAGCGCTCCGCCTCAAGAACCACCGGCCGCGCTATCGCAAATGCTGGCATTGTTTTAGGGGAGGTTGTTTGCCAAGCTTGTTTGCCTAACCGTGGCGCGCGCGATTCGCGTTTATCCGGTAGCGAGCAAACCGCGGGATTTCTCAAACGTGAATTCGGGGCCACCACCAAGGCATTTGTTGAATCCCCGCAAGGGGCCATTTAATAACTTCGCGACGCCAGTCGCAAAACCATTCGCTCCGGGCAACCGGCCTTGATGCGCAGGCGTTGTTCGCCTAATTTCCGCGTAATGTCGCGAGAAATTCCTTGAGCGCGGGCGATAGCACTTTCCGCCTTCGGTAAATGGCGGCGATGGGTCGGAAATATTCGCCATCTTCAAATTCCAGGAGCGCCAGGCTCTTATTGGCGATTTCCTGGGCGATGGTGCTCAACGGTACGATCGACACCCCGGCGTCGATTTCCACCGCGCGCTTTACCGTCTCAATATTGTCGAATTCCATGGCATAGCGAGCCTGAACGCCGTGGTCCTTCAGGATCTTGTCGATCGCCTTGCGCGTAGGCAAATCCGGCTCGAAGCCGATCACTTTTTGCCCGGCCAACGAAGGAATGGGGATTCGTTTTTGCTTGGTGAATGGGTGTCGTGGATGGCAGATCAGAATCAGCCGGTCTTTGCGCAGGGATACGGTTTCGAGTTCGGCGTGCTTAACCGGAAAGGCCACTAAACCCACATCCGAAACATTGCCCCGCACATCCTCGTACACCTGATTGGCCCGTCGGTAGGAAACGTGCACGTTCACTTGCGGATGGATTTTTAAATACTTCTTCAACGGCAACGGCAACTCGTGCAAACCGATGCTGTAAATGGTGGAAAGCCGGATGGTGCCCGATACCTGGTTCTCCATTTCCCGCAGCCGACTGATGAGCGACTCATGGTAATGCAGAATGCGTTTCCCGTGCTCGTACAAGAGCTGGCCTTCCCGGGTCAGCCGGAATTTCTTCTTGCTGCGCTCAATGAGCTGGGAGGAAAAATGGGTCTCCAACGAGCCGATTTGCTGGCTGACCGCCGATTGGGTGACGGTGTTCAACTGCGCCGTTTTGGTGAAACTCTCCGTTTCCGCCAGGTCGCAGAACATTTTTAAGCTTTCGATGTGCATAACATCCCCCCGCCAGCCCAAAATACACCATTACTATCGCTTACCGCAATTATTATTTTATTTTATACATACAAAGACGAACCCGTCGCGCGCGCGATCAAGCCGGGGGCGGAGTCACATCAATTTTAAGAGCGTTTCCGCGATGTGCGAGGGCGTGGGCGCCACCGCGATGCCCGCATCCTGAAACGCCGCGATCTTGGCGGCGGCGGTGCCTTTACCACCACTGATGATGGCCCCGGCATGCCCCATGCGCCGTCCCGGCGGAGCGGTGGCGCCCGCGATAAATCCGGCCACCGGTTTGCGGCAGTATTGCTTGATCCAGGCGGCGGCTTCCTCCTCGGAAGTCCCCCCAATCTCGCCAATCATAATGATGCCGTGGGTATCGGGATCGTCGTTGAACATCTTCACCACATCCAAATGCGAGGTGCCATTGACCGGGTCGCCGCCAATGCCGACGCAAGTGGATTGGCCCACGCCGCGTTGGGTCAACTGCCACACCGCTTCGTAGGTCAGGGTGCCGCTGCGCGAAGCCACGCCAATATGGCCTTTTTTATGAATATAGCCGGGCGAGATGCCGATGCGGCAGCCGCCTTGCGATCCAGGCCCGTCGCCGGGCGTGACGATGCCCGGGCAATTCGGCCCCAAGAGCCGGGTTTTCTTGCCCCGCATCGCGCGTTTCACCAAGATCATATCCTTGGCGGGAATGAATTCCGTGATGCATACCACCAGTTCCAAACCGGCGTTAACGCCCTCAATGATGGCGTCGGCCGCAAAGGAGGCGGGCACGAAAATAACGGCAGCCGTGGCCCCCGTGGCTTCGACCGCTTCGGTGACTTTGTTGAAAATCGGCACTTTATCCTCAAATCGCTGCCCCCCCTTGCCTGGAGTGATGCCAGCGACAATCTGGGTTCCATAGGCCAAACTGAGACGCGTGTGCTGCGCGCCAAAATGACCGGTGATTCCTTGCACCAAAACTTTCGTGTCTGAATTGACTAGAATAGACATATTGGGTGGCGGAGTAAAAAGGCTAATTGGTTTTCAACGGCATGACACATTAGGCAAATCTTCGGTAGGGATAGTGATCATTCGAGCAATCACACGGACACCGCGCGAGTGGCAGTCGCGGCGGCGGCAACCACTTTCTCCGCCGCTTCCGACATCGAATCGGCCGTCACGATGTCCAGCCCGGAATCCCGCAAAATGGATCGCGCCAGCTCGACATTGTTGCCCTCCAATCGGGCCACGATCGGCAGGGTCAGCTTGTACTCCTTGACCGCCGCCACGATCCCGCTGGCAATAATATCGCACCGCATGATGCCCCCGAATATATTTACCAAGATCGCTTTGACGCTGGGGTCCGTGGTGATGATTTTGAACGCCGCGCCCACTTGGTCCGGCGACGCCCCGCCCCCGACGTCCAGAAAATTGGCCGGCTTGCCATGGTAGTACTTAATGATATCCATGGTGGACATCGCCAACCCGGCGCCGTTGACGAGACAGGCGATGTCGCCATCCAACTTGATGTAGCTTAAATTGTAATAGCTGGCTTCCACCTCCAAAGGATCTTCCTCGTCGAAATCCCGCAACTCCTGCAACTCGGGATGCCGGTGCAGCGCGTTATCCTCCAAATTAATTTTGCCGTCGACCGCCACGAGCACTTGCGAACCGTCCATGTATTCCACGATGTGCAAGGGATTGATTTCCACCAGCGTCGCCTCGCATTCCCACCAGGTGCGATACACTCCCGTCAAAATTTTGACGGCCGGTCCCAACAGCGCACCCGTCAAACCGAGGGAAAAGGCGAGGTGGCGCGCCTGGCAAGGCATTAATCCTAATACCGGGTCGATGACTTCCGTGATGATCGATTGGGGCGCCCGGGCGGCGACTTCCTCGATATCCATGCCCCCTTCCCGGCACACCATCATCACCGGCTGGCCGATGGAACGATCCAGCACCACAGCCACAAAATGTTCCGTGTCAAAAGATTGCACGGTTTCCACGAGCAACTTGCGCACCAAGCGGCCTTCCGGGCCGGTTTGCTTGGTCACCAGCACCTGCCCCAGCATCTTCTTGGCGATGGCGTATACTTCAGCGGGATTTGAACAAAACTGCACCCCACCTTTGAGCCCGTTCTTAAAAGTCCCGCTGCCGCGCCCGCCGGCGTGGATTTGGGATTTCAGAATGACGCGCTTATAGCCCTCGGCAAAACGTTTGGCGGCGCTGGACCGGGCTTCTTCCGGCGTAACGCAAACATCGCCCAGAGACACGGCTACACCGTGTTTAGCCAACAGCTGTTTAGCTTGATATTCGTGAATATTCATGATTTAGCGATAAAAAGATCGCGACGCGCGAAGAGGGGTGGATAAATGAATAGGTCTATTATGGCACATTCGTATATCTAATAGCGCCGCCAATATACGCGCGCAATAAGCGCCCGTCAAACGGGATTCGGTTTTATCCGCGCATTTTTTACGGGCGGCAAAAAGGCTGGCATCGCTGCCAGCCTTGTAGGTAACGGCCTATAATCCAGAAAGTGGAACGTCGGGTCTCACTTCACAATCCCGGGACGATCTCCCGCGTTGACACCCCAATTCATATTGGGGCTGGAGCCCATATTGAGGACCAGCTTGCCGCCGGCGGCAATTTCCTCATGAGTGATCCAACTGCGCGTGAACGGTTGGCCGTTCAAGGTCGCGCTTTGGATGTACACATTGGCGGGCGAATTATGCTTTGCCACCACCGTAAACTCGCCACCTTTGTAGTATGGACGGTTTAGCTTCAAAGTCACTTTATCCACCAGCGGGCTGCTAATGACGTAGACGCCGCTCGCGGGATCGACCGGGTAGAAACCCAGCGTCGTAAAGGCGTACCAAGCGGACATCTGGCCGCAATCGTCATTGCCGCACAGGCCGCCCGGCGTGTTATTGTAAAGCTGACTGGCCACCTGGCGGGCACGGGCTTGCGTCTTCCAGGGCTGGCCCGCGTAATTATATAGGTATGCCACATGATGGCAGGGTTCGTTGCCGTGCGCGTACATGCCGATCAAGCCGGTGACATCGACTAGCGGATTCGGGATCTTCGCCTTCGTTTCAAACAGGTCATCGAGCTTGGCGGCAAAGCTCTCGTCCCCGCCCAATTTGGCGACCAACCCGGGCACATCATGCGGCACGAAGAAGGTGTATTGCCAGGCATTCGCCTCCGTGTATTCATCGGGCGAGATGCGATTAGGATCGAACGGCGAGAGCCATTGGCCATCGGCCGTGCGGCCGCGCATAAAACCCGTGGTCGCGTCGAAAACATTTTGCCAATTCTGGGCGCGTTTCGCGTATTTCTCCGCCACGTCCGTTTTACCCAACGCCATGGCGAAACGCGCGATGCATGCGTCGTCATAAGCGTATTCGAGCACTTTAGCCACACTCTGTTTGTCCTTGCCGGAAGGGATGTAACCCAAGCGGCGGTAGTCGTCGAGTTGCTCGCGATCTTTCTCCACGCTAGAAATCATGGCGGCGAGCGCCTCATTGGCATCCCAATCGCGGAATCCTTTATTATAAGCATCCAAGATCACCGGAATGGCGTGATTACCGATCATGCACCAAGTTTCCTTGCCGCCTTCGGGCCAGACCGGCAGCGTGCCTTGGCCATAGATTTTGTAGTGCGCCAACATGGTTTTAACCAAGCCGTTCACTCGCTGAGGCTGGGTAAAAGTCATCAACGGTTGCTCGGCCCGGAACGTGTCCCACAAGGAGATTTCCGTATAATAATCAAAGCCTTCGGCTTGATGGATTTTCTCGTCCGGGCCGCGGAACTGACCGTCCACATCGCTTAAAATAGTGGGCGCCACATGCGCATGGTACACCGAGGTGTAAAAGGCTTCCTTCACGGCTTTATCTTTGGTTTCCACTTGAGCCACGCCGAGCAGTTGGTTCCATTGGCGGCGCGCCGCTTGGGCGGTCTTGTCGAAATCCCATTTAGGGACCTCGGCGCGCAAGTTTTTCCGAGCGCCATCCACGCTCACGGTGGAAAGCGCGACTCGACCCAAAACCATTTCTCCCGCTTTCGCGCGAAAATCGAAATGCACTTTTAAATCGCGCCCCTGCGCCTGCTTGGCCACGATATCCTGTTTGTCTTGCTGAATCACCGCCGCGTCGAACGACCGGGAAAACTCGGCTACAAAGTAAAAGACCTTGCTGCCACCCCACCCCGCGCTGCGCCGAAAGCCGCTCACGGTGTGGTCATCCTCGAGGACAACCTGGGTTTCCGTGGGTTCATTGTCTACTCCGTGCCAGAGATCTAAAATAATGTGCGCCGCCGCGCTTTCAGGAAAAGTATACCGGTGCAAGCCCACGCGGGTCGTTGCGGTTAGTTCCACCTTGACCTTATAGTCGGGCAAATAAACGCGGTAATAGCCCGGATGCGCCTCCTCTTGATCGTGGGAAAACCGGGTGCGATAGCCTTTGCCCGGCTCCTCGCCCGGCGACATTTTCAATTCACCCACCGTGGGAATCAGCAGAATGTTACCTAAGTCCGGGCAACCGGTGCCCGTCAAATGATTATGGGAGAAACCATATAGGCTATTATCGGAATAGTGGTAGCCGGAACAACCATCCCAAGTCGTGATCCGGGTGTCCGGCGAGAGTTGAACCATTCCGAACGGAACGGTAGCTCCGGGATAAACGTGGCCGTGTTCCGCCGTGCCAATGAACGGGTTGACGTAATCGGCGGGGGCGGCGCTAAGCCGACCGGCATCCACGCAGGCAAACCATGCGCCCAACGCAGCCAAAACCATTGTCCTTTGAATATTTCGCTTCATTGGGGACAAGGCTCGCGCAACTCCGGAAAATTCGCAAGCTTGTCCTAAACCAACGATCACGCCAATCAATATTCCCCCGCTACCACAACCAAACTTACAATCCGGGATTTATTCCACCGGCACCGAATCCTTCATCGTGAGCCGCCGGAAATTGGGGAAGCGATGGAAGGTTAGGTAATTCGCGTCATGATTGTTATGGGCGCCGCCTTCGTCGTCATCATACGCGGTGCGACCTACGGCGATCAGGTCTTCGCCCTCGAACAGCCAATCCACGTATTGGAACCCATGTTTCTTCACCTCCGGATGATAGAGCAATAAACAACGCACCCTCCAATTCCGCAGATCGGGTGAACAAGTCAGCGCCAGGGTATTGCGAATGCCGCCTGGATCGTTGGCGCGGTGGCGCTCCAGCACGATGTTCGCCAGCGACCAATAAAGCCGGGTGGCCGGATCATAACGAATCGCGAATTTTTTGGCGCCGCCAGGAAAGGACACGAAATCCGCATTCGGATCAAAGACCGCCTTTTTGCCATCGTCGCTAATATGCACCAACGCGGCTTTTTCATCGGGTGATTTCGTCTGCACGCGCAAGACGTCCACCAGGCTGCCATCGGGCGCCACCACGGCATTGCCTTCGAGCCATGCTCCCATGTCTCCGCCATTCCAAGCGCGATCGCTGGGCAGGAATTCCGAGGAAGTCCAGTTTGTCGCATTGAGCAAATCCGCGTCCACCGGCGCGGAAAGCATGCCCGCCCGGTAATTGATTCCCCATGCCTGGGGCGGGTTGCGCCATTCAAAACCGCGCCACAAACGGCCGCGATACTCGATCACTGGCATCGGGGCGCAATGATACTCCCCCTGGTCGCGCAGCAACCCGGTGGCGGCCTGGGTGGGGGAAGTCCAAGTTTCTCCCGCATCGGTGGATCGGCGAATCAAGATATTGCCGTGATGCCGATCGGGCCCAAGCAAATAGAGCGCGCCCCGATGAACGAATAGGCTGGACCAAAAGGCGCCTTGAATTTCCGCCACCCGCTTCCAATTCCGGCCCCGGTCGGAGGAAAGAAACACCAGGCTGCGCGCGCTTTGATGCTCATGGGACTCGGGCCCGAAGAAATCGTGAGACGCCACATAATCCCCGTTCGGCAACACCGCGAGGCTGGGAGAACCAATGTACAGCTTCGAGGACGCGGGGCTGTAATCGATGATAACGCCGGGGACTTGCTTCGCCGCCGTCCGCGGAGCCGCTTCGCTCGCGGCGAGCCGCCACCCTGCGCATAAAATAATAAACGCAATCAGTCCGGTGGTTCTGGTGTTCATGAGGTTACATCCTAACCCACTCTGGAGCTTGTGAAAACAAGATTGTGGCGTTAGCAAGCTAAGCTTCCCGGGTAATCCATGCTTACCGTCAGCTTTTCGTGATTGAATGATCCGCGCGCCCGTTTAAGAATCGCTAGCCAAACCAAAAACCATGCGCGCAATAAAAACGCACCTACGAAATTTCGCCGGATTCGCGGCCCAGCCGCCCGCTTTCCCGGTTCGTGAACCCGGCTTGAAACTATGCAAACCAAACTGATGATCACTTCGGCCTTAAGCGGCCTCCTGGCTATGGCGCTGCAAGCGATAGCCCAACCTGCGAGCGCCTCCCGTCGCGCCTCATTTTCCGATGGCATGGAAGTTCACCGCGACCTCGCGTATGTGTCCGGCGGACACGAGCGCCAAAAATTGGACATCTACTTGCCCCGGAGTGGCGCCAACTTGCCGCTCATCATCAGCATCCATGGCGGCGCCTTTAAGATGGGCGACAAACAGGATGATGTACCCTTGGAATACCTCCAGGCGGGTTATGCCGTGGCCTCGATTAATTACCGTTTGAGCCAGCACGCCATTTTCCCGGCGCAAATCGAAGATTGCAAAGCCGCCGTGCGCTGGCTGCGCGCCCACGCCAGCGAGTACCGGATCGATCCAAATCGATTCGCCTCTTTTGGCAGCTCGGCCGGCGGTCATTTGGCGGCCATGCTGGGCACCGCCGGTGACGCCAAGCAATTCGAGGTTGGCGAAAACCTAGATCGATCCAGCCGAGTGCAAGCCGTGGTCGATTACTATGGACCGACCGATTTCCTGCAGATGGACGCGCATCGTTTGCCCGCTGGCCAAGTACATAATCCGGCGGATTCCCCGGAATCCGAACTGATTGGCGGACTCATCCAGGAAAACCGGGAAAAGACGGCTCGCGCCAACCCCATCACTTACGTTTCCCAAAACTGCCCGCCATTCCTGATTTGCCACGGCGACCAAGATCCTCTGGTGCCCCATCACCAAAGCGAACTGCTGGAAGCAACCCTCAAACACGCCGGGGTGCCGGTAATATTCCATACCGTAAAAGGCGGCGGGCATGGCGGATTCAAAGATCCCCGAGTGGCGGAATTGACCCGCAAGTTCCTGGCGGAACAATTAAAACCCGAATTGGCCAAACCATGATAAAATCATCCCGTAACTACTCGGGGTTCCTTCTCCGAATCGCCGCCACCGTACTCGCGTGCGCTTGGACTTTGCCCGCGCAGCACGTCTTGCTCGAAGCGGAACAATTTAGTCAGCTGGGCGGATGGGAAGTGGACCAGCAATCTATGGATATCATGGGCTCGCCCTACTTGTTGGCTCACGGATTGGGCGTGCCGGTCAAGAACGCGGTAACCACGGTGAAATTCGCTTCGCCTGGCCCGTATCGCGTCTGGGTTCGAACTCGCGATTGGGTGGCTCCCTGGCAAGCGCCGGGCGCGCCGGGCAAATTCCAAGTGTGGGTGAATGGCCAACCGCTCGCGACGCTCTTTGGCGCGGAGGGGGCCGAGTGGCATTGGCAGGATGGCGGCCGCGTTGCCATGGCCGGAGAAACCCAAATCGCCCTGCATGACTTGACCGGCTTCGAAGGCCGGTGCGACGCCGTGTTATTCGCTCGCGATCCCGCCTTCATCCCGCCCAACGAGGGCGAGGCTTTGCGAACGTTTCGCCGCCGCGCCTTGGGCATTCCGGAAGCACCCGCCGACGGGGGAACCTACGATTTGGTGGTGGTCGGCGGTGGTTTCGCGGGCACGTGCGCCGCGCTTTCCGCCGCGCGCCAAGGGCTAAAAGTGGCCCTCGTGCAGGATCGCCCCGTGCTGGGCGGCAACGGCAGCTCGGAAATCCGCGTGTGGCCGGAAGGCCATACCCGGCAAGAACCGTATCCCCACATCGGCGACATCGTGGAGGAATTGGCGCCTCCCAAAACCGCCGACAGTGCTAACGCCAAGCGCCAAGCGGTGTATGGCGATTCCCTCAAGCTCGAGCGGGTGCGCGCCGAACCTCGCATCACCCTCTTTACGGAACAGCACCTCAATGCCGTGCGGGTGCGCCACGGACGCATCCGATCCGTCACCGCGCAATCCATTCGCACCGCGCGCCGGGTGCGGCTTTACGCCGCCTACTTTGCGGACTGCACCGGCGATGGCACGATGGGATTTCTCGCCGGCGCGGATGCGGAGACTTCCCGGGACGGGGTGATGGGATCGAGCAATCTCTGGAACTTGATGGACACCTCGGACCCCGCGCAGGTGTTGCGCTGCGAATGCAAGGACCGGGACGCGATCAGCCTGGCCGTGCGAGCGGGAAATGTGGCCGCGCCTTTTCCACGCTGTCCCTGGGCGCTGGATCTGTCCGCCAAACCTTTCCCTGGACGTCAAAAGCGTAATGGCCAATGGGCCAACACCCCCCTAAGCAATCTGGGAGGATGGTTCTGGGAAGGCGGCTTCGATAAGGATCAAATACAGGATATCGAGCGCATCCGCGACGCGAATTTCCGCGCCATGTACGGGGCTTGGGACACCCTTAAAAACGTCGATCACCTGTATCCAAACCACCGGCTGGGCTGGGCCGCGTTTATCGCGGGCAAACGCGAATCCCGCCGCCTGTTAGGCGATGTGATTCTCCAGGCGGAGGATTTCCGGCAAGGCAAGCTATTTGCGGATGGCTGCTTCCCCTGTTCCTGGCACATTGACGTTCATACGCCAGCCCCCGCTTTCAGCCAGGGACTCCCAGGCGATGAATTCATCTCCCAAGCCACTACTGGCAAAGCTTATGATTACCCAGGCCCTTATTGGGCGCCCTACCGCTGTCTCTATAGCCGCAATATCACGAATCTGTTTATGGCGGGCCGCGATATCAGCGTAACGCACGAAGCCCTGGGTCCGGTGCGAGTGATGCGCACCTGCGGCATGATGGGCGAGATCGTGGGCAAGGCGGCGTGGATTTGCGTCCGACATCAGGCCACGCCCCGGGAGGTCTATGAACGGCACTTGGCTTTGCTCAAAGAACTCATGGCCCGGCCGGGAGCTTGGCGACGGCCATGATGCCCGGCTACCGAACTGGACCGATACGTTGGCGGGCTACCAATGAAAGCGAAAAAACACTTTGCCTACCAGGCGGTCTTTGGGCACCACCGAGTGAACCACCGCGGAGGAAGGCAGCGCGCGATTATCGCCCAATAGCGCATATTTGCCGGGGCCAAGTTGGCCCGGACCAATTTCAAGCTCTCCATTTTGCATGGGATGCGTTTCCTGGATTGCGTTCCGATCGATAAACACCGCGCCGTTTTGACCTCAATTCCTTCACCCGACAACCCTACCAGACGCTTTACGATCAAGCCGGCGCGGGTCCGCGCCACCACCACATCCCCGCGCTCCGGCGTGGCGACCCGATACGCCTGCTTGCTGACCACCAGTAAATCGCCGCTGGCAAAGGTTGGCGTCATACTTTCGCCTACGACCAAAGAAAGACAGAAATACCAACGAAGCAATACTCCGACACCCACGATGCACAGGCTCCGGAGCAAACACCGGCCGGCCGGGAAACCTGCGTTTTTTTTCACGGCGCTTCACCTTCATACGCGAAACCTCCGCTAGAAAACACCTTCAAACGAGCGTTCGGGACTGACGAGCGTCTGTCCTGCCGCCACCAGACACGTAGCGCCATTGATCAGGGCTAAGATCCTTTCCTTGCTCTCGAACGGCAAAGGGATGCTCGCCACGTGCCGGAGAACGTCGAGAATTTGCCGTTCCCGCCCGGCTTGCTGACCATAGAGAAGGGCGCGTTCAGCGAACAGGCCGACGATACGATGCGTTGGGTGCGCATAGGCGGTGGTCCGATATAAATCCAGCCAGCGATCGAAACTCTCCTGTCGCTGCAAGAGCCAAAGATATTCTTTATCTAAGGTGAGTTTTCATGCTCGGTCCCGCCAAACGCCGCCATTTCGTTTTCCAAAGCCCGGCTGGCTTTCTCAAAGCTTTCCCTAGTTGCGGTTTTGGCCGGGGACCGGCTATTGGCTTGCGGAATAATCCCCACCGTCGAACTCGCGCGAAGTTTCAGGACAATTTGTTCGGCGGACGCCTGGAGCACAGCTTTGGCCTCGTCGATTTCCGAGCACGTCTCCCAAGCGATCAAGGAATCCAAAGTGTCAACGTTTGACCGTAACGATAACAAACTCACAGCGCCGACCTCGAACGCGCGCCAATAGTAGCCTCCAATCCCCGCGCCCAGCGTAAGCATGAAGACAACCAGGAGCCAGTGAAACGGGAACCCTCCAAATGCCACTCCATTCCTCACCGAAATTTTAAAATATTTACCAGCCAATCTGCGCTCGTGAAGGTGGGAGGGCTCAAACGCGGTCAGGCGAAAAGATGGACAACCCTGCCCATCCCTGGAGCACGCCCCACGGCAATCTGCGGACACGACCTCAGGTCTTCGTTCCCTCAAACTTCTCGTTTTCATTTCCATCCTCCGCCCTAACATGCGAAAAGAATCGACTGAGTCCACCTAATGGGTTGGGAAGATACCCAAGCGGAGAGACCCGCCATGGGAAAACGATTTATCGAAAGTCGCAAGGTTTTGGCTTGTCGCAGGTTGTGGATGCCCGCGCGCCTTGATCTGAATTTTGGCGTTTAACCAAACTGATTTTCTGCCGATAATCATTGAATAAGAGTGAATTAGCCGACATTGGCGCACCGAAGGGGGAGGCAACAAGCCCGCGACAGGATTCGGAGCCCTTGATTGACAAGTTGACTGCCATAGTCCGTCCATGGATACACCGGACATACATTATTTGCGGGCAGCTGAGGGATGGCTTGAATTAGGCAACCCAGGCGAAGCCCGGCGAGAGCTGGCGTGCATTTCCCCAGCTAACCAATCGCATACGGGCGTGCTTTCCGTGCGCTGGCACGTGGAAGAGCGCTCCCGCAATTTCGGCGATTGCATCGAAATTGCGCGTGAAATGATCCGGCTTAATCCCAACGATTCCCGCGGTTTCATGAACCTGGCCAATGCGCTCTTTTTTGCCGGAAAAACCGATCTGGCCTACCAGCATGGCCTGGAAGCCACCGCGCGATTTCCCTCCGACCCGGCTCAGCCCTACAATTTAGCCTGTTACGCTTGCCAGTTAGGCAGGCTTGAAGAGGCCAAGTCCTGGCTCGCTCGAGCCATGAAGGTCGGTGATCCCTTGCTCGTCAAGAAATGGGCTAAAAACGATCCCGATCTCGAACCCTTGCGCCAGCATTACAGCGTAGACGACTTGTGACACAGCCAGTTACGACTATTTTTCGATCTGGATTATCGTCTGGAATTTTGCTGCCGCAGCTTGGAAACCAACTCCTGGGCCAAAAACCTGAAAAGATTTCTTGCATGGCGATAGGGGGTTGTTTAGGTTTTCCCCCGCACGCCGTTTCCAGGTGTGAGGGGATTGTTTGTCTCTAAACAGGCAGTCCAGCGGGTGGGTTGGTAGCTCAGTCGGTAGAGCAGCGCCCTTTTAAGGCGTTGGTCCGGGGTTCGAGTCCCCGCCAACCCACCATTTTTATTCCTAGGACTAGGTTAACTCTTTTTCCAATTCCCAAAACACTTCCTCATCAGGCATTTGCCGCAACGAACGTTCCACGAGTGAAGTCTGAGCGTGATGAAACCAACCTGGATCGGGGATAAAAACAGAGAGGCCGGGGTTTTACGCCCGGCCTCGCCGTGGAAACAAAGAAATGAGAACTTATACTTTCGCTTGACCTTGTGGCCCAACTTACCACCCGAAATTGTTTGATCGACGTTGCGCTGCAGCTTGACGCATCTCACACGGTTTAATCTGCACTTTTACCTCGATCCTTACATGTGCAGTGTACCCCAAAATCACTAACCCGCCAGTCACCAGTTCTGGGGACATAGCTGGGGATAACACTGGTGACACTGCCGCCGCCGGTGATCGAGAGGCTAGGCACGCGCGTGGCGGTGATAGAAATTTCCAAAGCGGACGTATCATCTAAAGAAGTGCCCCCGCAACTCACGGTGGCCAGGACTTCATTCTGGTTGCCCGCGACCAACGCGGCCAGACTCCCACTGGCAGGAGAAGCGGTCCCAAAGTCCAGCGACCAATTATTGCCCGGCGGGGAAAGCAAGTAGACGGCTCCATTTACCGTTTCGAACAAGGTATCGACCGTAATTTTAGTCCAAGCCTCCCCGGAATCAGAGGCGTGATGTCATTGCCGGTATAGGAATTCACGGTGGACCGGTTCAGGAAGATGACCGTGGTGGGTTTTTCCTCGGCATCGGTAGCAGTGGCGGTAATCTTGGCGTAACTGGTCAAACCAGAGGAGGGCATGGTGCCTGAGAGTGGCGCAACCGTGGCCGTATCCAAGTTCCAAGCTTTGGCGCTAACCATGACTAGAAAACGCAAATTGGCGGTTGCAGCATTATTGTCAGGCGCGTGAGCCGCTTAGAAAACATTGGGATTAAAGAATAGATAAAGGGCACAATGGTCCCGTCCTGACCTAGGATGTCACTAATGAGACAACAAAATAGTGTCAGAAGGCAGGGAATAACCTACAGTCAGGCGTTTAAAATGGCAGTGGTGAAGGAGTTGGAAGACAGCGACATTTCCTTTGACGCCATACGGCGCAAGTATGGCATAAAAGGCAACAGCACAGTGCAAAAATGGGCGCGTGTCGTGGAGTTTTCAAACCAGGACACTTTTCATTTGGGGCGATTGGCAAAAAGGAGTTGGGGGTTTTCCTTTGGGTTGGGCGGCGCAGCTAGTGCTTAGTTGCATAGATTAACGATAGTATTGCGGAGTTGAGCTCCTTTTACCTCGCGCTT
>DBTJ01000169.1 GCA_002306985.1 Verrucomicrobia bacterium UBA1319
CCACGCCTCCGGCAGCCAGGGGTTGATTTCCAGCGCTTTATCCAAGTTCTTCGCGGCTTCGGCGTATTCCTCGCTATCGATAAAATGGTCGGTGAGCAACAATAAGCCCGCGAGGTGATTGGGGTTGAGTTTTAGGGTTTTTTGCAGGTTGGAATTCAACTCGGCCGGGTCGCTGGGAGCGTAAGATTGGGCCAACCCAAAGTAAAACTCCGGATCCTCGGGGAAATGCTTTAACCCATCGCGAAACTGCTTGGCCGCCAATTCATAATCATTTTTGTCCAGGGCCAGTTCGCCCGCCGCCAGGTAGGTTTCACGATACTCGGGATCTCGGCGTTTGGCTTGATCGTAAAGTTTTTCGAGGATTTGTTTGGGGTCCGCCCCGCGCCGAATGGCCGCTTTGCCAATGGCCACCAGGCTGGCTGGGTCGCGGTAATTCCCCGGGCTGGCATTGGCTATCGCCAGGATTTCGTTCAGCAGTGGCTCCGCTAGCTCGGGATACCCGCTTTGGCGAAAAATTCCGTAGGCCACCCAACGGGTTTGGACACTGAGGGAGTGCCGATCCAAAGCGTCGGCCATGGTTTTATGCGCTTCCGGATACTGGCCCAGCGTAAGCTGACATTCGGCGAGCAATAATTGCCAAGCTTCGGGGGCACTGCCCGGTTTGATGGCTTTCTCACACAGATCGAGTGCTTTAGAATAATTTCCGGACAGAAATTCCTGGCGCGCCTCGCCGATTTCCGCGCCCGATAGGCTCAACGCAAATAACGCCGACAGAAAGAGCCCCGTCGCAACGGACTTTAGGAAATGGTTGGTCATTAGGCGCATTTCTTTAAGCATTTTTTGCGCCATGGCAGCCACGGCGGTTGAGTTAGCATAAGGCGCTCAAGTCTGAATCTCAAGCGGTTCTTCGTTGGCGGCAAACGTTCGTTCGAGATAGTAAACTACTCCTCCAATTTGATTTAGGCCCAGGACTGGCAATTGTTCGGAGACTGTGGAATATTCCATTCGAAAATCTTATTTGATTTATGAGCGAGCTTTTAGTGGTGGGGCATCGAAACCCGGATACGGACTCGATCTGTTCGGCGATTGGATACGCTGAGTTTAAGCGGCGCACGGGCCAAACCGAGGTCGAGGCGATCCGGTGCGGCGATACCAATGATCGCATTGACTTTGTGTTGAAGACATTCGGGGTGCCGCCACCGCGCTTTGTGGCCGACGTTTCCCCTAAAGTACGGGATGTGATGAATCCCGCCCCCATGAGCGTGGGACCGGGTGCCACCGCGGCGGAGGCGTTGCGCATCATGGATGAACGGAATATTCGGGTGTTGCCCGTGTTAGGCCCCGACCAAATCTGCAAGGGTTTGCTCTCTTTATTCAAGCTGACCAAATTTTTGTTCCCGGCGGCCAATTGGTCCGCGGATTCCCGCCGGATTCTTTCTTCCTTGAACAATTTGGCGCGCACTTTGGATGGGCGGCTCATTGCGGCGAACATAGCCGACCTCGACGCTGAGGAGGACTTGATCCTGATGATCGGAGCCATGGGTTTGGAGTCCTTTTCCCGCCGCATGCGAGATTATCCGAAATACCGGCTGGCGGTGGTGGTGGGAGATCGTTGGGACATTCAAAACATTGCCATTCGCGAGGGGGTGCGCGTTTTAATTGTCACCGGCGGGCTGGAAGTGGAATCAGAAACTATTGAAGCCGCTAAGAACAAAGGGGTTAGCGTTATTTTTACCCCGCATGACACCGCGACCACCGCGTTTCTCAGCCGGGCTTCCATCGCGGTGGGGCATGTATTGCACGAGAGTTTTTTAACGTTCCGCGAGGATGAGTTGCTTTCGGACGTCAAAGAACGGGCGGTGGGATCGAACTTTCAGGCTTTCCCCATTCTCGATGAACAAGGTCGGACGGTGGGGATTTTATCGAAATCGGATTTTCTCAAACCCGTCGACCGCAAGCTTATCCTGGTGGATCATAACGAGTTATCTCAAGCCGTTCCCGGAGCGGCCCAAGTGGAAATTGTGGAAATCATCGATCACCACCGATTGGGGGCGATCACCACGGCGCGTCCCATTTTATTCCGCAACGAGCCGGTAGGATCGACCAGCACGATTGTGGCGGATTGTTTTTTCCGCGAAGGAATTGAAATGCCGCCCTCTATCGCCGGGCTTCTGATGGCTGGGCTGGCGGCGGATACTTTGAACCTGACTTCGCCAACCGCCACGCCTCGGGACGCGGAGATTTTGCGCCGGTTGGAAAAAATCTCCGGTGTTCAGGCCAAGGAGTTTACGGAAAAACTATTCGCTTCGGGATCAGTCCTCACCGCGCGCCCGCCCTTGCAAGCGATCACCACCGATTGCAAAGAGTACAAGGAAGGGGCCTTCACGTTCAGCGTCGCGCAAATCGAAGAAGTGGGTTTTGACCAGTTTTGGAAGCGCAAAACCGAGGTGAAAGAGGCGTTGGGGGCCTATCGAGACAGTAAGGGCTACTTCTTTTCCTCGCTACTGGTGACTGATGTTACCCGTCAAAACTCGCTCTTGCTGGTGGTGGGCGAGGCTCGGGTGATCGAGAAGATCGATTACCCTAAGCTCGAGCCGGGCATCTTCGAGCTGTCGGATGTCGTCTCACGCAAGAAACAATTACTGCCCTACCTGACTCATTGTTTGGAGGCGTTGCGCGATTTTCACCCGGCGAGTTAGGGGTGTGAATTAGGCGTTTGCGCGGCGTCCCATTCTAAGCTTTTCACCGCAATGGAGGCGTGTAACATTGCGCCCATGAGATTTGAGACTCTGGCCGCGCACGCGGGACGGCATCCGGATCCTGCCAATGGGGCGGTGGTGCCTTCGATTGTCCTCTCGACTACTTTTGAAAGACAGCCGGATGGCTCTCTGCCTGGTGGACATTTATATTCGCGGATGGGCAACCCCAATCGCAACGCCTTTGAAGAGGCCTTGGCTGCGCTCGAAGGCGGGGCTGCCGGCGTGGCGTTTAGCTCTGGTCAGGCGGCCAGCATGAGCGTTTTTCATGCCTTGGGACCGGGCGATCACGCGGTCTTGCCATTGGAGATGTATTACAACACGCGGGGCCTGCTCGACGCCCAATATGGCCGTTGGCATTTGCAGGCTAGCTATGTGGACACGACCGACGTCGAAAACGTGCAACGCGCCATGCAGCCGAATACGAAGCTGGTCTGGATCGAAACGCCGTCCAATCCCCGACTGCAAATCTCTGACATTGCGCGGATCGCCGCGATAGCTCATGCGGCCGGAGCTTGGTGCGTGACCGATAACACTTGGGCTACGCCGCTCTTTCAACGGCCACTCGAGCTGGGGGCGGACGCGGTGACGCATTCGACCACCAAATATATGGGCGGGCATAGCGATGTGTTAGGCGGTTGCGTGGTGGTGAAAGCGACGGAAAACGAACTCTATCGCCGATTACGGAGCTATCAAGCGCAGGGCGGAGCGGTGCCCTCCGCGTTCGACTGCTGGCTGCTTTTGCGCAGCCTGCCCACTTTGCCTTGCCGGGTGCGGACGCAATGCGCGAGCGCCAAGCGGTTGGCCGCGTTTCTAGCCGGACATCCGCGGGTGCAAACCGTTCATTATCCAGGTTTAGCATCGCATCCCCAACATGCTTTGGCTAACCAGCAAATGAGCGATTTTGGCGGGATGCTATCCTTCGAGGTCAAAGGTGGGGCGGCGGCGGCCATTGCGGTGGCCGCCCAAGTCAAACTCTTCCTCCGCGCCACCAGCCTGGGCGGGTATGAAAGCCTCATTGAGCATCGGGCTTCGGTGGAAGGCCCTAAATCGCCGACACCGCCGGGCCTGTTGCGCTGTTCGATTGGCCTCGAACATGCCGACGACCTGATGGAAGATTTAGCTCAAGCACTGGAAAGCTGAGGGGGCAATGGTGGAAAAACCGGGCTAATGGCGGGGCTAGTTTGGCTCCAATCAGGTCGCTTCACCCCTCGTGGAGGTCCGTTTTCGCGCGCAACTTTTTTATTTCCGCGCGTATCGCTTTAGCGTATAGAAAGAGGGACTTGCGCGTCTCCCGAAGCGGGAGCGCTTGCCAAACTTATTGGATAGATCAAGAGCATGGCAAAAGAAGAGCCAATCGAAATTGTTGGATCGGTGACCCAGGTTTTGCCCGGTACCATGTTTCGGGTGGAATTACCTAATGGCCACGAGGTGCTGGCCCATATTTCGGGCAAGATGAGGAAAAACTTCATCCGCATCAGCGTGGGCGACCGGGTGAGTGTGCAAATGTCTCCCTACGACCTGAATAAGGCGCGGGTCATCTTTCGGCACCCTTGAGGGCCGGGTTGGGGGATTGCGTTCGCGCGCTTGGGCGGGCCGTTCGGGGAAGCGGCCGGGAGTGGATTTGGATTTATGAAAATACACTATTTGGGCGCGACGCGCACGACCACGGGCTCCATGTACCTTTTGGAAGTCAACCAGCAGCGCTTGTTGCTGGAATGCGGCCTTTACCAAGGTAAACGCGAAGATTCCATCGAACGCAACCGCAACCTGCCATTTGACGCCCGCAAGATCGACGCCGTCGTTCTGAGCCACGCCCATATCGATCACTGCGGCAATTTACCTAATTTGTGTCGCAACGGGTTTCAGGGTAGCATTTATTGCACGTTTGCCACGCGCGATCTGGCGGCCATCATGCTCGAAGATTCGGCCGAAATCCAGCGGGCGGACGCGGAGTTCGTCTCCAAAAAACGCGCCAAGAAAGGACTGCCGCCCGTGTTGCCGCTGTATTCGGCGGTGGACGCGGAAAAGGCCGTTCGCCAGTTCGTTTCCCTCAATTACAACCGCCCGATTCCCGTGATTGACGGGGTGACTGTGACATTCCGCGACGCCGGACACATTCTAGGCTCCGCCCAGGTCGTACTCGACATCCGCGAAAATGGCCGGCGCTGCCGCTTTTTGTTCTCGGGCGATATTGGCCGCGGAAGGGACGAAATCTTGCGTGATCCGGAGCCGGTGGATGGCGTGGATATTCTGCAAGTCGAGAGCACCTATGGCGGGCGCGATCACGTGTCCAAACCGGGCGCCACCGAGAAAGTGGGGCAGTGGGTTAAGGAAACGCTGGATCGCCACGGGAAAGTGATCATTCCTTCCTTCAGTGTGGGACGCACGCAGGACATTGTCTACACGCTGCATCAACTGGCCGACGCGGGAAAATTACCCAAAGTACCCATCTTTGTGGATAGCCCCTTAAGCGTGAACGCCACGGAAGTTTACCGGTTGCATCCGGAATGTTTTAACGAAACCATCTACCGGTTTTTACGCGAAAAGGCGAATCCGTTTGGTATGGAAAACCTGACGTATATCCGCGAGTTGGCTCATTCCATGAAACTCAACGATTTAAAGGAGCCGGCGATTATCATCAGCGCTTCGGGCATGTGCGAGGCCGGTCGTATCCGGCATCATTTGAAAAATCACATCGGCGATCCGGAAAACTTGATTTTGTTTATTGGCTATTGCGCCGAACACACCTTGGGCGCGCAAATTGTGGATCGCAAGAAGACCGTGAATATTTTCGGCGAACCTTACGCCGTGCGAGCGCGAGTGGAGACCATTGACTCCTACTCCGGCCACGCCGACCGCTCCGAATTGAAGGAGTATTTGCAAAAAGTCACGGGGGATACCAAGCGTATCTTCGTGATTCACGGCGAGGAAAACCAATCCCTGGCGCTGGCGGAATCGTTGCGCACGATCAAGCCCGCGGCGGATGTGCTCGTGCCCCAACCCGGCCAAGTGGTGGAGCTTTAAAGCGCTTGAACCGCATGGCTGATTCCAAACCAACGGCCCCGGCGGCGGGCTGGGTGCCGCCCGTCCTGGGGATAATCGCGGGCAATCGTTCCTTGCCTATCCTGCTGGCGCAACAAGCGCGCGCGGCGGGTGTGCCCAAAATCGTCGCCATCGCCTTTCAGGGCGAAACCGATCCCGACATGGTCAAAGTGGTCGATGACATTGTCTGGTTGAAAGTGGGTCAGTTGGGCGAATTGATCGAAAATTTCAAAATCCGGGGCGTCCGTCATTGTGTCATGGCCGGGCAGATTGCCCCGAAAAACTTGTTCGATGTCCGGCCCGATTGGCGTGCGGTCAAACTGCTCTGGCGGCTAAAGGAGAAAAACGCCCATACCATTTTCGGCGGCATTGCCGATGAATTGGCCAAGGATGGCATCGAACTGATCGATGCGGTGTCGTGGCTCAAACCACTGATGCCAGCGGCCGGGTTCCATTTGGGACCGAGGCTCACGGAAGACCAATCGTCGGATATAACTTTTGGTTACCGGTTGGCCAAAGAAGTATCGCGGTTGGAAATTGGCCAAACAGTCGTGGTGAAAAATGGCACGGTCCTGGCGGTGGAAGGTTTTGAAGGCACGGATAAGTGCCTGGCCCGGGGCGGGGAATTGGCGGGCAAAAGCGGGGGAGCGGTGGCGGTCAAAGTCGCTAAAGAAAAGCATGACATGCGTTTCGATATCCCCTGCGTTGGGCCGCAGACTATCGAGGCGTGCGGCACGCATGGAGTTGCGGTCCTGGCTTTAGAACCTCAGCGAACCCTGGTTTTAGAACAAGCCCAAGTCGAAGCCCTAGCCAAGAAGTTGCACGTGACGATTGTCACGGTGGATGTCCGTTAAAGGGCATCCGAGCCGAGCTGTTTTAAGGGAGATCTTTAACGGGCAAGCGTGAGGTTGAATGTTCCACTTCTCAACACCCACGCTTGGCCCGAACCAAGATACACAACAAGTAGTATGCAGAAAAACACTAACCATAAATTATAAGCAATAATCGTGCCGTATTATGGGTGGTATTGCGCGATTATTAATCCTGAACTCGACCGCAAAGACGCCTGGCGCGACTTATGGAAGAATATGCATAACTAATTTATAGCTAGTTCAATGTGATTTTTGAAAGGTTAAACGGTCCCATTCGATTGCGGATACGATTTTGGGTGAAGGGTGCGTTTTGAGGGGGTGAAAGCGTGAAAAAAACGCGTTCTGTTCAATTTTACGCACTGATATACATACAGGATGTCGGGAATCGCGCATCTGGAGGCAAGGGCAAGGTCTTCCTATTTTCAGCCGATTACCGCGTAGCGAGGATTTGAACCCCGCAAGGATGGCCGGGTTGCTGGTGTGAGAGACTAGTGTTTTGCGTCGAGATGGAGCAATGCCAGCGCCATGGCCGACATCCAGCCCAACACTTTGAAATCGCCCTTTTTTAAAGCGCTTTCCACTTGTGAACGTGTAAGTTGCACGAGGATATGCTCTTCGAGGTCGTCATCGTGGGGAGCGTTCACCGGGTACGCGCCCGTGGCCAGGAAAAGATACGCTGTACCTCCGCCCCGGTTGGCGTCTCCAGCATAGTTGCCCATTTCGAGCCATGTGTCGGCCGCATAACCGGTTTCCTCCATTAATTCACGCTTTGCCCCTGCCAGCGGAGTTTCACCGGGATCGATGAAGCCTCCGGCGGGTGCCAAGGAGGTGCCGGTGACCGCATATTTGATTTGCTGGAAACAGAGGAACTTGTCTTCCCGTGTGACGGCGACCACAGTGGAATAATCGGGAGTGATCACCCAAGCCCAATCCGCGATTTCGCGGCCGTCAGGCAAGCCAATCCGATGTTTTTCCACCGTAAGGTATTTGCCCATCTCCAGAACTTTCTCGCGCGATAAGGTGGTCCAAGGTTTCATGGACTAGAGAATAAGCCGCGACCCCATCCTTTTCGAGATTATTAGCGTATTTCCGATTAAAATGGACCCGGCGCTGGATGAGCGAAACGGGCAGGTGGTGTCGCTTGCTAAATCCGTCTCAACCGGCAGCGGCTTTGCACAGGGCCATCCCCTGGTGGCGCCAGGGGCATTTCATACAGCGGGGTAGGGGGTGGCCAGTCGTGGCATGGCAGCTTTCGCGCGTCCCCTTCGCGGGTTGTGATTTGGCGGGTCGCAAATCTTGGATGAAGCTTCGGATGAATTCGATGCTTGTTTTGGGGGCGTGCAGGAACAACGCCAGGGCGGCCACGAAATACAAGGCCGTGAAAAGGGGGTGTACGTGGCTTGAGGTTAGGCCAAACGCCATGTCAGGGTGGGTTTCTAATAATGGAGGCAGAACTAATTGCCCGGCGAACAGTCCGAATAATAACGCGGCCGCGGAAAGCGGCAGTTTGAATGAAGTTAGCAGCACGACCGCCATCAAGGATTGGGCCGCTGTCAGCAGGATTTCTTGAAATTGAAATGGGGATAAGGGAATGGGATGATCGAACGAGCCATGGGCAACGCCGAAGACACCCGGGATCATACCCACCAAAAGCGTCCATTGATTGAGCTTAGCTGATAAAAGCGTCCCCAAAGCCAGGCTAGCTTGCCCGCGCCAGGCAAAAATCAAGCTCACGGTGAATTCCGGGGCTTCCGAAGCGATGGGGGCGAGCCATTGAACTAGGAGAAACTCGTTTATTTGTAGTAACTTACCGGTTGCGATCAAGCCTTCACAAAAGGGTTTCGCGTTGGCGAAAATCGCCCCAGCGGCGACTAAAAAGAGGGTGCCGGTGGCGAACCGCCGCCGGATTTTTGGCAGAGCAACTAAAAGTTCCGCCGGTCCATCGGCTTCCACTTCAACACACGAGCGTTGGCTGGCGAGTCTAATGTACCCCCCATAAATGCTTAGAAAAACCAAGCCGTCGTACCAGGCCAATGAGCCCTTGATCGGAATGATCAACGCATAAGCTGTGGCCAACCCCATGAAACCTAATTCCAAACGCCGTTCCTGATGGATTTCAGCGGGGCGCCGGTGGCGAACCCAATACAGCACGGCTATGGCGGCCCAGGCCACGCCGATCAGGAGCCGGTTTGCGCCCGTCATGTTGGCAATGGCATAATGGGCGTAAGGCCCTTCGGGCGCCAAGCCGGCGTGCCAAGTGAAATACATGTCGACGGAGTATTCGGGCAACACGGCCAGCAGGGCAACCAGCGCCATCGCTAGAGCTTGGCAGATATCGGCTTGGGCGGCATCGCAGGCCCAGATTAATAACAAGGAAGCGCCCAGAATGGCCAAGCCGGAGAAAAAGGCCATCGAGATCGGCTCTAAGGAAATACCCGCGAGCCGCATGAATATGCCTGGCACCGTAGCGCTGCCCGCTAGAAGAAACGGCAAATAAGGTTTCATCTCAAATTCCGTGCGCGACCATAAACTATGGGCACGCGTGTCCATGTGTGGCCAAAAGTCTCACACCCAGGGATATTCCCTGGCTAGACAGACCAGAAAAGCCATCCGCGCTTTTCGGGATTGTTGGCCTGCCCAAGGACGGAACCGAGTTCGCCTTGCTACTCCCCTTTGGCGGGGAAACGTGATTAGGCTATGTAATCTAAGTCCGGCTCGCAACCCTTCTTTAAGTTCTTTTGCAACTCACTCGGTCATAAAGGTAATCAGTACAGTGACCGGAGTTCTTGGCGGGTGGAATCCGCTGAGTTTGGGAATGAGGCGCGGCGCACGACGGTTGCTCCCAAAAACCGTGGGACGGATGGCTTGCGGTCGGGTGCCCCTAGACGCCGGCTCGAGCGGCTCGTTCAGTTTTGAGTCGTAATTGGCCGCAAGCGGCGTCGATATCATGGCCTTTTTCCCGTCGCAAAGTCGCCAGGGCCTGGTTTTGTAGTAATGAATCGAGAAACGCTTCTTGCGCGGATTCAGCCGGGCGTTCCCAGGCTAGGCCGTCGACTCGGTTATAAGGAATCAGATTGATCTTGGCGTGTAAACGCCGAGCGAGTTCGGCCAAAGGTTTGGCTTGGCTCAAACTATCGTTGACTCCGGCTATAAGGATGTATTCCAAGGAGATCATTTTCCCCTTTAACCGCACGTATTCCTGGCAAGCCGCCTCCAGCTCGCGCAGCGGATATTTCCGGTTCACCGGCATGATGCGATCGCGCACTTCATCTGTGGCTCCGTGCAAGGAAACGGCGAGACGGAATTGGGCGGGTTCGGCGGCGAGTTGGCGGATTTGGGGCGCCAAGCCGCTAGTGGAGATGGTGATTTTGCGCGCGCCGATGCCTCCTCCCCAAGGCGCGTTCAAAATGGAGAGCGCCTTCATGAGCGCCCCGAAGTTGGCTAAGGGTTCGCCCATACCCATGATCACCAAATTATCGATGTATCGATCAGGCTTGGCTGGCGGGGAGGCGGGGGCGAGTTGGCTGGCAACCCAGCGTTCGATGGACAGGATTTGCTCCACGATTTCGCCGGCCGTCAAATTGCGCTTCCAGCCTTCGAGCCCGCTGGCGCAAAATTTGCAGCCATATGCGCAGCCAACTTGGGTGGAAACGCAGAGCGTGTGCCGGTCGCTGCCTTCGCCGTAAATCCCGGGATTGGCGGGCAGGAGGACGCACTCGATCAAGTTGCCGTCAGCTAGCCGCCAGAGGAATTTCTGAGTGCCCCCCCATTCCCCTTGGCAGGCCACCAATGCGGGGACAAAGAAATTAAAATGGCCGGCTAATGATTCGCGCAGGGTTTTGGGCAAATTGGTCATGGCCGCCCAGCCGGTTGCCCGTCGCCGGTAAAGCCACTCCAGCACTTGGGTGACCCGATACGAGGGTAATTCAAGCTCGTTAAAACGGGCCGTCAACTCGTCCATCGACAAGGATTTAACATCGGGCAAGGCCGTGGCTTCAGTCGCTTCCATGGGTTTATAATAATTAATCCGACCGGCTGGCGCCAGTTGCTACGGTTAACCAGCCGGGCGAGCCTGGGCGCATCTTAAGCGGAGCCGCGTTGGAAGCCAGCTTTGAGTTGTCCGGCGAAAACAGCCCGAGGCTCCGCGCCGGGTTTGCGGTTGGTCAGCCAGCGCGCTTCCTCAGCGGGAAATCCGCGCGCACTTAATTAGCGACTACGGGATAATCAACAACTTTCCCATGACTTGACGCTGCCGCAGACGGGCCAGCGCATCGGGGGCTTGCGCCAGGGGATATTGCTGGTCGATGACGGGTTTCAGTTTGCCCTCCGCGGCCCATTCGAGCGTGGCGGCCAGATCGGCGCGATCGCGACCGTAGCTGCCAATAAGCCGTTGCTGCTTGACGAAAAACGGCCAGACATCCATGGGTAGTTCGCGCCCCGCCGTGGCGCCGCAAGTGACGATGGTTCCGCCGCGGGCCAGGCAATGAAAGGCTTGCTTCAGGAATTCTCCGCCGAGGTGTTCCACCACGATGTCCACGCCGCGTTTGGCGGTGATTTTCCGCACTTCCGCGCTCCAATTCGGCTGGGTGTGGTTTACCGTCCACTCCGCGCCCAGACGGTGGGACAAGGCGAGTTTTTCCGGCGAGGCCCCCGTGGCGATGACTCGCGCGCCCAGTTCGCGGGCGATTTGAAGGGCGCCGGAGCCGACGCCGCTATTGCCGCCCATGACCAATACCCAATCGCCCGTCCGGACTTCGCAGCGATTGGTGAGCATGTGCATGGCGGTGCTGGCCGCCAGGGTTAGCGCGGCCCCGGTGGCGTAATCGAGCGCATCCGGCAACGGTAGCAAAGCTTGCCAAGGGACCACGACTCTTTCGGCAAACCCGCCGTCGCAATCGATGCCGAGCAAACGACCTTCCAGACACAGGGACTCGTCGCCACGCTGGCAAAACTCGCAGTGGCCGCAAAAGAGGTTTGATTGCACGGCCACGCGGTCGCCGACTTGCCATTCATCGACGTCCGCGCCCAAACGGGCGATTCGCCCGGCGATTTCCGAACCGGGTACGCGCGGCAGCCGGACGGACATGGGCAAAGCCCCTTGTTCGAGCCACAAATCCAGATGGTTCACGCCGCAGGCCTTCACCTCCACGAGTACTTCCGCCGGCCCGGGAACTGGCTCGGGCAATTCGTTAATGCGGAAGTCTCCCGGAACGCCTTGGGACATAAGTTGCACGGCTTTCACGGGGTCTAAATTACTTCGGGAAGCGACTTTAATCAAACCGGAAACCGGGGTGGCGAAGGAGTCGGGCGCAACGTTCTATTGTTATTTGACGACCGGGGTATTTCTCACTAACCTGCGGCATGCACACTCGGTTTTTACCCCGTTTACGTATCTGTGCCTGGGTTGGGTGGCAGTGTTTGTGCCTCGTTCTCGGGGGCTGGCGGGAGGTGGAGGGGCAAGAGGAAGTCGCGCCGAAAAACGCGCGGCGATCGGTGCCTTCCGTGACGATCCAGAGCAGCTCCATTCGTTGTCGCATCACGTCTGACGCCTGTCACTTCGACGTGGTCGATAAGGCCTCGAAAACGGTGTGGGAATCGAATCCGCTCCAGCCTCGTTTAGGCACGATTACCCTTCGGGTGGGCGGCCGGGAACAAACCTTCAATTTGGCAAATGGCTCGGTGGTCCGCGTTTCCCCCACCAGCGTTGAGGCGCGTTACTATCCCGTGCCCGGCTTGACCAACGCGGGTGTGCAAGTGATGTTTGCGATCGGCAAAGATTCACGCACCATCGACGTTTCTTGCCAAGCGGACCCGGCTTTGGAGGTGGTCTCCATCCGGCCGCTCGACGACTCCCTGGGAATCTCCGAAGCTGAGCATGGCTACGTGATCCTCCCGATCCGGGAGGGTATCATGGTTCCGGCCAATAATCATCTAGCTTATACGAACGCTTTCGATACTTACGCCTATGAGGGCTGTCATATGGCGATGGCTGGCCTGGTGAAAAATGGGGCGGCGGTATTGCTGGCCTGGGATGATCCCAACACCGTCTTTGAATTGAAGAGCCTCTGGCTTCCCACGGCAAAAACCAACCAACAAATTCTGCTGTCCTCCTTGGAATTGCGACGCACCTCAAAATCGTTTCAAATCCAGTTTCTGGGTTATGGAGACTATGCGATGATTGCCGGGGCGTATCGCGACCTTGCCCGCCGCAATGGCTGGCTGGCGACTTGGGATGACAAAATCAAGCGCCACCCGGCGGCCGGCCTGCTCCTGGGCGCGATCAATTTCAAACTCTGGAGCGCGCTTGATCGGCGAATGAGCGCCGCTGGCGACCGGGAGGAATCGGTCAAAGTGAACTGGACTTTTGACGAAGCCGCCCAAGTGGCCGCGCATTTGAAAAACGATTTAAAGCTGGATCGCGTGCTGTTCACTATCGGGGGCTGGATTCACCGGGGCTATGATAATCAGCATCCCGATATCATGCCGGCGGCGCCGGAATGCGGCGGTAACGCCGGCTTGGCCGAGTGTGCGCGACGGGTGAAAGAGCTGGGGTATCTGTTTTGCCTGCACGATAACTATCAGGACATGTACCGGGATGCCCCATCGTGGAACGAAGCCTTTGTCATGAAACATCCGGATGGCAGTCTGGCCAAAGGCGGTACCTGGGCGGGCGGGGTGGCGTATTTGACCTGTTCCCAAAAAGCGCTCGAATTGGCGCGGCGCACCCAAAATTTGGAGGCGGTTAAAAACCTCACCGGAGCCAACGCCTACTTTATCGATACGACTTTTGCCTCGGGCTTGCAGGAATGTTTCGATCCCAACCATCCTTTGACGCGCGCGGGCGATATGAAATGGAAATTGGCCCTGGCGGATTACGCCCGCGAGCAGTTTGGGGTTTTTGGCAGCGAATGCGGGCGCGAATGGGCGATTCCGCATTGCGATTTTTTCGAGGGCTTTACCGGGGTGGGCGGGCGCTCGTTTCACGATGAAAAACTGCCCGGTAAACTGGGGGGCGTGGTTGTGCCCTTGTTCGAGATGGTGTATCGCGACACCATCGCCATGTACGGCAAATATGGCTACGAACTCAATCGCTCGGCGGAATACGTGCTCTCCCAGATGCTCCTGGGTCGTCCGCTCAATTATCACGATATCCCCGCGCATTTGTACTGGCGACGGGAAACCGGGAGCTGGGGGGAGAATCCGCCGGTGGCAAAAGGCGGGGATCCGGCGCTGTTCGTCAAAGGCGCGGGCGGCTGGACGGAGGGGATGCATCCCCTGGATCGTTTTGTCAAAAATACTTACGAAGTGCTCTCCCCGCTCAATGAGCTAACCGCCCAATTGCGTGTCTCGGGACACGCCTTTTTGAGCGACGACCAGAAAGTTCAGCGGATCATTTTTGGTTCTAAGCGGAAGAAAATGACCGTGATCGTCAACGCCGGCGCGGCCGAGTTTCAATGCGGCTCCACGCTGGGCGGCACGGTGGTGTTGCCGCCGTATGGATTCCTCATCGAGTCCCCGGAATTTGTGGCGTTTCATGCGTTAACCTGGAAGGGCATCCAATATCCGTCGCCGGTCTTGTTCACCTTGCGCAGTCTGGATGGCCTCGCTTTGACCCAATCGCTCAAGGTGCGCGTCTATCACGGGTTTGGCGACGCCAACCTGGCCATGTCGAAAGGGACGGTCGCCGTGGCGCGTGAAGCGGTGCTGGACAACTCAGTGGAAAGCGCGCCGTCGGAGGCTCGTTAGAAAACGCTAGCCCTGGGTTGGCCGAGAGAGGTTATTCTCCGCGGTATACACAGCGGGCGGTGCAAGTTTCCGCGACGGCGACCTCGGATAAAAGCGGCAGCCGAGGCTTAAGCTGGCGCCAAATCCAGAGGGCGATGTTTTCGCTCGTCGGATTTTCCAGGCCCGGGATTTCGTTCAAGTAATAATGGTCGAGCCGATCGAGTAATGGCTTGAACGCCTCGCTGATTTCGGCGTAGTCCATCACCCATCCCCGCTTCGGATCGCATTCGCCTTTCACGGCGATTTCGGCTTGGAAACTGTGGCCGTGCAAACGGCGGCATTTGTGGGTCTGAGGCACGTGCGGCAAATGATGCGCGGCCTCGAATTGGAAGGTTTTGCGTAATTCTAATTTCATGACGGAAAGGCGATAAACGATTCAGTTTTCCCAATCGGACCAGCTCACTAAACCGGCTAGCGCCGGGCGGCCGTCGTGCCGCCAAGCCAAGGGCGGGTTTTGCATCTGGCCGATCGGGCAGAGGCGCGGGGCGCCCCAACGGGCGAATTCCGCGGCCAGGTGGGGCGCTTGATCTTCGGCGACACCCAGGCCAATGGTGGAAACCACGGCGCGGACTGGGTCCACGCCTTGCAGTAATTCGGTCGTGTTTTTAACGCTTTTAACGTAAATAAAGCGGTGCAGGCAGGAGAGTTGGAACAAGGGGTCCGCCTCGTAGATCACCGTCCAGGCGGTCGATTTCGAGCTGAACCAGTGCCGAGTATCCGGCGAATGGGCGGCGCGCACTTCGTAAAAGGCGCGGCGATTGGCGATGGTGGCGGCTACCGCGGTGGAAGCGGCGGCCCGAGGTTCGGTGATTTCTCGCCGCTCCAATTCCGCCGCAAGCCGCGCGGCGAACGGTTCCGCTGTCCGGCCATCCGGATCCTCCACGTAAATGACGTGAGGAGAAAGACAGCCCAGTTGGTCCCACGCAATGATGTCCCGAGCGGCGGCGGGAACGAGTCGAGCGCCGCCCGCGCCAGCGAGCGCGCGTTGCGTGATATAACTAAAACTCACCCGATGCCCGTAACCCAGAAAACGAGTGTGAGCCGGCACGCGTTTTCGAATGGAGGCGATCGCGTCATCCGAACCGGTCGCGGTGACGCAGTCGGCCTCTTCAAAGAGGGCGTTTTCCAGCGCTTCATGGCCGCCTTTCCACGCGGCCAGTTCTAGGCAAGCCCCCAGTTTGGGGTCCAAATCGTAGATGGAATGCGCCAGCAGTCGGGGGAGAGCCGAGCTTCTCGATGAGCCTTTCACGAATTGAGCCGAGCGCAGCAAAAGGCCGGAAAGGATGCTCGTGAACGCCGGGCAAGGCAGGTTGCCGGAAGTGATGTGCACTTGGAATGCCGGGCCGAAGGCTACGGATGAGCGGCGCCCGCTCTTTTCCGGCGCGGAGGCGCAAAAAACGTCCAAACGGTTCTCCTGCCCCAATTCTTGTTCGATCCACTGGAGCAGGTTTTCCCTGGTGAACCGGGAGAAAAATTGGTCCAGGCCGGCGGCGAGGATTTCCCGTGAAAAGCCGCTTTGCGCGTGGGGTAAAGCCAAAGCCATTTGCCGGAAAGGATAATCCGGCTGCAGCCATTCACGGCCGAGGTTAGCGAGAAATTCGATCAGGCCGCCGGTCGAACGCCCCGCCAGGTAGCGTTCCCGGTTGTGTTTTAGCGTTTTAGCCGCTTCGCGTACCATCATCGGGGTGAGCGAGGCTTCGGCTGGTAAATCCACCAGGAAATAGTTGGGCAGGGTCATACGCTAATTAAACCGCCATGAGGGAACACCCCCGCGTTTCCGCCTCCGCCGCGCGTCCCAACAAACGGAAGCCGTCCGGGGTGGCCACGCCTAAATCCTCCGTTTGGACGGCTAGCACCGAACTTAAGTTCGCGAGGTCGAAGATTTGTATCATCCCGGTTTCCCCATTGCCTGCCGGGGCGCCGGTTTCAGGCGAGATGATTCGCGCCCGGGCCCAAGGTGGAAAATGGAAAACCCGTTCTTCGGCGCTTAACCCGCCGGCGGGCGCGGCGTTCGGCGGCGGACATCGATCATAGGCTTGCGAACTGAGTTCGCACATGCCGTATTCGCAGATGATTTGCCCGCGCGGCACCCCCAGCAAGCGACTGATCTCCGCGTGCAGGGCGCCTTTTGCCAATGCGCGGGAGCGTCCCTTGTATCCGCCCGTTTCCATGACGGCCGAACCGGCCGGTAATTTCCAAACCAGCCGGTGCTCCGCCGCATAGTCGAGTAGGTGGACGAAGGAAAAGGCGGTACCCAGAATCGCGGCCGGACAGCCTTCCGCGCTAGCTTTAGCCAAAGCTTTGGCGGTGGCTTCCATATTCACAACCCAGCCGCCTGCTAAATCGACCCCTCCCGTCCACTCGGAAGCGGCGTCGCCATAGACGGTTATGGCTTTGCCCAGCATGTGCGCGAGCGAAGAATGAGGCGCTTGTGTTGGGGGGGGAGTCAACGAGATAAACCTTCCGCGAACACCGTTGCCCAGCCCCGGCATGCAGGCTTGAAACCATGCCAGCAGCGAAATTTCATAAAGCTCCAGCGTCGCGGCGTTGTGAAAATGCCGACTGCGCCGCGCCGTGGTGCCGCTGGAGTAAAAAACCGTCGTCCGTTCGGCGGCGGGCAGCCAGGTTAGCTCGTAATGTTTGAAAGCGGCGGCGGGCAGCGCGGGGATTTGGGTCCAGTCGCCGATGTCCTTGGGCGTGGCGTCGCGGGCCTGGCAAAACCGGCGGTAAGATTCATTCCGGTTAAATTGCAGGGTGAAAAGTTCCCGGGCCAGTTGGTCAAAGGCGCGGTCATCTGGTTGGCATAGACCTCCGGCCTTTTCACCCGCCGTGATGAAGGCGCGGGCTTGCTTCGCGTAAATGCCAATGTCCAATAAATCCGTCATGCGGTTTTCCTGATGTTTCAACCTTTCGGCTGGTTTTCCGCCACAGCCGTCTGGTTCGGTGATCGCGCCCGTCAAAAACCGTTTCCCGCCTCGTTTTAGGGGGCTGGAATAGCGAGCTAAAACCCGAACTTGCCCGATTTAGTACAACGGAATGCCCCCTGCGACAAGCCCCGATTTTTTCGGTTCTGTTGACGATGGGTAGGAGAGACCCACGAAGCCCAGGTTAGCTGTTTTGTGAAAAGCCTTCGCACTTGGTGAACCGGGCAGCGTCTTCGGCCAAAGCCAACGCGATGGGTTGCTCTCCAAGTCCGGCGAACGCCTTTGAATAAGACTTCAGTTTTGTGTCGGGACTTGGTAGACACGCAAGCCATGAAGCAGGAGGTGCCTTCTTTTGTTCAGCCTGCATATTAGTCGACACTCATCGGGTGTGGGCGTGTTCAGCTGGTTTATTTATCGCGGTATAACCAGTGCCGATAAGCAACCAGGGTTACCGGGTTTACTGTTTGTTTCGTTTTATTTTAAGCTTTAGGAACCAATCCGGCTGGGGGGTGGGGTGGTTGTGGCATAGTAAATGCTTTACCTGCTATGGCTGATGGGGATAGCCATTATCCGAAAAATGAACACCATGCAATTCAATGAGCCGGAAGTCGTGAAGAAAGCGTTTGCC
The DNA here is from genome assembly GCA_002306985.1 of Verrucomicrobia bacterium UBA1319. Taxonomy (GTDB): domain Bacteria; phylum Verrucomicrobiota; class Verrucomicrobiia; order Limisphaerales; family UBA1319; genus UBA1319. Next base: position 18,011 of record DBTJ01000169.1, read on the forward strand.
GCCACCAAACCGGGGGGCGCGCAGTCTTGGCAAGAACGGCGCGATGATTTAAGGAAGCGGCTGGGCGAAAACCCGCCCGCCGGTTTTGAGACGGACGAAATCGAGGCGCATTTCACGGGCATGCCAAGCCACTATTGGGAGCGGGTAACCGAACCGGATCTGATTTGGGGTTTGGAAGCGACGCATGGTTTTCTAAACTTGCTGGCGGCCGCCAAAGCTCCGCCCACAATGCCCTTTATGGATTATTGCCCGGAACCCGGGACCCATCTGACTCGGGTTATGCTCTGCACTTGGGATCGCCAAGGTTTGCTCGCCAAAGCCGCCGCGTCCTTTAGCGCCGTGCGCTTGAGCATTCAACGAGCCGAGGTGTTCACGCGCGCCGATAATGTGGTGCTTGACCTATTTCGAGTTACCAACGCCGATGCTGGTGAAGCCGTTAGTGCGGCCCAGATGCAGAACATGGTATCCTTGTTGGACGGGGCTTTGAGTGAACCGCCGCGTTTTGCCTCCGTCTGGGCTTGCTCACGCCACAAATACTTGGCGGACCATGACCCGCTGCCCCCGCGTATTATCATCGACAACCAAGCTTCGCGGCTTAGCACCCTGGTGCAAATTGAAGCTTTCGACCGTTTGGGTTTGCTGTACGATATTCTCCAGGCGATTGCGGAAAGCGGTTTCAACGTGTTGCAAGCGGCGATCGAGACGGAAGGTGTGTCTGCTCGCGACACCATTCATGTGGTGGATGCTCAAGGTAAGAAATTGACGAGCCCCACCCAGTTGCAGAATCTTAAGAAACAACTGGAGACCGCGTTGAACCGCTAACGCCCAGGTTGGTTTAGTTCATTGGATGCAGGGGAATACACACCTCCGCCGCTTTTATTTGCCCTCCCGGGCTCTGCATGGGGTGGAATCTCAAAGCCCAAACTTTTGGGGTGCATTGTTACGATTGGCCCCCTTTAGCCATCAGGCGCGAAGCCTCGTTTTTCAGCTTAGGCTTTAATCCATCGTTCGCGATCACCCTCCAAGATTTGTCGGGCTTGAGCCAGCTATTGCGGGCGCTCAGGAGCTTGAGCGGGTTCCATCATACTGGGATTATTCCAGGGATGGCTGGACTCGGTGGTGGCGCATCCCGCGAGGAAAGCCATCATACCCAGAACCAGGACCCCTAGCCAGAGATTGAAATTCTGTCTCTTCATGGGTTTAGGAGTTTTGGCCAAATCTAAATCCATGCAATAAAAAAAGAAAAACGAAAGGGAGCGATTCTTTGTTTCTGGCTTATCCACAGTTGGTTACACTCTTGTTTATCGTGATTTATTACCTTTCTTTAGGGGTGGCGAAGGGGGAAGAGGCGGTGGTTATGTTTGTAAATAATTTATGATAAGTAATTTATGAATAATATTCCCCGCAGGCCATCTCTGGCTTGATTAGTGGCCGGAAAAAACATAGACCTATCGAGTCAACCCTGGAGGTAGTAATTTGCTCCTGCCTTCAGCGCTACGCCAAAAATTCATTTTAGTGTCTATTACATTCTGGGTCAAATTGTTCAGGCATTTTGACAAAGCCAGCCAGAGGTCATAGCGCTGAATCGAATTCGCGAGCCGAGGTTATACCATTGGGGATGTATGGTACCAAAGAGGGAAGAGAATAAAGAGTCGCAGACGTTTAAGGTGCGTTTTTGCCAAGACCGGCGCTGTGAACCCGGTCGATTTGCGCGTAAGTTGTTTTGGATGAGTATATACCGACACGCGATTCCGTTAGCGTTGCCTATCTTGCTCTTTTACCCGCGATTTTTTCGGCGCGAATTCAACCTCATGGAGGAGGTGGGCAACGTTTCCACTAAGGAGGATTTGCGGCTGTCGATAACGTCCTACCGCGAGGATAGCCACATGAATCCGAATCTGTTGCGGGAAAGCTTGCGGGTCCGGATTTCCGGTCGGCGGTTACTCCAAGTGTTTGAAGCGCTTTCTCACTGACGCGCGATTTCATAAAGCATGACCGCGCCCGTCTCACGCGTTCCTGCTACTTGGGCGGTAAAGCTCAGTTGATCGCTCCGTCCGGTCATTGGAACCAAGCCTAGGCGCCGTCCGCCCGGTGACAGACTCCAAACTTTGTAGCGGCCCGCGTTTTGCAGTCGAATGCGCACCTTGGCTTCGCCATTGCGGACCAAATAGGGTAAGTGCCCCCACTGGAGGAGCGTTTTGCGGCCTTCTTCCCGGTAGGCGATCCCGGTGTTTTGCAGGTCGGTCAGGTGCGTAACGAGCAAATGGCGGCTAGCGCCAATGGGGTTTTCGTCCAGCGAACTCACCCAGACTGTGGCGTCGGCTCCGCTTATCTCCACTTGCACCCCGCCTTTGGGGGCGTCGATGGTCCCATTTACCCGGCTGTAACCGCCCGCGGTTCGAGGAGTATCCAAAATCAGGGAATCGTTTGTTCCGTCCAAGGTGATTTCGCCGGTTTCACTGCGGAATACATGAGCGGCGGGATCGGTGGGATTTGGGGGACGCACTACCCCGGTACTCCGCAAACACGCCATAACATTGGTGTCTTTAAGGTTATAGGGATTCAAGTCCATAACCCCTTTGGTGGGATAGTCGGCGGCGGGATTTTTCCATCCCAAGGGAAAAGAAAGGATACCCCGAGGTTTGGCTTGGGGCTTGTCATGCACCTGAGTCCCCACCCGGGTGAGCCAGCCCGCCCAATCCCAACTCGGATTTAATGACGGCACTTTCGCGGGCGGATTGGAAAAATCGTTGGTGGTCATCACAATGGCAATGCTGCGAGGCGCGCTTTGGAGATCGCCGCGCAAGAACAGGCACAGCGAGGCGCGTTCGGCCGCTAAACTCAACGGATCGGCCGCCAGATCGAAATAATTCATGGGCGCGGGCTCGAACATGGCGGCGCGGCTGTGACTATAGGCAAAGCGCCAGATGCCGCTCCAGCCTTGCAAGGCGCCGAACGCGCCGGTTAAAATGCCGCCCACTCCCCGGAATTGGCCCGGGCCGGAAAAGTTGTATTCGGTGATCGTGTAGGGCTTGTTATAAAGCCGGGTAAACCCGCGATTTCGGAGCGCGGCCACCCCATTGTGGAGGGGACTGGCATTGGCGCATCGGCTGGGGAGTTGCCAGGGATGCTCAATGAATTCGGGATGATCGACGTAAAAGTGATCGTCCACGTAATCGAACCCGGTCCGCGCGCCCTGACTCAATGGCTGATTCGTCCAGGCATTGTCATTGGTGAGCAAAGCGTCGCACCCTAATTCGTCACGAATGAAGGCTCGCATCCGGCCCATCATTTCCTGTTCCTTGAGCGCGATGAAACGGAGAAAGTCGCGCTCTCGGGGGCCGGATTTGTAAATCGAATCGGGCAGTTCCACGGTGCCTTGCGCGGCGTCTTCCGCTGGTTTGAGCGCTTCCTTCCAGGTTGCTGCCAGCGTGGCTCGACTGGCGTATTGGCTCGCCAACCAGGCGTTCCAGGTCGTTTTCCATTCGGGTATCTCCCGCATTTCCTTCAGATAATTGCCAAAATTACCTTCGTTAATCATGGAAAGCCAGGCGAGCGCGGGATCGGCCCCGTAAGTTAATCCGGTATAAGCGTTGGTATGGGTGAGGAATTGGCGGGCAAACTCCTTCCAGTTTTCCCAGGCGCCCGCCTGCACCGGCACCAACACCTTAAAGTGATTCATGGGCACTTGGCCGGGCTGGTCGATGCCAAGATCCGCGTAGCGAATGGGGCGAGACACGAAGAGATCGGTCGTAATGTAGAGGCCGCGTTTGGCAAACGCCGCCAGCAAGTAATCGAGCTGTTCCAGGCGATCCGGGCGCAATTGAACGCCCCGGCGTTCCCGGCTGGGATGTTGCTCGACTAAATCGCGTTCGTAATGATGGATGCGCACCGCGTTATAGCCGATGCGGGCTAGCCGGTCCGCCAGTTGATCCGCCTCGGCGTGGGAAAGATACTGCGCGCCGAAACACAGGTTCACTCCATAGAAGCGCTGTGGGCTTTTGGAGCTTTCGGCGAAAGCGAATTGGCCGTTCGCGTTGGCGATCACGCGGCCATGCGAACCGGCGGGGCCCTTTTGAAACCCGAGTTTCGAGAAATCCAGCGCCGAGCCGGGCACGATGTCCAGTTCCGGCGCCAGCGTCACCCATTCCGAGCCCGCCGTCAGGACTGTGGCATTAGACGTTTCACCCCTAACTCCAGACTGCCCTTCCAATAAGGCAAAGCAGGCCAAGCCGAGCAGTACCCCGCGCCAAAAGGTTATCGCCTTCATATATAGATGACGCCCGATGGTTCATTTCTATTCGACCACACATTCGGCGAAAAACCAAGCTATCCGTGGGGGATTCTTGCTGGGCAGGGGCGGGCATCATGACATCCTCGCTTGCCCGCCCCCCTCGGGTGGGGCACATTTACGCCCAGGATTAAGTCGCGGCGATCGGCGCGATGGCCCCGGCAAGCATTGCCTGGGGCGGATAAAAGTTATGTGCGGACGATACACCCATACCGGCGATCCCGTGCGGTCGGCCCGGCAGTTGAAGGCGGAGAACCAAATCCAGAATTGGCGCCCGCGTTACAATATCGCGCCCACGCAATCGGCCCCAGTCGTCTTGCTGGAAGGCGGCCGGGTGCTGCGCTCCCTGCTTTGGGGGCTGCGTCACAATCAAGCGTTCAGCGCCTCCGGCTTGCTGATCAATGCTCGCTCCGAATCCGTGGCCACCAAGCCGCGCTTCAAAAACTTGCTGCTTCAGCAGCGCTGTCTGGTCCCCGCGGATGGCTTTTTCGAGTGGCAATGGTCCGGCCGGCGGCGGTCGCCCGTGCGGTTCACCTTGCGCGATGGGCCCCTGTTTTACATGGCCGGTTTGTGGGATTGGCAGGCCGAGCCTGGGGCGGCGGCCCCCGTGCGGGCGTTTGTCATCCTGACGACCGAGGCGAATGATTTGGTCGCCCGGGTGCATGATCGCATGCCCGTGATCGTGCCCGAGGAGCGCTGTGCTGAATGGCTGGAAGACGCGCCGGTGAAGGGCTGGGATTCCTTTTGGCGGCCATTCCCGGCGGAACGCATGGATGCTTATCTGGCGCACGCGGTGGTGAATTCCCCAACCACCGACGCGCCTGAATGCATCCAATCCCTGGGGCCCTTGCCGGAAGTAAATCCGGCGGGGGAGCAAACCGAGTTCGGCTTTTGAACGCGCCGGGGGACTAGGCGCTCGTGGCATCGGCCGGGCGCAGCTTGATTTCAACGCGCAGCCCGTTGGGTTTGCGGTTGCTCGCCGTGACCGAACCCTGGCACGCTTCGACGCAAGTTTTGACGATGGCCAATCCCAACCCGGTGCCGCCGGTTTCCCGGCTGCGTGAGGGCTCGACACGGTAGAAGGGATCGAAGATTTGAGCGAGGGACTCGGTTGGCACGCCGGGGCCTGAATCAGCTACGGCCAGGGTAAGCGTACGACTATCGGGATCAACTTCGGCGGTGATCTCAATCATGCCCGTCTGGCCCCCATACCGGCTGGCGTTGCGCACCACATTGGCCAAGGCGCGGCCTAACAGTCCGGGATCGGCCAGCGCTTGCAGCGAATCGTCCGCCACGATTTGCAGCCGCCGGGCATCGATCTGTTCGCGGGCCGTCACTTCTAGAATCAAGGCCCGCACGCCGACCGGTTGCAGCTTGATGTGTCGCGGTTGCAAGGCGGCTTTGGAAAAAGCGAGCAGCTCATGGATCAGCGCCGCCATTTGGCGTAAGTCTTCCTGGATATCCGCCACGCTGTTTTGTTGCGCGGGCGTGGCTTGCGTTTCCAGGGTGCCGGTGGCGAGCTGTAGACGCGCCAATGGCGAGCAGAGTTCGTGCGCAACGTCACCCATAAAACGCCTTTGGCCGGTGACAAATCCCTGCAAACGCTCGGACATGCGGTTGATCGCGAGGCCCAGCCGCCCCAGTTCATCGTTTCGCCGCGTTGGGACCCGCGTGTCCAGCTGGCCTTCGGCGATGCGCTCGGTGGCTTGGGTCATTTGGCCGATATACTTCGTGATGCCACGCACGAACGGCAGCCAGAATAAGGCGGAGCAAAGCAGCGCGCCCAGACCCACCCACAGCCAGGGCGAGAGATCCGGAAACAGCCCGCCCCGCAATGTATCCGACTGGGCAAGCAAGACCGGAAGCATACCTGGTGACGTATTACTCAAGACCGGCAGACTGACCCCGATCCAATAACTGACGGGTTGGCGCGACTGAACCAAGAAGGCGGCCAGCGGCGCGTTCTCAGATAAGGCGGCCGCCCGGTTTAATCCGCGTCCCGGGGGCGTCCAAATGTTGGTGGCATTCAGAAAGCGGTTTGGACCCCGGCCAGGTGGCGGCCCCCTTCTCCCCAAACCGCCGCCGGGCAGCGTTTTTAATTTGGCCAGCACTTCGGCGGGCAAACGGGTTGTGTCCCCGGCCATCTGGGTCCCGTCGTTTTGGAAAATCACGAATGGGGTGCCATACGCTTGACTGAAACGTTGCAGCACGCGATCCCAATGGGCGACCTCGGTTTCGCTCAATTCCCCGGCCATGACTTTGCCCACTGCTTGGACGCGCTCGCTTGCTTGGGCCAAGAGCAGCGAATCCAGCCCGGCATGAAATTGCAACTGAAAGAACGCATAGAATAGCGCGCCGATGAATAGGAGGTTCAGCGCGAAAAAGAGCGGGATTTTAACGTAGAGTGGACAGCGTATTTTCATGGGGTCACTCCAAGGGGAGACGGTTCGGGTCCGCCATCATATAGCCGATGGCGCGGATGGTTTTGATGAAGCGCGGCGTTTTGCTGTCGTCGCCCAGTTTTTTGCGCAACGCCGAAATATGAACGTCGATCGACCGGTCATAGGCGCCGTAATCGCGCCCGGCGATTTCGTCCATGAGTTGTTCGCGCGTTTTCACGCGGCCTTTGGCTCGGGCCAAAGACGCCAGCAAATCGTATTCGACGGGGGTTAAAACCAACGGTTGGCCCGCGAGCGCGGCGGTGCGCGCCGAGGGGATCATGAGCAATTCGCCCGCCTTGATTTCCGGCTCCGCCGCTTTGGAGTCCGATCCTGGGCCGTTGGCTCGGCGAATCACCGCCCGGAGCCGCGCCAGCAATTCCCGGGTGGAAAAGGTTTTAGGCAAGTAATCATCCGCCCCGATTTCCAAGCCCACGATGCGGTCTTGCTCCTCGCCCCGGGCGGTGAGCATCAATACCGGCGTTTGCGTTTGTTGACGCAGGCGTTTGAGCACTTCAAATCCATCCATGCCGGGTAGCATCACATCCAGGATGATCGCGTGGTAGCCGCCTTTGATCCCCTTATCCAATCCCTCCGGCCCGGTGAAAGCGGTGTCGATTTCGTAGCCCATCGGTTCGAGATAACCGCGCAGCAACCGGCATAGTTTTTGATCGTCGTCGACGATGAGCAGCCGGTATCGGCCATCGGCGGCGCTATTATCCGTGAAGTGATCGTTCAAGTTCGGCATGGGCGTTTCTTATGCGGGCATGCTACCCGCTTTGGCGGCGAAATCCGCCTTTTTTTGATCGTCGGTCCCCAGTTTTACCATTCCTTTACAATTTTTCGGGGGTATTCGCATAAAAGCTTAACAATCCGGGCGTCTTATTAAATGAAAACCGGCCCTGGGGCGCGCGCAACGAACAGCGGGCGGCCAGGTCGGGAGAACCGAAAAAACAAATTACCTTATGAAGAACTATCTCGCGATTATTTTGACGCTTACGGTGGCGGCCTTCGCGGTCAACGCCCAAAACAACGTCTCCACCAACACCTCCACGGCTCCCGCCACGGGAAATCCCTGGTGCCAGATGGCGCCTGGCCAGCAGTTTAGGGGATGCTACGGCGGTGGTATGGGCTACGGCAGAGGGTATGGCAGAGGGCTGCGTGATGGCACGGGCCCGCGCGCGCAGTTGGGCTTGTGTCCGTGGGCTGGAAACACCGCCGCAAGCAAAGCCATGGGGCCGGGCAAACGCGGCTTCGGCAAAGGGCAGGGCAGGGCGGCCGGTCGGGGCTGGGGAACCGGCCGGGGCCTGCGCGATGGCACCGGACCGCGCAGTGTGAATGGCGCTTGTCCGATCGCGGTTCCCGCCAATCAATAAGCCGCGCGGTGGAAAGCCATTCCGATTACGCCCGGCTGGAGACGTTACGCTAGCCGGGCGAGCCCGCCGAATCGGTCGCCAGACGCGGCGTGAGGTGGCGGTTATTTCACGACGGGTGCGGACAGCAATGCGACGGCGCGATTCACCACGGTTTGAATCCGTTCCGGCGTGACCGGGCTCGCGCCTTTCTTTAATCCCAGTTCGGCCAGGTTCAAACTCAGGAAGCGATTCAAGCCCGCCTCGCGGAAAGCGCCGCTGGCGCAGGCGCGCGGGCAGCCGTCGATCACCAGCGTTTTCGGGGTTAAATCCGCGTGGCACAGCATGTCGGGATCGCGCGCGGCGATGCCCGCCAGGCACGACATGGCAGCGCTGCCTTGGCGGCTCAACTGGCGCGCGGCTCGATCCGTCAGTTCACCTACGTCCGCCGCTCCGCTGCACACAAATACTAAGTTCGAATTGGAATTCGGTTTCATGACAATTCTTTCCTCAGACGTGCATCTTCTGACAATCCGCGGGCCCGCGTCAATAAGGACATCTCTAGTGATGATTAAGCGCTCCGGCTAAGCGCCCATGCTACACAAAACCATTGCGAGACCCCGAGCCTGGAGGCAAAATTCGGGTGTGATTGAGGGCTTTGACAGGAATCGGACTATACGAGTTACCGTTTTAGTCGAGAACACGGTTAATGCGGGCGGTTTGACGGCCGAACATGGGCTGGCTTATTTGATCGAGGCCGGGGAACGTCGCATGCTGTTCGACACCGGCCAGATGGACGCCCTGGTGCGCAACGCCGCCAAGCTGGGGCAGCGATTGGATAACATCGACACCATTGTGTTAAGCCACGGTCATTACGATCATACCGGCGGTTTGGCCCTGGCTTTAAGCCATTCGCCCAAAGCCCGGCTCTTTTTGCATCCCGCCGCGCTGGAGCAAAAATACACGTTTGATAAACGGCTGGGGAAAACCCGGTCCATCGGCATGCCACCCGAGTGCGCGCAGGCGCTCCAAAAACGGGAAGTGGTGTGGACTCCTTCCGTCACGGATCTAGGCGATGGCTTTTACGTTACCGGAAGCGTCCCCCGAGCCACCACCTTCGAAACCGCGGAGCAGAACTTGTTCGCCGATCCCGAATGCACGCGCCCCGATTCTTTGCTGGACGATCAATCGCTGTTTTTCGAGAGTCAAGAAGGCCTGGTGGTCTTGTTGGGATGCGCTCATGCCGGAGTGATTAACACCCTGGCGCATATCCAAAGCACCACCGCCAACCGGCCCATCCATACGATCATGGGGGGCATGCATTTGCTGAACGCTTCGCCGGATCGGCTTCGCCAGACCATCGGGCGCTTAAAGGGGCTGAAGGTGCAAAAGCTCATCCCCCTGCACTGCGCCGGCTGGGAAGCCACCCTGGCGCTTTGGCAAACCATGCCCAAACAATGTGTCGTCTTCCATGCCGGCCTGAGCATCGAGTTTTTGCGCTAACGGTCGCCCCGTTTGCTTGGAGGGTGGCAAAGGGGCCGCCTGAGATGGAGTTTCTCAACGCGCTACTTGCTCCGCTCCAAGTTAATCGGAGCGGGCGCCGCATTGGGCGATGGCGTTTCGGTTTTAACGCCCGTTTTCGCCCGCTTTTTGCGGATGGCTTCGGAGGCGTCGCTGATCGCGGAACTTAGGCGTGGATCGGTGTGCACCGCCAACGCCTCCTCGAGCATTTGCGCCGCGTCCACCTGCTGGCCGGTACCCACCATGATTTCCACCAGTTGGCAAACCGCTTTCACAAAAGAGTCGGCCGCCTGCGCCTCCCGATTGGCGCCGGGGAAGGTTCGGTTTCTTAAGCCAGGCGACGGAACTGTGGTTTGCTCATTTTGGGCGTGTGGCAGCGCGGATTTTTGCCTCAGGTAGTAGGTGTCGAGTATGGATTCAAAACGTTGGCGCGGATCATGAAGGCAACTTAAACATAATTCGTATTCACCCGCTTGCACCAACAAGTCCTGCGCATAGAAATAACCCTGGCTGGCCCACTTGGGATTATTTTGATAAGTACTCTTGAACAGCGCCACCGTGGCGTCGTCATCCAGTAATTCCCGGTTGAGACTTTGTAGTTCCGACCATAGCTCACCATAGCCACGGCCTTCCGAAATTATAAGCGCGTCGCGATCCCGGATTTGAATCAGCGCTTGTTTCGCCTGGGGATAACGCCGGCCCAGTTCACCCCAATTTGAGATGCCGAACGACAGCCGAACCGCGTTCACTTCGCCATATTCCAGGGCGTGATTGAAGTACCAGATTTGCCGTTGTAGCGCCGCTTCGTAGCGGTGCTGTTCCATGTGGGTTTGAATTTCCTGGCGAATGCGGGTTAAGTCCGGCTTTTCACCGGCAAGCAGGGGAGGCACCCATTGTTCAACGGCGGCTTTGGCCACGACGGACGAGGTGATGCCGGCTGGGGTGGTGATTTCCACGGAAGTGAGATTCCCCGGCTGGAATGAAACCTGTTTAAACTCGGCCCATTGATATTTGCGGCCTTCGACGCGGAATTCGCGAATACGATCGAATTCATCGGCGGAAACGACCAGCAAGCCGGTACCGACATTGGTGGCGAAACTGGAGGAAGTTTCCGGGATCACCGTGACTTGGCCAGCCACCGTTTTGCAAACCATCCGGGTTTCCCAATCCGGGCGTTTGGTGTAATTGCAGCTCACCGCGATTTGGCCATCGAGGGCTGGCACTCCATGATATCCGATCATCCATACTCCTTCTTGCTCGGATGAAGATTGGCGATGGGCATTCATGCCTTTGGGGTTGTGCCCTGCTTGAATGGTGGTGCTCCAATCACCGTTGGCTAATCCAATCGATAAGTTGATTTGCCGGGTATGGAGAGGCGAATCGATTTCTTGGCGGAAAAGCAATTCACCGGGATCGTCGGCCTGAGGTTCGAGTGAGGAGTTTCCGAGCGTCGCCCCCGGAGGCGCCAGCACGCGCACCACGGGTGAAGATAAAACGTTCGTACTCTCATTGCGAAAGCGGAACGCCAGGATTCTTACATCCATACCGGCTATCGATCCAGAGTCGACGCCATAGTCTAAGGGAAAAGGCTTTTGAGATGGCGCGCCATTCGGAAGCCAGCATTGATTGCTGGCCAATGGCGGCTGCGCGATGGCCAATAGTTCCACCGAACATTGATCGAGTTGGCCGGTAAAGGGCGCGGCTATCACTGGGCGAGTTGTGGGATTGGTGCTCGTGCCCGTTCGAGCCGTGAGGAGCCATTTCAATGGCAGCAGCGTGGCCACCCCGATCAAGCAAAACCAGAGTGCCTTGCGTCTTCCGGAAAAAGGGACGCTGGGGGCCGCGACCGGCGCCGCTTCGCTTGGGGTTTTTGCTTCCGTGTTAACGGCTCGCCAGAGCCGCCACGCGCAACCGGGGAGCAGGATTGAGCCGAGCCAAATCAAAGGAACAATGATGGCTTCGTCCGGCGCCGGATGCCATTTGAAACCTTGGCTGGCCAGGGCATGGATGAAGAAGGCCGAGAAGCCGGCGAATGGAATAGCGCCGATGAGGGCTAGCCACCAGCCGATTTGGAAACTGAGCCGCTGGAGCTTTGGGGTGGCGAAGTGTTTCAGCCATTGGGTAATCACCACGGAGGCGCACGCCAAGAGGCAAAAAAGCCCTAGTAACCATTGGCTCCTGGGCGGGCCTAAGAGCGGGACGCAGAGCCATCCCAAAATGATGGCGCCCGCAAAGGTGAGCGCCACCGCCAGCGAGATAAAGGGTGGGCGGCGGTTAGGGCGGGGGGCCAACGGCGCGCGGGAGGCCGAGAAGACCTCGCTTACTTCCGGTCGCGCCAATATCATCAACCCCCAAAGGCCGCAAGGCAGTCCGATCAGGAGGCCGGGCGGCGTGCACAGCGCAAGGATGCTCGCCGCCTTGGCCCAGCGAATCCGGCGCAGGCTCAAAAACTGCGTGGCGCCATAGATTATCAACGCTCCGGAAAGGAGACACGCAGCGATAAGTAACGGAGAGATATAGGTGACGATGGGACCCCATTTGCGCGCCACGGAGAACTGCCGGGCATCGCTCAAATCGCGTTGGGCTTGGGTTAGCTCGGCTTTGATTCGTTCCATTTTGCGAGCCGTTTCCGCTGCCTGTTTTTCGAGTTGGATTTGCCGTTCGTTATGCCCGTCCGAAAGGGCTTCGATTTTCGAGCGAATCGCCGCTTGTTGCTGGTCCAGCTCGGCGAGCACCTGTGAATACTTTTCCGATTGCATACCCGCCATTTCCAGGCGCATCCGGGCATTGGAGTTTAATTGATAAAGCGCGGTCAGCAGGAATAACGCCCCGGCGAGCGCGCTCATCACGGTCAACAGGCCGGCGAGCAATAATCCTATGGCCGCTGGCGAGGTTTGTTTTTTAATCTGGCTGGAAACGGAGCGGGCGGGAGGGACGGTGGGTAATGGTGATGCCGCCGCCGGTTTTCCGGGGTTGCCACCCGTGGCGGCGATCGTTTCCACCAGGGTCTTAACTTCGCTGACTTGCTGGTAGCGAAGCCCCGGGTTTTGCTCCAGCGCGCGCAGCACAACTTCATCCAAGCGGACGTCGATTTGGACTTTTCGCGAGGGCGGTTCAAGTCGGCGGCCGGGTAACTCCCCGGTGAGCAGTTCGTAGAACACCACGCCGAGGGAATAAATGTCGGCGCGATTATCGACGTGCTGGGGATCGGCCTTTTGTTCGGGGGCGCGGTAGCCTGGCGTGCCCAGATGGTTGCGCGTGGTGGCGTCCGGCGCCTTGGCGGCGGCGGCCAGGTTTTCGCCCGTGGTCGCAGCCAGCATTTTGGCGATGCCGAAATCAGCCACTTTGACGCGTCCGGATTTGTCGAGCAACAGGTTCTCGGGTTTGATATCCCGGTGGACGATGCCGCGGTCGTGGGCGAACTGCAGGGCGTCGCACAGGGGCGGCACAATGGTTAGCGCCTCTTCGGGGGTGAATTTGCGGGCGCGCAGCAATTGGCGCAAGTTTACTCCATCGACAAATTCCATGAGCAAATAGTAAAACCCGCCCGCCTGGCCAAAGTCGTAAATGGTGATGATGTTCGGGTGGTTCAAGGCCGCGAGCGCTTGCGCCTCGCGGGCGAATCGTTCCGCGAACGGGAGGTCGTTCACGCGTTCCGGCGCCAAGAGTTTCAAGGCGGCAAAACGGTTCAAGGATTTCTGGCGCGCTTTATAAACTACTCCCATGCCGCCCCGGCCTAGAAAGGCTAGAATTTCGAGCTGGGGGAAATGCGGCGCGATTTGCTCGGGGGGCAAGACGGGCGGCGCGTCGGCCGCGTCCTCGGCGAACCCGGTTTCCGTCCGCAGGTTCAGCGCCATCAGGCAATTCGGGCACAATCCGGCGGGGGCGTGCTGCGGCTGGGGCGTGCCGCATTGCGGACATTTGGAGGTTTCGGCGCTCATGTCCGATACTTACCGGTTTTTGGAGCGTTGTTACCGGGCGAACGCATATTCATGACCGCGCCAGCATCGCCGCCAGATGGCGCATTTCCGCCTCCACCTCGGCGTCATCCGCCAAGGTGCGGGCGATTTCCTCCCGGTAGATGTCCCGGAACCGTTTGCGCAGCCGGTGAACCGCCACGCGCGCCGCGCCCTCCGAGACGCCCAGTCGCCGAGCCACGGCTGGGTAGTCGATATTGCCCCGGGTGGCGAGCAGACATTCCTTGAGCGCCACGAAATCATCGGGTCGGCCGGCTTCGGCGAAACCCGCTTGCAGGCGGGCCACGGTTAAATCAAGCAAGGTGAGGGCCCATTGCTGGTCGTAGGTATCCTCCGGCGGGAGCGAATGCGGGTCGGCCGAATAACGGCTCTGGGCGAGTTCCGTGTCGAACGAAGCTAGGGGTAAGCCGCCGCCGCGCCGCTGGGTCGCGGCGTGCCGCCATTCGTTGCGCATGAAGTTTTTTAGCGAAACGATGAGGAACGCGCGCAGTTTGCCCTTCTCGCGGTCCACGGATTCCAACCAGCGTTTTTCCAGCAGGCGGCGGAAGAATTCCTGCGTGAGATCCTGCGCGTCGGCATGCGTTTGGCCGCAGCGCCGGACATAGGCGTACAGCGGATACCAGTAGGCCTGGCAAAGGGATTCCATGGCGGCGGCGGATTCGGACGATTCCCGCCGCGCCGCCGCGAGCACCACCGACCAGTGCGTGTTGGGAAAGGCTCCCGCCCCACTGGATGTTGCCTGGCTATTCACACGCGCATCGTACCCTATCCTTTTACCGGAAACGAGGCGAATGTTACAGCCAAACCAAAGGTTTGAGGCGTTCGGGCAGCGATAAAACACGCGCGCGAACGCGGGGTTGCGGCCAATCCCGGCGCTGGGGCGGTCTTACAGCAATTTGATCTGGCGCTCCTCTTTTTCGAGGGCTTCGCCCAAGCCGAGCACGCGGCGGCGGCGTTCGTTGATGTTTTTGTCCAGCAACGGATCGAAAGGCACGGGATAATTGCCGTCGTAGCAGGCCATACAGAAACCTTCGGCGGGCAAGCCGGTGGCTTTGACCATGCCATCCACGGAGAGATACGCCAGGGAATCGGCGTTGAGGTATTTTTGAATCTCTTCGACGGTGTAGTTCGCCGCCATGAGCTTGCTGCGGTCGGGGAAATCGATGCCGTAGACGCAAGAGTAGCGGTGAGGCGGGCAGCTTACGCGCACATGCACTTCACGAGCGCCGGCCTGCTTCAAATTGTTCACGCGCGTTTTGAAGGTGGTGCCGCGCACGATGGAGTCGTCCACCACGACCACGCGCTTGTCCTTCACCAACTCTTCGATCAGGTTCAATTTGACGCGCACATTGAAGTCGCGGATCAACTGCGAGGGCTGGAGGAAGCTGCGCCCCACATAATGGTTGCGGACGAAGGCCATCTCGTAGGGGATGCCGGTTTCCATCGAGTAACCCAGGGCGGCGCAGTTGCCGCTGTCGGGTACGGGGATGATCAAGTCGGCTGCCACCGGTTTTTCGCGCGCGAGCTGGCGGCCCATTTCCACGCGCGCCTTGTACACGCTCCGGTTATTGATGGTGCTGTCGGGGCGGGCGAAATAGACGTACTCGAAAATACAGAACGAACGGCGGGTTTGCTGCGGGAAGGCTTGGATGCTGCGCAAACCGTTTTTGTCGATGATGACGATTTCACCGGGCTCGACGTCGCGCACCAGGGTGGCGTGGATCAAATCCAAGGCGCAGGTCTCGCTGGCCAGGACGTAGGAATCGCCGACTTTGCCGATCGAGAGCGGGCGGAATCCGAAGGGATCGCGCACGCCGATCAGTTCGTTCTCGGTCATGATCAGCAGCGAGTACGCGCCTTCGATCCGTCGCAACGTTTGAATCAGGGTGTTCTCCTCGCCGCCGAGTGAAGGCTGGGCCATCAAGTGCAGGATGATTTCGCTGTCGACCGTGGTCTGGAAAATGGAACCTTTGGCCTCCAGTTCGCCGCGGAGCTTGGCGGCGTTGGTGAGATTGCCGTTGTGCGCGATGGCGATCTGACCGCGGCCGCAGTCCACCGTCAACGGTTGGGCGTTGCGCAGATGCGAGGAACCGGTGGTGCTGTAACGGGTATGGCCGATGGCGATGGGCCCCACCAGATTATGTAAAATTTCCCCGGTGAACACTTGCGGCACCAAGCCCATCCCTTTGTGCAAGCGGAATTGTTTGCCATCGGAGGTGACGATGCCGGCGCTTTCCTGGCCGCGATGTTGGAGAGCGTAGAGGCCGTAGTAAGTCAGCTCCGCTGCGTTCGGGTGGCCGTAAATGCCAAAGAGACCGCAGTAATGTTTAGGGTAAGCTTGCATGCAACCGGGTATATTTTAGTTCGAGATCGCTCACAGGTCCACTCAGGCGGTGGCAACGCGCGTTTATTTCATCGCGCGGGCGATCGTGTTCCACCACAAATCGTACAACTCCGCCAGCTCCCAGGAGAGCGTGGTGTCGGCGTTTTTTATCGTCAGTTGCGCGCCGCCCACCTGGCCAACGCGAGTGGCGACAATCCCCATTTTCTTGGCTAACGCGATCGCCTTGTTCGCCTGGGTCCGGCGGGTCGAGAAGACGATGCGTCCCTGGGATTCGCCGTACAGCAAGGCATCCAGCCGCAAGCCGTCGAACGGGCTCAAATCCACGGAGGCGCCGATCAATTCAGGCGTGCCGCGGGCGATCTGATGGGAAATGCAGCTTTCCGCCAGTGCCACCGCCAAGCCGCCTTCGCTGCAATCGTGCGCGCTGCGCACCAGGCCGGCGCGGATCAGGGCCAGCAAGGCTTCATGCACCGCTTTTTCGTGGGCGAGATCGCAACGCGGCGGGCGCCCGTTTTTCTGGCCGTGAATCACTTGCAGGTAGGCCGAGCCACCCAGACCGCAGAGCGAATCCGCCTGGTCCATAATTTCGCCCAGCAATAGAATGACATCGCCTTCTTTCTTGAAATACTGCGTGGTGATGTGCTCCGGCTTCTCGATCATTCCCACCATGACCAGCGTCGGAGTGGGGTCGATCGCGCCTTGCGGGTTCTGGTTGTATAAGCTGACGTTGCCCCCGGTGACGGGCGCGTTGAACGCGCGGCAACCTTCGGCCAAACCTTTCACCGCCTGCTCGATCTGCCAGAAAATCTCCGGATTCTTCGGGTTGCCGAAGTTCAAGTTGTCCGTGCTGCCCAAAGGCACCGCACCGGTGCAAGCCAGGTTGCGGGCCGCTTCGGCCACGACAATTTTGCTGCCTTCGAAAGGATCTAGGTAGACATAGGAGGCGTTGCCGTCCACCGACATGGCGATGAATTTTTCCGGCGCGGGCGGCAGTTCGGCCGAGCCTTTGACCGGCGGGAAGGAATCGGTCTTGAGGCGCAACACCGCCGCATCGGAGCCCGGACAGACCGCCGAACCGTCACGGACGATTTGGTCGTATTGCCGGTACACCCAGTTTTTCGAGGCGATGGAAGGCCAGGCGAGCAATTTTTTGAGCGCTTCCACGGGATTGGAGATGTCGGCCAGACTGTCGAGGGAGAACGATCGCACGGCTTGCAGGTAAGCGGGTTCGCGCGACTCCCGGTGATAGATGGGAGATTCGTCCGCGATTTTCTTGGCCGGGATATTCGCCACCACTTCGCCATGGTTTTTGACGACCATTTGGCCGGTGTCGGTGACGAAGCCGATTTCCGCCCACGGGAGATCCCATTTATCGAACACTCGCTGCACTTCGGATTCGCGCCCTTTATGCACGATGATGAGCATGCGCTCTTGGGACTCGCTGAGCATGATCTCGTAAGGCGTCATGTTCGGGGCGCGCTGAGGCACTTTGGCGAGGTCGATCTCGATGCCGGTGCCCGCGCGAGCGGCCGTTTCGCAAGTCGAGCAAGTGAGCCCGGCGGCGCCCATGTCCTG
>DBTJ01000187.1:0-23345 GCA_002306985.1 Verrucomicrobia bacterium UBA1319
ACGGCCGCAACCTATGGGGACATTTCCATGGAGTTGGCAAGGGAACATTCTCATGGAGTTCCAACACCGCCTGAGTCGCACCTTGACAAGAGCGCGCCCGGTGGCGGAGGGTGGATTTCATCATGGACTACGCAACCATCATCCAAAGCCAGCGCGCTTTCTTCCAATCGGGCGTGACCCGACCTTTGGCGTTTCGCCGCACCCAACTGCGCAAACTGCTGGCTGCGCTCGCCGCCCACGAATCGGCCTTGATGGCCGCGTTGCATGCCGACTTGCGTAAATCCCCCCAAGAAGCCTACGCCACCGAGATCGGCATGGTCGCCAGCGAAATCCGACATCTCGTGCGTCATTTGCCCGCCTGGATGAAACGCCAACCCCGCAACCCTCCGCTGGCGGCTTGGCCGGCCACCGGGTTCATCCAGCCTGAACCCTATGGCGTGGCGCTTATCCTCGGCCCCTGGAATTACCCGCTGCAACTCCTGCTTTCCCCGCTGGCGGGCGCCCTGGCGGCGGGCAATTGCGCGGTGCTCAAGCCATCCGAATTCGCGCCGCATACGGCCGCCGCGATCGCCAAGCTTACGGCTTCCACTTTCGCTAGCGAATACGTCGCGCTCATTCCGGGTGACAAGGAGGTCGCCGAGTTGCTCTTGCGGGAACAATTCGATTCTATTTTCTTCACCGGCGGCACCGAAGCGGGCAAAGCGGTGATGACGGCCGCCGCCCGGCAACTCACCCCGGTAACGCTCGAATTGGGCGGCAAAAGCCCGTGTCTGGTCTGTGCCGATGCCCCCTTGGACGTGGTCGCCCGGCGCATCGTCTGGGGTAAATTCATGAATGCGGGGCAAACGTGCGTGGCACCGGACTATATCCTCGTCGACCGCCGAATTCGCGCTGGCTTGCTGGAGGCCCTGTCACGATGCATCCGCGAGTTTTATGGTGATCATCCCCAGCGCAGCCCGGACTATGGCCGCATCATCAACCGCCGCCATTTCGACCGCCTATCCGGCTTGTTGGAAGAAGGTCGGATTGTCCATGGCGGCCAGCGCGACGCAAATGACTTATTTATAGCGCCAACAATCCTGGTTGAGCTGCCGGAAAACGCCCGCGCCATGCGCGAGGAAATCTTCGGGCCCATCTTGCCGGTGTTGGAATTTGAAGACCTCGATGGCGCGCTGAAGTCGCTCCGCGACCACCCCACGCCGCTGGCGCTTTACTTGTTCACCCATTCCGAGGCTATCCAGGAACGGGTACTGGCGGAGACGCGTTCGGGCGGTGTCTGCATCAACGACACCGTTTCGCACATGATCGGCAAAAGCTTGCCCTTTGGCGGTTTGGGAGAAAGCGGCCTGGGGGCCTATCATGGACGAGCAAGCTTCGATTGCTTCACCCACTCGCGCTCCGTGCTGAGCCGATCGTTCGCGTTTGATCCTCGCCTGCGCTATCCCCCGCCCCGGCTTTCCCTCGCCACTCTGAAACGCGCGTTCGGTTTTTTGCTGGGTGGCTGATTGCGCCCAGGCGGCGACCTGGATTAACCACCGCAGCCCCCTCCGTCCACCCCCAACGGATTATTTCGATTGGGCTTCGAGGTTTTTGAAATACAGCTCTTTCGCTTCGATTTTCATCCCGGCGTTGTGGCCCTGGATGGCGAAATGGCCGCGTTTGTATTCGGCGTCATGAAAATCGGTCATCAGCTCCTCGTTCACCCAAATCTGGATGTGATCTCCCACCGCCCGCACGCGCAACGCAAACCACTCATTATCTTTGGTGATTAGCTTTTTCGCTGGCCCCGTGGGCTTTCCCGGTTTCCACAGCCATCCCGTGAACCCATCGCCATGATTGCAAATCTGCGCCTCGTAGCCGCGCGGGAATCCGTCAGGGTTTTCCGCCGGCGGGTTGCAGCGAAGGTAAAGCCCGCTGTTACCATTCTCGCTGACCCGAAACACGCCGCGCACCTCGCAATCGCCCACCACTGGATCGGCATAAATGTGGCCCATGCCATCGACGCCCGTGAGCACGCCATTGACCACCGACCATTGGGCCTTGCCCCGGACTGTCCAGCCAGTCAAATCCGTGCCATTAAACAATTTAATAAACTCGATTGGTTCGGAGGCTGCGTGATTTTTCGCCGGTTCCGCGCCATAACACAGGGCGGCCATTAATAATATCGAGGCAAACAAAGGTTTCATGTCGTGCTCCGGTTAGGTGTTGGTTGTTACCCAGCAAGCCAAGGTATATCCATTACGCCGTATGTCGATGGGTTGGGTTGCTGATTAACTCAAAGCCTGCGCCAGGGTGGCGACCGAGTCAAGTGACGATACGCGGTTGGGGAGCATGCGATGACCGGAACCCACCGCGCTCCTTGCTTTGCGCCGTCTTCAAACTACTTGGCCGTAATTCACTTAGGGATGGTATCGGCAATCGCCGCCGCCGTTTCATCCACCTGTTTTTCAACCTTCTTGTCCGTGTTGGCATTTGAATAATTCGCCACCTTATGAATCGCAAAGTAAGTTCCCGCGGCCAGCGCTAAGAACACCACGAGGATGACTAGTTTTTTCATAAAACTTTCAACACCTTTCTAGCACGGTTGACTTTTCAGATTTTATGACATTACATCGTTATGCTAATAACAAATACCTCGAACACCGTCACAGACATTCTTAGCGCAATGTTAGTCCCTTTTTGTAAAATATCATTATCGAGCTCCAAATATTAATTCGGCGAATAATTCCAACGGCAAGGAGAATTAAACCACCAATAAAAACTGTCAGAGCAGGGGTTCTCTGTGGGTGCGGCCACAAGGTGCTTCGAGGGACATCCGACACGTAATCGCAAGGCTCGATTGTTTCACCCGCAATTTGAGCCCGCATTCTTGCCCTTTCTAAATAAGTATGGGAAAAGGTTTTAAGAAACGTTGCATCCTTCTCGAACTGAGCGCCGAATATGCAAACATCGAAGATTGGTACACTCCGATACTGTCCCACCAAAATCCGACGACGCAGATCCGCTGCCGCATCTCGTCGCCGTTGCGCCAAAGATTCCGCGAGCAAAACGCTTTCGCCCTGAAGCATGAAATCGCTTCGTTTGATGGTATCCTCTAGAAAATCAAACGAACGCAGTTCATCAAAAACCTTATGCATAAAATAGGGATCGTAATTTTTCCCAGGTGCCGAAGTGAAACACATCGGCACAAAGAGACAGGTTCTGAAATAGGCGGGCAAACTTGTCCACCAAAGCATGCCGGTCATAGCAAGTGCACCCCCTAACCAAGGAAGCCATCGCCAGGTCTGGTTTCTAACCCCACTGGATGGGGCGGGTAAATCCTCGAAAATTACACTCATATCGATTACTTAAGCAAATGGACCTACACACGATGATCGCGTTCAACCAAATACTGCGGCAACTTGTCAACGAATCCTCACGTTTTATCCGCAGTTCACCCCGGCACTAATAAAGGGAGTCAACAAACAGGATTATAAACCAAATGGCAGGTCTGCGAACCTCCGTGGATAGGGTGGCGCCAGATTTAATCAGACCCTTTCCGGGCGCCTGCGCAGCCAGACAGCGAGTTTGCGGCTGAACAGGATAGGCCCTAAACCTAGCAAATGTCTGTACCCCGATGTTGATTACGTTATATTCCCAGCGGATTAAGCCCGGTGGGGGACGTGCCATGAAGATTTGCGAAGGCCGGACCTGGCGAGGAGCAACTGTGTGTTGCCAATGGCCGGTTAATAACTCCGAGCCGAACCTGGCGCGCCACGCGGCCAGGCCACGGATTAGAAAATGGATTTAATGGAAACTATTGATAGGGAAGATTTAAGAATGGTGCGCTTAGCAGGACTTGAACCTGCACGGGTTACCCCACTACCACCTCAAAGTAGCGTGTCTGCCAATTCCACCATAAGCGCGACCCTGCTTATTTATGCCCTAACACCCGGCCGGACTGCAAGCGGTATTTAATGGTTATGGATGGAGCCCCGATGATCATCAACGCCAGCGAACTGGCGGTGCGTTACAACGACCAAGTAGTGCTCGACAAGGCCACGTTGGCGCTTTGCGAAGGCGACCGCGTGGGCCTGGTCGGCCGCAATGGCTGTGGCAAATCCACGTTCCTGAAAATCCTGGCGGGCGAGCTCGCGCCGGATTCCGGCACGGTTAGCCGACGGCGGGAATTGGTGCTTGGCTATCTGCCACAGGCGTTCGAGCTGGATCACACCCTAAACGTGCAAGACAATATACGCCAGGGAGCAACGCATGTATTGGAGTTGATCCGCCAATTCGAAGCGTTGCCCGCCGACTCGACGCGGCATGCGGAGCTGGAGCAGAGAATTCTGGCCTTGGACGGCTGGAACCTGGATTTGCGCATCCAAACGGCCATGTCGCACTTGAACGCCCCGGCTGGATCGCGGCAGATCGATTCACTCTCCGGCGGTGAAAAACGCCGGGTCGCCCTGTGCCGGGCCATCGTGTCGCGCCCGGATTTGCTAATTTTGGATGAGCCGACCAACCATTTGGACCCGGAATCGATCGATTGGGTGGCGGATTTCTTGCGCTCGTATCCCGGCTCGTTCCTGATGGTGACGCATGACCGCAATTTTTTAGACACCGTGACCAATCGCATGGTGGAGCTGGCGAACGGCGTGTTCTACTCCTACGACGGCAATTATACGGATTATCTCCTGGCCAAAGCGGAGCGACAGGCGACGGAGGAATTGGTCGAGCGTAAACGCCAAAGTTTCTTGCGCCGGGAGTTGGACTGGGTGCGGCGCGGCCCCCAGGCGCGCACCACGAAGTCCAAAAGCCGCTTGGATCGTTATTACGAGATCGAGGGCCAAAAACCGCCCGAGCAGGAACTAGACGTCGAACTCGTCATCCCGCCTCCGCCCCCGCTCGCCAACCGCGTGCTGGAACTGGCTGAAGTCGGCATGACCCTCGGTGAGCGAACCTTGTTTCGCGGTTTGTCCTTCCAATTCGCCGCCGGGATGAAAATCGGCGTGGTGGGCCGCAACGGTGTGGGTAAAACCACGCTGCTACGTTTGATCATGAGCGAAATGCCACCCACCGAGGGGGTGGTCCGCCTGGGAGGCTTAACCAAGATCAATTACGTGGATCAGTCGCGCCTGCAATTGCACGACGAGAAATCCGTTTTCGACGAGGCCAGCGACGGCACGGAGTACGTGATTTTCGGCGACGACAAACTTTCGTTGCGCGGGTATTTAAAACGATTTTTGTTCACCGACGACCGGATCAACACCCAGGTGAAAAACCTCTCCGGCGGCGAGCGCAGCCGCCTCTTGCTGGCGCGCATCCTCAAAAACGGCGGCAACTTTCTCATTCTCGACGAGCCAACCAACGATCTCGACCTCCCTACCCTGCGGGTGCTGGAGGAAGCCTTGATCAATTACCCCGGCTGCGTGCTGGTGGTTAGCCACGACCGTTATTTCCTGGACCGGGTATGCACCGGCATGTTGGTGTTCAACGAAACCAACCAGACCGTGGTTTACAACGTGGGCAATTACAGTGACTACCTTGAGCGGGTTCGACGCGAAACGGCGGCCGCCAGCCAGCCGGCTAGCACAGACGAAACGGCCCGTAAATCCGTAGACGACAGCCCCGCCGCCAAAACGCGCAAGCTGACCTGGAATGAGGAACGCGAATTGGAAGGTATGGAGGGAAAGATCCTGGCGGCGGAAACCGAAATCGCGCGTTTGGAAGCGCTCTTCGCCCGGCCCGACTTTCATCGCGAGTACGGGGCGAAAATCAAGGAGATTAACGACGAATTGGCGGCCGCCAAAGCGCAACTAACGGCGCACTTCGCCCGCTGGGAGGAGTTGGAGGGCATTCGCCACGCGTTCCTAGCGGCCAAGAATGGCCAGCGCGGATGAGGGCCGTAAAACCGGGATTGAATCCCGCCATTGCGCGCATATAATAAGCGCATGAAAGCCGTCTTATTCAAATCCGTCTTATTCAAATCCCTCTTGTTCGCCCTCTGGTGTGGCTGGCTATCCCAAACCGCGGCCCAGCCGATCGCCGCCACCCCATCGCCGGCGGACGCCCGGATGCAGTGGTGGCGCGATGCGCGGTTCGGCCTGTTTATCCACTGGGGGCCGGTCAGCCTGCAAGGGACTGAAATTGGCTGGTCGCGCGGTGGGGAACGGCGCGGGTACGGATCTACGGGAACCGAGGTGCCGGTGGCGGTTTATGATAATCTTTACCGCCAGTTCAATCCCACCAACTTCAACGCGGACCAGTGGGTCCGGATCGCCCAAGCGGCGGGCATGAAGTACCTGGTGTTCACCAGCCGGCACCATGACGGGTTCAGCATGTTCGACACGCGGGCCGATGATTACCGGATCACCTCGCCGGCCAGCCCTTACGGCAAAGATGTGGTCAAACAACTGGCCGATGCCTGCCACCGCGCGGGCCTGCGTTTCGGCCTTTATTACTCCCAGCCAAACTGGCGCCACCCGGACGCCTTTAGTGAACGCCACACCCATTATCTGGATTTCCTCAAGACCCAAGTGCGGGAACTACTCACCGGCTATGGCCAAGTCGATATCCTTTGGTTCGATGGCTTGGGTAAAACCGCCGCGGATTACGACGCGGTGGCCATGAATAAAATGATCCGCGAATTGCAGCCGAGCATCATCATTAACGACCGCAATGGACTGCCTGAGGATTACGATACTCCGGAACAACGCGTTGGCGGTTTTCAAAACACCCGCCCGTGGGAAAGCTGCATTACGATCTGCAACCAGTGGGCCTGGAAGCCCGATGACCGCATGAAATCCCTCTCCGAATGCTTGCGCACGCTGATCCTGTGCGCGGGTGGCGATGGCAACTTGCTTTTCAATGTGGGGCCCATGCCCGACGGCCGCATCGAACCGCGCCAAGTCAAGCGCCTCCAGGAAATGGGCGCCTGGCTCAAACGGTATGGCCGGAGCATCTACGGCACGCGCGGCGGACCCTTCAAACCCGGCGCCTGGGGCGCCAGCACTTACGCGGGCAACACCGTTTATCTGCATGTCTTCCGTTGGCCTGAGAATGGCTTAGTGCTGCCCGCTATCGGCCGTAAAATTCTGGCAAACAAAACTCTCACCGGCGGCAAAGCCGTGATCACTCAGGCGGATTCGGGCATCACTATTCAAATGCCCCTAAAATACGAGCAAGCCATCGATACTTTAATCCGCCTGGATTTGGATGGTCCGGCGTCGGGCATTTCCCCCGTGGCGGTCCCCTCGCCCATCAAAGCCGCCGCCTCGAATAGCTATCATAACCAGGAAGCATACAGCGCCGACAAAGCGTTCGACGGGGACAACGGCACCCGGTGGGCGACCGATGATGGCACCCACCAAGCCTGGGTGAGCCTTGATCTAGGCAAACCCGCGCGGTTCAGTGGCGTGACCATCCGGGAAGCCTACGCGGGGCGGGTGAAACGGTTTGAATTCCAGCGACAGGAAAACGGCGCTTGGGTCACGCTATTTGAGGGCACCACTTTGGGGCCGGAATTCACGCGTCAATTCCCGGCGGTCAGCGCCCAACAAGTACGCTTGAACATTCTGGAAGCCACCGAGGGGCCCACGATCGAGGAAATTCAATTGACGGGCAAACCTTAATGGGGGGGGCGCATGAATGCCAACCGCCATTAGGGTAACAAAGCGGTTTTAATTCGCGGGATTAGGCCTATGGAACTTATTGAAATCGGTCGCATACGCACGCCCTTCCGGCAAGCCTCCGGAACCCCCATCCAGCCGGTGCGCGCAACCGGGGTGGAAGGCTTTATCGAATTAGCGCCCGCTTTTGTGGCCGGCTTGCAAGACTTGGCGGGGTTCGACCGAATCTGGCTGGTTTTTTGGTGCCACCGAGCGGCCCCCGCCCAGCTTTCCGTGGTGCCCTATCGCGACACGATCCCCCATGGCATCTTCGCCACGCGCGCGCCCGCCAGGCCGAATCCGATTGGCTTGTCCTGTGTGCGGTTGCTTGGCATTGAAGGCGCCAGGTTGAGAATTGCGGAAGTCGATATCCTCGATGACACGCCGCTTTTGGACATCAAGCCATATGTCCCCCACTACGACAATTACGCCGTGCAACGCTGCGGGTGGATTGATTCCGTGCCGGATCGCCCCGTGGTGGCGGATGCGCGGTTTGAAATCCAGGCTAACCAAGCGCAGGTTTGACCTGGGTTAATCATCGCGGAATATCGCGTGCCTTGCCATCAAACGAACAAGCTCGGGAAAATACCTTAAACCGCGATCGCCTCGATCGAGGATTTACCCGCCGCCGGTTTTGGCCGCGCCGAGCGCGAACCCGAACGCTGGTTTCGCCCGATTAAATTCAACAATTGCCCCGCCACTTCGCGCAATTGAGTGGCTTGGGCATGCAAAGCTTGAGACGCGCTGGCGCTCTCTTCCGCGCTTGCCGCGTTGGCTTGGGTCACCCGGTCCATTTCCACGACGGCTTGATTGATTTGGCCAATGCCCTGGCTTTGCTCTTTGGAAGCCACGGCCACCACTTCGGCGACCTCACCCACTTCGCGAATCCGGGTGGCGATTTCCTCCAGGCTCTTGCCCACCTTGGAGCTGATTTCCACGCCGTTCTGGCTTTTGCGGATCGAATCGGCGATTTTCGAGGACGTTTCCTGAGCCGCATGAGAACAACGGCCCGCCAGGCTACGCACGGCATCCGCCACCACGGCAAAGCCGAGGCCGGCCTCGCCGGCGCGCGCGGCTTCCACGGCGGCGTTCAGCGAAAGGATGTTGGTTTGAAAGGCGATTTCATCGATGGTGCGGATGATTTTGGCGATTTCGGAGCTGGAATTCTTGATCGCGTCCATGGCGGTGTTCATGGCCTGCATGTCCGTCACCGCCGAATCGCCAGCGGTGCGGGCACGCAGCCCAAGTTCCTTGACCTGATCGGCTCCTTCCGCGTTGCGCTGGGTCATGCTGGCCATTTCCTCCAACGACGAGCCGGTTTGTTCGAGCGAGGCGGCTTGGTTGCTGGCGCCATCCGCCAACATCTGGCTGGCGCTGGTCAATTGGCCCGCGGCGGCGGCGATTCGCTCGGCGTCGTCGCTCAAAGTGCCCGCCAAGTCACCCAGTACGGTGTTAATGTTGCGGATGATAAAAAACACGACGCCCCCGGAAATAAATAACGCCACCACGCTTAACAATAAGCTTAAGCGGCGGTGGAACTCATAGCTAGCGATGCGAATATCGAGTAACCGGTCCAATTCACGGTCTCCCGTTTGCCAGAGGCGGCTATTGGCCGCGCGCGCGGCGCCGGCGGCCTCCACGGCTTGCGCCAGGGCGTTCGATAACGGGGCCGCACCGCCCACTTGTTCCAACCGTTCGGCCAACCGCTCCACCGCTTGCGCATATTCCTTGGCCGCGGGGGGCAGATTCGTTTGGAGCGTGGGGCTCGCGCCATAAAAATTGGCGTCTTCGTTGAGCGCGGTCTGCACATCCCCATTGATGCGATCCAAATCCGCCTCTTTGAGTTGAGCCACATGCACCGCCAGTTGGACTTTATTGGACTCGGCCAGCGGCTGATCCGCGGGAAGCTGATCCAGCCAGACGCGAATCTTGCCTAAGCGATCCAGATTTTGCGGCAGCGCCAGCAAGGTGGCGTCCATTAAATAATAGCTGTCCAGGTCGGGATCGAGAATCAGGTTGGAGGTGTCGCCGGCGTGCGTGATCATGACCCGTAAATCATTCAACAAATGCGCGTGCTTGTCCGCTACAGTCTCCGCGTTCAGGCCTGGCAGGCGGCTTTTGAGCTCGGACCATTCCTGGCTGACATTTTGCGCGGTGCAATGTTCGCGCTGGCGTTTTCCCAAACCTTCCGGCGTGAATTGCAGCGCGGTTTCCAGCTCGGTATTAACGGCCCGTAAACGCTGGAGAGCCGCTTCAATTTGCCGCTGAATTTCTTGAAGTTTTTGCCCCTCTCGGCTGGCGGGCTGACCCGCCACCCATTGATGGTCGCCCACCAATTGCAGCAGTTCTTCCAGGGGTTGTTGATAGCGGTTACCTCGTTTTTCCTGGCTGCCGAAATCGATATCTTTGTCGATCGCCGAAACGATCAAATACCAAGTGATGCACGCCATGGGCAAGGATGCCACCAACCCAACGGCGGTTAAACGATGAGAAATCCTAAGTTTGCTCATAATGACCCAATCTCCGCATTTTCATCCAGCGCCATGCCCCGGTCCGACACTTTCCAAGTTACTCGTTTGTTGCATGGCAATGAGACATACCCCGCCCTGAACGCCAACCAGCAGTTGACTCACAACTGCAGCCTCATCTGTCCGGGATTTTATTCCGCTTTTTCCGAGGAACCCTTAAGCTGCGAAACACCACACCGTTTGCACCGATGATTATCGGCAGGATGGAAGATATATTAAGTGACATTTATAAAAAATATATTATCCCACATTATTGTAGCTTTACAATCGCGCGCCATTCCACTTTTACATGGTCGGTTTTACTCCTGGCAGACAGTTAGCCACTCATGGGCTCAAGAGTTGTTTTCGCCTTAACTAACGCGGCACAATTCTATATTTAGTCGTCAAAAACCAAAAACGCGATGCCCCCATAGCCCCAGGGAGGCTAGTCGCTCTCGAAATAAAAAATGGCATCATTCAATAAAAGGTTGCCAAGATTTTTGACATATGCGCAATATGGCATACGTTCTTTAGGCTTGGTGTCGCACCCCGCCGTCTGGTGACTTATGTACTGCCCAGACGGTGGGATAGAAGACAATTCATGGACAGATTTGGGGTTGTCCGGCCAGACGCGAACGAGGGAAGCTGCCCTCGGCGGCCTCTGACCGAGTGGGCAACGCCGCCGGGGCTGCCAAAGCGCCGACCGGAAGGGTGTTCCATACTATTGTCGTGGCAGTAAGGTAGGCCACCCAGGTAGCGAATGGGTGCGTTCCACCAGGCGAAGAGCAATGAAGCGAGCTAAAACCAGCATCCAACCATATGGCAACAAAAGTGCGTTACATCATGATCGGCGGATTCTTGGGGTCGGGTAAAACCACCGCCGTGGCCCAACTGGCGCGCCAATTCACCCAGCAAGGACTGAAGGTGGGCCTGATTACGAATGATCAAGGCCGCGAATTAGTCGACACGCAAATGCTCCGCGCCCGGGGCTTTGCCACGGAGGAAATCCCCGGCGGCTGTTTCTGCTGCCGGTTCAACTCCCTGGTGGAAGCCTCGCAAAAGCTAACCCAAAGCACCCGGCCGGATGTATTTATCGCCGAGCCGGTGGGGAGCTGCACCGACTTGGTGGCCACGGTCACGTATCCTTTGCGCCGGCTTTATGGCGAGAATTTCACCATCGCGCCGTTAAGTGTGCTAATGGACCCCATTCGCGCCTTGCGGGTACTCGGGCTGGAGCCCGGCGGCAATTTTTCCGAAAAGGTTCGCTACATCTATGCCAAGCAACTGGAGGAAGCGGATATTTTGGTCGTAAACAAGAGCGATTTACTCGATCAACCGCGCCTTGAATCCTTGCGCCACGCGCTCGCCGCCCAATATCCACAAACCGAAATCTTAACGGTGTCCGCCCGGACAGGCACGGGATTAGAACCTTGGTTTAAGCGCGTGGCCAACGAAGAACAAGTGGCCCGCCAAGCGATGCGCGTTGATTACGACATCTACGCCGACGGCGAAGCGCTGCTAGGCTGGCTCAATTGCACCATCAAATTGACGGCGGAATCGCCCTTCGACGCGGATCCGTTCCTCAAACAGCTGGCCGGGGAAATCCAGCAACGCTTGCGGGCGAAAAGCGCTGAGATCGCGCATTTAAAAATGACGCTCAGCCCCGCGGGCGGCATCGGCGATATCGCGGTCATCAACCTCACCCGAAACGATTTTGTACCGGAGCTTTCACTCGAATTGGACGGCCCGGTACAGCGCGGACAACTGATCCTAAACCTGCGGGCCGAAGCGGAACCGGCCACGCTTGCCAAAGCGGTGCAAGACTCGCTGCCGGCCGCCACCGTCAAATTCCCCACCCTGCGGGCCACAGTGGATCATCTAGAGCATTTCCGACCGGGACGGCCGCAACCAACCCACCGCGACGCTTAACCGCGCGAACCCCGAACCCTGGCATATCAATGATTCCCAAATGGCTGACGGGTGAGATCATCGGCACCTTTCTCATGGTGTTTTTCGGTTGCGGTAGCGTATGCGCCGCAGTGACCACCGGGGCGCAAGTGGGGGTTTTCCAAGTGGCTATCGTCTGGGGGCTCGGCATCGCCACCGCGATCCATCTGACGGGCTCCCTCAGCGGGGCGCATTTGAATCCGGCGGTCACGGTAAGCTTGGCGGTCTGGTCGGACTTCCCCAAAATCCGGGTAATGCCCTACGTCGCCGCCCAATTTTGCGGGGCCTTTCTCGCCGCCGCCATGCTGTTTGGCATCTTTGGCGGCAACTTGAGCGCCTTTGAAAAGGAGCGCCAAATCATCCGCGGCCAGCCGGGCAGTGAAGCCAGCGCGATGGTGTTTGGCGAGTTTTTCCCCAGCCCGGGCGGCCAGCCACTAACCCCCGAGGCGAGGGAACGCGTCTCGGCAGGCGCGGCCTTCGGAGCGGAAGTGATCGGCACGGCTATTTTGTTGCTGGTGATCTTTTGCGCCACGGACGAGCGCAACCAATCGCGTCCCCGGCTGCTTAACGCCACCGTTATCGGCCTGACCGTCACGCTGCTTATCTCGTTGCTAGGCCCGCTCACCATGGCGTGTTTCAACCCCGCCCGGGACTTGGCGCCCCGGCTTTTTTCTTCCTTGGCGGGTTGGGGAACTGTGCCATTTAGCACGAACGGCTGCGGCTGGTTTACCGTGTACATCGCCGCGCCGATGCTCGGAGGCCTTTTGGGCGGCGCGATCTACCGGCTATTATTCAAAGGCGCCTATCGCCAGCGCTGATTCACGCGGCGTTCATCGCTCCAAATTTAGCTTCAAACTTTTCCAGGCGGCCATGGATTTGGCCAGGTGGTCGCGCGTATCGCCACCGATTCCGAAACATTGCAGTCCGATCGGCCCCTTATAGCCCAGCTCCTTCAACGTTTTTAAAAACTCCCCCAAATCAAAATCCCCCTGCCCCAGCGGTTGAATATAGCGATCCCAACCCGGCTTGGGATCTTGCGCGTCGGCGCCGTTGATCGATATCGCCCAAAGCCTGGGCATCGCTTTCTTCAACACCGGCCGGTAATCACGGCTCTTCTCCGCGCGCAACCAATGGCACAAGTTGAACATGACGCCCACATTGGGTCGATCCACTTTATCCGCTACGCGAACCGCATCTTCAATCCGCTCCACCCAATTATCGACGTGGGGATAGACGAGCAATTGCGCGCCGGACTCGCGGGCGAGCTCGGACATTTCGCGCAAAACCTCCACCGCATGCGCGTCTCCGGAGGCATCTGAAGGTTTGAGCCCATTCATGAGTAAATCAAACTGCACCTGGCGGCCTTTGATGAGCGCCAGCACCTCCTTGAAACGCGGATCATAAGCCGGCTTGCCGGGGGTGACGTCCACGGTCATGGTGATTTGATACAAACGCAAACCGGCGTCATCCAAAGTTTTCAAACGCTCTTGCACCTTGTCCAACCAGATATGCCCCACCCCATCGTAACCCAATTCCTTAAGCATCACCGCTTGCTCGGCAAAGTCGCGTTTCTTCGCGTCGTGCCAATCGATGCAGAAGGGGAACAGGGGATAAGTTTTGAGCTCGGCCGCGACGGCACCGCCCAGCGCCAGCCACGCCATCACCGCCGCACAAAGGAGCAGTTGGAATCGTTTTTGCATAGTAGATGGGGTCATTCAACCAGACCCGCGCCACTCGCGCAACTGTGAGGTCCGGCTAATTTCGTCCGGTCTTTGCCGACTTTTCGAAACCCGGAACCCGTTCTTCGACCCAACGCAACGCCAGCTCGCGCTTGCCGCCAGCCCGGCAAACTGCCATGGTGCGGGGCGTAATGACGCACGATCCCGCGAGTTCTCATTTCAAAGGCTGGGCCAAACCCGGCCCGGTGCCGCCGGGCGTACAACAGCCTCCGGAGTTGGAAGCCGGGGTGACTTTGGACGCTATCAGCGGCTATTTTCGCGTATTTCAGTTGCGCAAAGGCCACCGTTTCTCGACGGACGACGTGTTGACCGCCTGGTACGGGACCACTTGGGCGCCCACCGCGAGAACGGTGCTGGATTTGGGCAGTGGCATCGGCTCCGTGGGCATGATCGCCGCCTGGCGCCTGCCGGGCGCCAAGTTTGTGACCGTGGAAGCCCAAACGCAGAGCGTGGCCCTCGCCCGCCGCTCGGCCTGCTACAACGGCCTCGAAGCGCGCTACGAGATCCGCGCGGGAGATTTTCGCGATCCGGCGATATTGCGCGCGGAGGAACGGTTCGAGCTGGTGCTGGGCAGCCCGCCCTATTTTCCGGAGGGCACCGGGGTGGTTGGAGATCATCCGCAAAAAATCGCCTGCCGATTCGAGCAACGCGGCTCCATCGTGGATTATTGCCGGGTGGCCTCGGAACATCTGGCCCCGGGCGGATGGTTCGCCTGCGTGTTTCCGGATGCCCAGCGCACCCGAGTGGATGAGGCGGCACACCAAGCCGGCCTATCCTTAGTCCGCAGCCGCCCCGTGGTGTTACGCGAGGATGAACCGCCATTGCTATCGCTCTTCGCCTGGGTTCGCGCCATCGATTTACCCCCGGCATTTCGGCGGCAACCCTGGACGGAACCGCCTTTGATTATCCGTGACCGCCAGGGCCGCGTGCATCCGGAATACTCCGCCGTGAAACTGAGTATTGGCTTCCCGCCCTGACAGGCTCAATTCAATGTTGGCGCCGGTAACTCCGGCTATCTCAATTTGGGTAACCGTTCAAAACGCCCCCATCCCGGATCGACCGATTGATTAAGGCGGCCCCTGTCCCATTCATCGTAACCGCGGCCAGTTGAATTAATTCGGCCTGTACCGCCGCCTGGATTTGCCGCCGTTTTTCGTCCGTGGTGCCAGCCAAGTTCTTTTCCATCTCGGCGCACTTAGCCTGCCATTCCGGCCGCAGCAGCATCAATTGATCATAAAACTGACGGGCTTCGTCCGCATTGATACCCATCATTTCGGCGGTCAGGACAAACCAGGCCTGAGCTTTCTGTTGCTCCTCATCCCGCATATAATTATTCATTTCCGCTTCCCTGGTCTGCTCCGCCTGTTGCATTTCGCGCCAGCGCTGTTCGCCTAATATTTCCTTGAGTTTCGCCTCCAATTGCGCCTGTTTTTGGGCCTGTTCCACGCTCTCCGCATCATCCCCGGCAGACAAACCGTAGCGCGACGCGAAGGTCCTCGGTTTCGGCAAATCAACGCCCGTTTCCTCCACCGCCTGAACCATTTTTTTAAATTCCGCCTCCGACTGGGCGGCGGGCAAATAGCCTCTGGCATACTGCGCCGCCGCGGATTGGTTTTGATCATACAGCGCCAACTCTTGCGGCGTAAGTTTCGTTTCCAACTCCGCCCGTTTCTGTCGGTTGAGCTCGGCGATTTTGGCGTCCACCACGGAATCGGAGTCCAACCCGGACAAACCTTGTTTTGCCTCGGCAATCAGTTGTCCATATCGACAATCGAGCTCCCGCACCTTGTCCAACGCGGCCAAGGGAAGATAATCCTCCGTATCCCAAATCGCTGGCAGACCGAACACTTGAGCTTTTAATTTCTCTCCATTGATTCCCAGCAGTGTTTCCAGCTCGCGATTCATCGCATAGCTAGATTGCACGCGCAGCGCTTGGCATTCCCGCCATTCGCGCGCGCTAATACCCCGTGTGAAACCGGCCGAAAGCAGCAGTTGCCGCCGTTGCTCCAGCAATTGCGCATGGTGCTTGCGGCAAATTTTGAAAGTAATGATATCGCGAATGGTTTTCTCCGGGCAGCCGCTGTCCCGCAAGTTTTTCACAAACTGCGTCAAGTCGCCGGACTCGATGGCAGCCCAGATCTTGGTCGACGCGCTATTCGTCAGGGCGCCTCCAGTGGCTGCCGCGGGGAGTCGCGTCGATCGTGGCTGCAAATGCCCGGGACCGATTGCTGGCGAAGCAGCCGGATTTAAACGCCAGAATCTGCTTCCCCCCACCAAAGCGAGCAGCCCTACGCTCGCTATCAAACTTAGGTAAAATAATCGTTTCATGGCTGAGTCGTGAGTTGGGCCGTGTCTTCGAGGGTCCGAAAGACTGTTCCCCGGATACCCGCGGTCATTTGGGTTCCTAACGATTGATTCAACAGTTTGGCCGCTTCCTGTCGCACCCATAGAATACGCCGCTGACGTTCGGAGGCGGACAACGTTTTATCGGCGGCGATTTCCGCGACGGCCAGCCTGGCCTCGTAACCGACTTGACCCGCCGCATCCGCCAAATCGGAGGAAAAGCCGGCGCTTTCGGCAGAGCCACGAGCGTTCGCATAACCATAATCACTCACCCGCTCGTATTCCTTGGCCGAAGCGTCGCCAAATAAAGTGCGAATCTCCTCAATGGCGGTGGCCCGACTTACGGATTCGGTCAAGCCGTCCGGTCCAAGGTGTTGCTCACGCAGGGCGAATAGAGCTTTAAACTCTTCCGGAGTAATGTCGAAATAACGCACCTCTCCCCGCAACCAGTCTGCTTTGGACGAATTGCGCAGGCGGTATTCCTCCAATTCTTCCGGTGAAAGCGCCTGGGCCAACAGCTTGACCTTTGCGTCAAAAAACTCCCGTTCAGAGCTAAACCCCGCGCGATTGGCATTCGCCAGCTTTTCTTCCAGCCCGCTTTCGGCTAACCACCGGGCGGCGGCGTTGCGTTTTTCCTCCGGCAAAAACAACAATTGAGTTTCGGTATCGCTCAACCGCGGCGTTGAAATATCGTTAAGCGCTTCCTCACTTATGGAACAGCCCACTAATTCTTTTATAACGTCCCGTTTTTCCTTGAGCAACGGTTCGATCATTTTCCATTGGCCGGGGGTCGCCCCGCGAATTTTTTTCCAATACGCGTATTGTCCATCCCAGATGGCTCGAATCTTTTGCGCGTATTGCTGGCTGACATCGGCGGTAATGATATCGCGGATCATGGATTCCGGACAACCGATCGCGCGCAAATTGACGATATACTGCCGGTAATCCGAGGATTCCACTTGGCTCCAATGGAAACCAAAGCGGCTTTGGCTGGCTTCGATCGCGCTAGGCGAAGCCTTAGCCAGCAGGGAAAGACTTGAATTCCCTCCCTCGCCGAACACCGGCAGTCTCCAAATATCGTTATGCGCCATATAAGTTATGGCAATGCCACTCAACAGCGCGACGGCCGTGGTGACAACGACGGTTTTAGTTTTGAGCCAAGCCATAGTTTTAATCCAGGTTAGCGCGACTCCACTGCCCGTGCCAGTACCCGCCAAAACTGAGCTGGCGACCTGAGTGGCGAGTCCAGGCGGTGCCGCGCAGACGGAATGCGTCGTTATCATGAGGGCCAAGGAAGCCGTCGCCAGTGTGACTCCGCGCCGGGCGAGGCTGGCCCGCATTTTCGCCATCGCGCGCGCCACGCGTTTCTGCGCGGCGTCCTCGCTCAACCCGAGAGTGGCGCCCACCGATTTCAAGTCGCGCCCCTGGAAATACCGCAGCACGATGGCGTCGCGTTCGCTGGCGCTCAACCCTTGCCACACTTCATCCAGATACGGACGCAACCGCTCCCAATCCGGCCCGGGGGAATCGTTCGGCACATTCATTTGCACGGCTAGTTGTTCGCGCCGGCGGCGGCGGCGTTCGGCGCGCACCAGCGATGAAGCGACGAAAAACGTGTGTCGGCATAGCCATCCGGCCAGCACCACCGGGAAAGACAACCCCTGGGCTTTCCGGGACAAATCGAAGAATACCACCTGGACAACGTCCTGGGCTAAGCCGCGATCTCCACCCACTTGTCGCACCGCGACCGAATAGACCAAGTCGATATGCCGCGCCACCAACTCCCTGAACGCCGCCTCGGAGTGGTCCCGCACATACTGTCGCAATAGTTGCTCGTCCTCGTTCATGCGCTTTTCTCAGATAAAGAAGCCGCTGAAACACAAATCCGACAAAGTTTTTTGGGCCGTGGTTATTCTCAAGATACATCCCTTTTGGTTTTAGAAAACTACGGAATCTAATGGGAGAAAACGCTCAAGTTGGGTTGCTTATGGGAATGATCCGCCAGGCGCGACTTGGCTTGAAAGTTATTCACGATCGGCGGCCTTGACCGGCAGGGGAAAAGTCCTCGCGCCGGTTCGCTGGAACCGGACATGCGCAAACGCCGTTATTTCACCGGCCACCGGTTATTTTGGCGGCACCGTCCGGGACACTTCCAAAATAGTCAGGGAATGCGGCGGCAAAGTGACGGCGCCGTTCTGGAATGCCAGTTCCACTCGTCGCGGTCGCACCCGCTCCGGATGTTCTATGTCGTTGAAGGCCTCGGGCGCATCCCCGGACAAAACCGTCGCCCAACAAGTCCCGGACGCGGCCGCCCCGTCAAACTGGATCACGCAACTCGCGGCCACGGCGGGGTGGCGATTCACGAGCGCAAACCGCCAATCTTGCTTCGCGGCATCGCATGTGGCCACCGCGTCCACGGCGGGCACAGCCGCATCCCCCTGCTTGAACGGACCGCTGGTCACGGCGGCGGGGGAGACTTGTGGCGCCAGCAAATTCGCGAACAGGCGCAGGACGTGATACGTCGTGCGTTTGACGATCCCCTTGGGATGCACAAACAAGGGGCCACGCGTATTGACCAGCGGCGCGATGTTCGCCATTTTGACGGTATCCGCATGCCGCAAACAGGCGTTCAGGAAACACGCCGAAAACAACGCGTCGGCCATCGTATAGGTGCCGTTAATATCATTCCGATCCCGGGCTTTGATAGCTTCCGGGGTGAACCCCGTCATCACTCCCGGATGATGCCAGCCGCGCAGATTCCACTCGTCGAAGGCGATCTGGATCTTGCCCTTGAAACCCGTCGATTCCAGCAACCGTTCCACCTGCAAAATACTCTCCTCGGGCTGCCTCGATCGCAACATGCAAGTGGCATAGTCGCTAGGTTTGTCCTCCACCCATAACTCATCCCAATAGCCGTGAATCGAAATCATGCGCAAGCTTCCCCCCGCGTGTTGCAGCAAGCTCCGATTCCAATCATCGCCCAGCGCCGCCGCCGTAAGCACGATGGAAGGATCGACCCGGCGCATCATCTTGGCGGTTTCGCGCACGAGCGGTCCCCATTCCGGTATCGACTTGGCCCCGATTTCATGCGCGCCCCAGTTCTCATTACCCACCGACCAATAATGAACATTGAACGGCTCCGGGTGGCCGCCCGCCTGACGGAGCCGCGCCCACCGGCCTTGCGTCTGGTTGCAATACTCAACCCAATCGCTCATTTCCTCCGGCGTGCCCGTGCCCGCGTTGCCGCAAATGTAGGGTTCAACACCCGCCAGTCGGCACCACTCCACAAACTCGTCGGTCCCGAAAGTATTGGGGTCTTCGACTCCCCAAGCCTTGTCAAAACTCGGCTGGCGATCCTTCCCCACGCCATCCCGCCAATGGTAGGCGCTGACAAAGCATCCGCCGGGCCAGCGCACGATGGGGGTGCGCAATTCTTTGATCGCTTCAATCACGTCCTGGCGAAACCCTTTGGCATCCGAGAGCGGCGAACCCGGCTCATAGAGCCCGCCGTATATTTGGCGATGAAAATGCTCCAAAAAACCGCCGAACAACATACGACTATAAGGGTGCGCTGGAGATGCGGTGTCCACCGCCAACACGGCTGTCAGGGGGGCCGCCTTTTCCTCGGCGGCCCACACGGCGGGCAGACAGTAAAAAAGCCCCTCGGCGGCGAGGTAACACGCCACCAAGTAAGGAATGATCTGATTCTTCATGGGTCTCCTAAAATGAACATTGCCGGCGGTCGCTTCGTCGCCAATGGCGATGTTCCCGTGGGGCCACCGCATTCACCGGGCACGACCGCGCCGGGATTACGGACTTGCTCCAGCAGCGCCATTTGGAGTGGTTTAAACCTGGCATTAACTGTTGCGCTATCGATTATGACGCCGCCCATTCCACGCAACAGAATGTGCTTTAATTCATATAACTAATCTCCAAAGGCTACATTGGTATTCTGCCAAACAATCGAGCTTCGTCAAGCCTTGGCCATAACTCCCAGAAAGGGCCGCTATAGTGGCGCACCTAATCCCGCTGGCGTCTCTTGGGAGGTGCGTAACCAGAAACATTTCGGAACTGCCTCTCTCAACGAGGGGGGCTTAGAGGGTTTGATTCGCCATCGGCAAAGAAGAATTCTTGCTTAAAACTTTCCAGGACCCGTTTGAAACGCTCAAGGAACATGAATATTGCGACCGACAAAGGGCACCCCGAGATCGACTACGCAACTACCTAAGCACTTTCACGCAAATGGGCGCTGGGGAACCATAGGCGATTCGCCAGTAATCCACTGGGGCATTTTTGCGGATTGTCATCGGCATTCATTGCTCTATGCTGGTCGCTACCGCAGCCGCTCTGGATCACAAGTGTTATAGAATATGAAAACCTTGAAATTATTTCGGTGTTTCGTTCTCGGATGCCTGATACCGTGCGCTGGCCTATCGCCGCGCGCGGCCGTCCCCAGCCCCAACGAAGTGGTTTGGACTTCGCCCAGCACCAATCACCTAGGTTCCATGCCCCTGGGAAATGGCGATATTAGCGTGAACGCTTGGGTCGAACCAGATGGCGATTTGCGGTTTTACCTGGGAAAAACCGATGCTTGGGACGATAACGCGCAATTGCTCAAGGTGGGCCGCATCCGGGTTCACTTCGAGCCCGCTTTGTTCGCGCCCGGACAGCCCTTCCGGCAAGTCTTGAATACCCAGGAAGGCAGTCTGGAGGTCGAGTTCGGCGGCGAGGCGGCCGCCACGGTTAAAGTCTGGGTGGACGCGAACCATCCCGTGATCCAGGTGGAAGCGAAATCCACCGCGCCAGTCGAAGCCACGGCGTTTCTGGAGTTATGGCGCACCAATCGATTGACCGTGGCCACCTTGCAAACCAGCGATATTTTCAACAGTTGCCCCACTAACGACCCGCGTTACGCGCCTACAATCACCGAGCCGGACTCGGTGCTTTCCGCGGCGCCCGGCCGCGTTGGCTGGTATCACCACAATAGTAAATCCGTCGGGCCCGGCCTGCTCGCGGAAGTCCAAGGGCTCGCTGGGTTCAAGCAAGTTGATCCCTTGTTACACCGAACCTTCGGCGCGGTGGCGACCGCGGCGCGCGGCGCGCGGATCGACGATCGGAGCCTACGTTCTCCGCGCAACACCACGCACCAATTCAGTATCTTCGTCCAAACCAGCCATCCCGCATCGCCGGAGGCTTGGAAAACGGCGATGGACCGGCTCATTACTCGGGTGGAATCCGAGTCCTACGAAACCCGCTGGAAGGCGCATCAAGCCTGGTGGCGCGAGTTCTGGAACCGGAGCTGGATTCAGGCGGCCACGGCCGGCAGCCCGGCGGCGGGCGACGATGCCGCGCAGGTGAGCCAAATGTACCGTTTACAGCGCTTTGTCACCGCTTGCGCGGGCCGGGGGGCGTACCCGATCAAATTCAACGGCTCGATCTTCACCGTGCCGCCTCCCGATGGCAATGGCAACGCCGATTTCCGCCGCTGGGGCCCGGGTTATTGGTGGCAGAATACCCGGCTGCCTTATTTGAGCGCTTGCGCCAGCGGCGATTTCGATCTCCTGCGCCCGCTCGTTCGCATGTACACCGGGGAGGTGTTTGAACTCAGCAAATATCGCACGCGCCAATATTGCGGCCATGGCGGGGTGTTTTTCCCGGAATGCATTTACTTCTGGGGCCCTATGTTTAGCGAAACCTATGGCTGGACCCCCTATGAAAAACGCGCGGACAAGCTCCAGGAAAGCCGCTGGCATAAATGGGAATGGGTAGGCGGATTGGAACTCTGCTGGCTGCTCCTGGATCAATACGAATACACCCAGGATAAGCGGTTTCTCCAACAAACGGTGTTGCCATTCACCACGCAAATCCTTGCCTTTTTCGAGCAACACTATCCCACCAACGATCAGCGCCAACTGGTCATGCATCCCTCCCAATCCCTGGAGACTTGGTGGGAATGCACCAATCCCATGCCGGAAATCGCGGGTTGCCGCGCCGTCACGGAACGTTTGCTAACCTTGCCGGGCTCGCCCATCTCCACCGAGCAACGGTCGCAATTTCGCCGTTTGCTAGCCCAACTGCCTCCAGTGC
Source organism: Verrucomicrobia bacterium UBA1319 (assembly GCA_002306985.1). Taxonomy (GTDB): domain Bacteria; phylum Verrucomicrobiota; class Verrucomicrobiia; order Limisphaerales; family UBA1319; genus UBA1319. The sequence continues at coordinate 22,273 of DBTJ01000187.1, forward strand.
CGACGCGCCAAATCGAAGGCAAGACCGCCTTGGCCCCCGCCGCGTCCTTTGCTCAAAAGTGCAATGTGGAGAACCCCGAACTATACGCGGTGTACCCTTTCCGGTTGTTTGGCGTGGGCCGGCCCAATTTGGATTGGGCGATCACGGCACTGGATCAGCGCACCGATAAAGGCCACTTCGGCTGGCGCCAGGATGATCTTTTCATGGCTTATCTGGGTATGACGGACGCCGCCCGCGCGGGGGTGGTGGAACGCGCTAAAAACCACGATCCCGCCTCGCGGTTTCCGGCTTTTTGGGGACCGAACTACGATTGGATTCCCGACCAAGACCACGGCGGCGTGCTCATGAAAACTTTGCAATCCATGCTGCTTCAAACCGATGGCCAGCGCCTCTTTTTATTCCCGGCGTGGCCCAAGAATTGGAACGTCGAATTCAAGCTGCGCGCGCCGTATCGAACCGTCATTGAAGGCGTGTATCGCGATGGCCAAGTGCGTTCGCTGAAAGTGACTCCCAAGGCGCGGCAAGCGGACCTGGTCTCGGAATTCCCCTTGTAGGCCAACCCGAAACTAACGGGCGGGCGCGCCTTTGCGTTTCCGCCCGGATTTGCCAATTCGGTAAGCGGTTTGCCGGGCGGGCGGCGCGTCCACTTTAATGCCCGCCCCGCGCTGCAGTTCGCGAATTTGGTCCCGCAACAGCGCGGCTTTCTCAAACTCCAAATTGTTGGAAGCCTCCAGCATTTCCGACTCCAGCTCGCGGATGGTTTCGGTGACGTCGAAATTGCCGCCCGCGTCGTTAATAATCGCCGCCGCCTTACTCCCCGCGTCTTTGGTGAGCGAGAGACTTTCTTCCACCGGCCGACTGATGCCGCGAGGGGTGATATTATGTTTCTTATTGTACTCCAGCTGGCGCCCCCGGCGATAAGCGGTCACCGCCAGAAATTTTTGGATGCTTTGCGTCATGACATCCGCGTAGAGAATGACGCGCCCGTTGAGGTGGCGCGCGGCCCGGCCCGCGGTCTGGATCAAACTGGTCGTCGACCGTAAATACCCCTCCTTGTCCGCGTCGAGGATGGC
>DBTJ01000187.1:23598-41673 GCA_002306985.1 Verrucomicrobia bacterium UBA1319
CCGCGTCGAGGATGGCCACCAGCGAAACTTCCGGGATATCGAGTCCTTCCCGCAACAGGTTGATGCCGACCAGCACATCGAAATCCCCTTTGCGCAACGCGCGCAAAATTTCCACGCGTTCGATGGCGTCGATTTCGCTGTGCAAGTAACGCACGTTGATGCCGACGTCCCGCAAGTAGTCAGTCAGTTCCTCGGCGGTGCGCTTGGTCAGCGTGGTCACCAACACCCGTTCCTTTTTCTCCAGGCACAGGCGGGCTTCATTAATCAAATCATCGATCTGCCCCGCCAGCGGCTTCACCACCACCTCCGGATCGACCAGCCCGGTGGGACGCACGATTTGCTCAATCACCCGCCCTTTGGACCAGGTGGTTTCCCGCTCGGTGGGCGTGGCGCTCACATAAATCGTCGGGCCTTGGAGCTGCTGGAATTCCTCAAAATTAAGGGGCCGGTTATCCATGGCGCTCGGCAGCCGAAACCCGAAATCGACCAGCACGGTTTTACGCGAGCGGTCACCCGCGTACATGCCGCCGATCTGCGGGACCGAAACATGCGACTCATCGATCACGAGCAAAAAGTCCTTCGGAAAAAAATCCAGCAATGTGAACGGGCGCGAACCCGGCGGGCGGGCGCTCAAATGGCGCGAATAATTTTCAATGCCGGAGCAAAAACCCATCTCGAGCATCATCTCCAAATCGTACTCCGTGCGCATTTTGATGCGCTGGGCCTCAATGAGCTGGTTGTTTTTCTCGAACCAGGCGATCCGGTCCGTCAGTTCTTCGCGGATGCCGAGAATGGCCCGTTTAATTTTGTCCACCGGCGTCACGAATTGTTTGCCGGGGAACACGGTTACACTCTCCAACCGTTCGAGCAGCTTGCCGGTGAGCGGTTCGAACCAGCTGATGCGCTCCACTTGTTCGCCGAAAAACTCGATGCGCAAGGCATTTTCGCTATACGCGGGGCACAACTCCACCGTGTCGCCGCGCGCGCGAAATTTGCCCCGCGCGAATTCGATGTCGTTCCGCTCGTATTGCAAGTCGATGAGCTTACCCAAAAACTGCTCGCGCGATAGTTCCTGGCCCAGGTGCAAATGGATCAGCATCTCCTCGTAATCCTCTTTGCTGCCAATGCCGTAGATGCAGGACACGCTCGCCACCACGATCACATCGCGCCGCGCGAACAGGGAACTCATCGCCGAAAGCCGCAACCGCTCGATCTCCTCGTTGATGCTCGAATCCTTCTCGATGAAGGTGTCCGTGCTCGGCAAGTACGCCTCGGGCTGGTAATAATCGAAGTAACTGATGAAAAACTCGACGGCGTTGCGCGGGAAAAAGCCCCTAAACTCCGAGTAAAGCTGCGCGGCCAGGGTCTTGTTGTGGGAGATCACCAGCACGGGGCAATCCAACTGTTGGATCACGTTGGCGATGGTGAACGTTTTGCCGGAGCCGGTCACCCCGAGCAACGTCTGGTGCCGGGCCCCGGCGCGCAAACCCTCCAGCAATTGGGCGATCGCTTGCGGCTGATCGCCTTGCGGCACATAGGACGATTCAAGTTTGAAGAGGCTCATAGCAGCCACCGCGGCCGGCCGGAACCGCTGGCGTATCTCAGGCGTATTTTTCGATCAAAAGCTTTAACTTGGTTTTGGTCTTGGCGGGCCAGAGTTTCCGATCTGTCATGATCGCGTTTTTCAGCGCGACGTGGCAGGCGCACCCGGGTTGCGCCGGAATGCGCGGCAGCACATCCTTGAGCACCGCCTGCGCCTGCGCGGCGTTCTTGCGGAGATTGGCAATGATCGTTTCCACCGTGACGTGCGCCTCGTCGGTTTTCCAACAATCGTAATCCGTCACCATCGCCATGGTGGCATAGGCTATCTCAGCCTCGCGCGCGCACTTGGCTTCACCCAAATTGGTCATGCCAATGACGTCCAGCCCGGCCTGATGATTCGCCATCGACTCGGCCCGCGTGCTGAAGGCGGGGCCTTCCATATTTACATACGTCCCACCGTCGTGCGCTCGAGCGCCCTTGGCCTTGCAGCTTAAGAGCAACGCCTGGCGCAATTCCTCGCAAATGGGATCGGCAAACGCGACGTGCGCCACAATGCCCGCGCCAAAATAGGTGTGTTCAAGCGACTTTTTAGTGCGGTCCAGGAATTGATTCGGCAGCACGATGTCACAAGGGCGATACCGATCCTGCAGCGAGCCAACGGCACTGACACTGATAATCCATGACACGCCTAACTGTTTAAGCGCGTGGATATTAGCGCGATGATTCAGCTCACCGGGCGAAATCCGGTGTCCCCGACCATGGCGGGGCAGAAAAACCACCGGCCGGCCGCACAATTCCCCGGTCAATAAATCGTCGGAAGGCGCGCCGAAAGGCGTTTTGACTTTGACCCACTTTTGCCGGCTAAATCCCTCAACTTCATATAGCCCGGTCCCGCCAATAACGCCCACGCGGGGCACTGATTTTACGTTTTTCATATCCTGTGTTCGCTCCCGACCGAAGTACCCTAAGTCCCGCCCAGGCACAAGCCGCAAGTGTCACTCTTTCAATGCGCCGCTATCGCCACTTTTCCCGGCGTTGTCTTGGCCAAGGGAGAAAAACTGCGCAACCGCTGTACGGACTGGCGCAAATGCTCCGCTAAAAAGAGTACTTCTTCCTCGGTGTTGTCGACACTTAAACTTAGCCGCAAACTGCTACGCGCCTGCGCCGGGGTCAACCCCATCGCGGCGAGCACATGTGATGGATCGAGCGAACCAGTGGTACAAGCCGAACCGGTGGAAGCGCAAATCCCCACTTGATCGAGCAACATCAACAACGCCTCCGCTTCCACGAAATCGAACGATATGCTCACCGTGTTCGGGAGTCGCGGCGATTGGACGCCGTTGACTCGTGAGTCTGGAATAGTTTGCAGCAGAGTCGTTTCCAACAAATCACGCAGTTCGCGCACGTGCGTTTGCTCTTCGTCGATGCGGCTCATGGCTAATTCCGCCGCGCGCCCAAACCCGACCACATAAGGCACGTTTTCCGTGCCCCCGCGCCGGTTGCGTTCCTGATGCCCCCCCACGACAAAGGGTTGGAACTTGGTTTGTTTATCGATAAACAATATGCCTATCCCTTTGGGCGCATTAAGCTTATGCGCCGATAAGGAGAGAAAATTCACCCCTAAAGCCCGCACATCCAACGGAACTTTGCCCGCCGCTTGCACGGCGTCCGTATGAAAAAGTACCCCGTGTTTACGGCAAATCGCCCCCATCTCGGCAATGGGGAAAATCACGCCTGTTTCGTTGTTGGCGAACATGATCGACACCACCGCTGTGTCCGGCCGGATGGCGCGCTCCAGTTGCTCTAGATCAAGGAGTCCCTGCGCATCCACCGGCAGATAAGTGGTCTCCACACCTTGTTTTTCCAAGGAACGGCAGTAATTTAAGATCGCCGAATGCTCTACCGTAGTAGTAAGTACGTGGCGTTTGCCGGGCTGGGTTTGCAGCGCGCTGTAAATCGCGGCGTTATCACTTTCGGTGCCACAACTCGTGAAAATGACTTCTCGGGGGTCGGCATTGATCAAGGCCGCCAATTTGCGCCGGGCATAGGCGACATACTGCGCGATGCCACTGCCAAAACTGTAAGCGCTGGAGGGGTTGCCCCATTGTTCGGTGAAAAACGGCAACATGGCTTGCAGCACTTCAGGGGCGACGCGAGTAGTGGCATTGTTATCGAAATAATAAACTTTTGACGGAGTCATAACGAGCGCCGATACAATCGACGCTGGATGAATATTCGGCGGAATGAGTGAAAGAGCAACCGCATTTTGGAACGAACACGCGGTGGTCAGCCACCCACCGGAAAGCGTTTGACAAGCACTAAACGCGCGTTAATATTATAAACATAAGTACGTTACTAATGAATACAACGGTTACCAATAGCAAGTTAAGTCCCAATGAGTTACTAAAGCAGGCTGACCCCACTTTGGCGGGCACTATCGCCTCGACTTTAGCCAATCCTGAGAGTGATCGTTTTTCTGAAGATGATAACCAGTTTTTAAAATTTCACGGCATTTATCAACAGGATGACCGCGACCAGCGCAAAACCGGCAAACAGTACATCATGATGGTGCGGGGCCGCTTGCCGGGCGGGGTAGTAACGCCCGAACATTATTTGGCCTTCGACACTTTAGCCACCCAGTATGCGAACAACACCTTGCGCATCACTTCCCGCCAGGGTTTCCAATTTCACGGGGTGCTAAAAAAGAATTTGGGACCGCTCATCAAACGCATTCATGAGCATCTACTGACCACTTTGGCCGCGTGCGGCGACGTAAACCGCAACGTAATGGCACCGCCCACGCCCGCGACCAGTCCGCTCGTTGATGAAGTGCTGGAGAACGCCCGGCGTTTGTCCCAAGCCCTGCTGCCGGTGACACCCGCGTATCACGAAATCTGGATCGACGGCGTGACTTTGGATTTGGGTAAAACGCGCCCGGATTTTGCTGACCCGCTTTACGGCAAAACCTATTTGCCCAGAAAGTTCAAAATCGCCTTCGCCATTCCCCCGCTGAACGACGTGGATGTCCACGCCAATTGCCTCGGTTTCATTGCCATTTCCGAAGGCGGAAAGTTGCGGGGATACAACGTGGTCGCTGGTGGCGGCATGGGCATGAGCCACGGCAACGCCGCCACCTTCCCGCGCTTGGCGGATGAGCTCGGCATGGTTGCGCCCCACCAAATCGACGACATTGCTAAAGCGGTGCTGACCATCCATCGGGATTTCGGGGATCGGACCAATCGCAAGCACGCGCGATTGAAGTATATCTTGGAAGACCGAGGGGTAGCCTGGTTCCGGGAAGAGTTGGAACGTCGGGTTGGATTTAAATTGGAACCCTCCAAGCCCTATCAATTCACCCGCCAAGGGGACTTGTTCGGCTGGCATCGACAGAGCAACGGCGCAAACTTCCTCGGCTTGTTCGTCGAAACCGGCCGCGTCAAGGATACCGGCGATTACCGTTTAAAATCGGGTTTGCGCGCGGTGGTTGAACGTTTTCATCTCGAAGTCCGGTTAACCCCTTCTCAAAACCTGTTGCTGGTGAACGTGGCGGATAAAGACCGGCCGGCAATCACCCAGTTGCTGGCGGAGTTTGGCATCCCGGTCGACACCCAAGCGGCGGCGATCCGCAAAGCCTCAATGGCGTGCGTTTCCCTGCCCACTTGCGGCCTGGCGCTGGCCGAATCCGAGCGCGCCTTGCCCGGTGTGCTCACCCGGCTGGAAGGATTATTGGGCGAATTTGGACTGGCGGATGAAGAAATCGTGGTACGCATGACTGGCTGCCCCAACGGCTGCGTGCGACCTTACTTGGCGGAAATCGGTTTCGTGGGCAAAGCGCCGGATAAGTACCAGATTTACCTGGGCGGCACCCACACCACCAATCGCCTGAATCGGCTGTATCGGGAGAGCGTGCCCGTGGCGTCCCTCATCGATGAGTTGCGTCCCGTGGTGGCGCGCTTCGTGAAGGAACGGCGGGGCGCCGAGCGATTTGGGGATTTCTGCGCGCGCGTTTTAACGGAGACCGCCAAGGCTTGACGCGAAACCGGCATTACCCGGCTTTATAAACCTCCTACGTTTTAATCATCTATGGCGCTGCACACCGCGGAAGAGATTCGCGCGCTCAACGAAAAGTTCGATCGGGAACCCGTCGATGCCCTGCTGGGCTGGATCTGGGAAACCCTGGGACAACGGGCCGCTATCGGCACCAGTTTTCAAGGCGCCGGATTGGTGTTGATTCACCTGTCGCGACGGCTGGGTTTCGAGTTTCCCGTGTTTACATTGGACACGGGTTTATGGTTTCCCGAAACCCTGGCGCTGCATCATCGCCTCGAAGAGTTCTTCGGCTGCGCCATCGAATCGCTGAAACCGGACCTCACGGTTGAACAACAAGCGCAAAGCCAGGGTCCCGAACTTTGGACGCGCGATCCGGATCTTTGCTGCACGATCCGCAAGGTCATGCCGCTGCAAGGGCGTTTGATGGATCTGGACGGCTGGCTCACCGGCCTGCGCCGGGAGCAATCCGACACCCGGCAGCACACCCAACGGATCGAGCTTTACACTTTGGACGCGACCAGCGGAAAAGAAATCCTGAAGTTCAACCCCATGGCGGGCTGGAGCCGCGAAGCGATTTGGGCGCATTTGAAGGAACATCACATTCCTTACAATCCCCTGCACGACCAAGGTTACCGGTCCATTGGCTGCCAGCCTTGCACGCGAAAAACCGCCGCGGGCGGCGGCGAACGCGCCGGGCGTTGGACTGGTTTCAACAAGACCGAATGCGGCATTCACACTTTCATGGCGCGCAAAGGCTGAACGGCGATTGCGCATCACCTGGGCGAGTAAGAGACTATGGATCATTTAACTAAACTGGAAAATCAAAGCGTCTACATATTGCGCGAGGCGTTCAATAAATTCGAAAACCTCGCCATGTTGTGGAGCATCGGCAAGGATTCCACCGTGCTGCTGTGGCTGGCGCGCAAGGCGTTTTTCGGCCATGTGCCTTTTCCCTTGGTGCATGTCGACACCACTTACAAGATCCCTTCCATGATCGAGTACCGGGACCGCCTGGTGAGCGATTGGAAACTGGATTTGATCGTGGGCAAAAACGAAGCCGCGCTGGCCAACGGAACCACGTATCCCAACGGCAAAGCCACGCGCGTGGAATGCTGCGGTTGGCTGAAGAAGGACGGCTTGAAACAGGTGCTGGACAAACACCATTTCACGGGGGTGATCGTCGGCGTGCGCCGCGACGAGGAACCCACCCGCGCGAAGGAACGTTATTTCAGCCCGCGCGATAAAAACATGGAGTGGAATGTGGAGGACCAGCCGCCGGAATTGTGGGATCAATTCAAGACGGATTTCGAAAAAGGCACGCACATCCGCATCCATCCCCTGCTGCATTGGACGGAAATCAACGTCTGGGAATATATCGAGCGGGAAAACATTCCCGTGATTCCGCTGTATTTCGCCAATACCAAAGGCGAGCGGTATCGGAGCCTGGGCTGCGCCCCGTGCACCGGACCGATCAAATCCAACGCGAAAAACGTGCCGGAAATCATCGAAGAATTGCGCCACACCAAAACCTCCGAGCGCTCCGGCCGGGCTCAGGACAAGGAAAGCGAGGATGCTTTCGAGAAATTACGCCGGGACGGGTACATGTAAAAATGAGCACGAACACTTTGACCAACGAACAACTGAAAATCGTGATTGTCGGCCACGTGGACCATGGCAAGTCCACCTTTGTCGGCCGTTTGTTTCACGACACCGGCTCTCTGCCGGAAGGCAAGCTGGAGCAGCTCCAAGCTATCGCCGAACGCCGCGGGGTGCCCTTTGAATGGGCTAACCTCATGGATGCCCTGCAATCGGAGCGCGACCAGAACATCACCATCGACACCGCGCAAATCTGGTTTCAAACGCGGAAGCGCCAATACGTCATCATCGACGCCCCCGGCCACAAGGAGTTTCTGAAAAACATGGTGACCGGCGCGTCCAGCGCGCAAGCGGCCCTGCTGTTGATCGACGCCCATGAAGGCGTGCAAGAGCAATCCCGTCGCCACGGCTATCTGCTCAGCATGCTCGGCATCCGGCAACTGGCGGTGCTGGTTAACAAAATGGACCTGGTGGGATATTCCGAGGCGCGGTTCAACCAAATCGAAACCGAATATCGCGCCTTCCTGAAATCCGTCGGCCTCGAACCGCAAGGCTTTGTGCCCATCGCCGCCAAGCACGGCGACAACATCGCCAACCGCGGCGCGAATATGCCCTGGTGGCAAGGCGGCACCGTTACCCAAACGCTGGATCGTTTCGAGGTGGCCCACCCCGCCGAAAACCAGCCCCTCCGGTTTCCCATCCAGGATGTTTACCGGTTCGACGAACGGCGCATTTTGGCGGGCCGCATAGAATCCGGCACGTTGAAAGTCGGAGACCGCCTGATGTTTTCGCCGGGCAACAAATCCAGCACCGTGAAAACCATCGAACGCTGGAGTAGTTTGTCCAGCGACGTGGCTCAGGCGGGCGAATCCATCGGGGTCACGCTCACGGAACAAATCTTCGTGGAACGCGGCGCGGTGGCGGCGCTCGACAACGCGCTGCCCTTCGAGCTAACCCATTTTAAAGCCCGTTTGTTCTGGCTGGGGCGCAATCCGCTAACCAAAGGCAAAGCTTACAAAGTCAAACTCGCCACTCAAGAAGCCGAGTGCTCGATCGAAACGATCCATCGAGTCATCGACTCTGCCACGCTCGAAACCGTGTCGCGGCGGGAAAAGGAAATTTTCGTGGGCCGCAATGAGGTGGCCGAACTGACCTTCAAAATCAAGCGTCCGTTGGCTTTCGACTTGCATGATGCGCTACCTAGCACCGGACGTTTTGTGATTGTCGACGGCTTTGAAGTCGCCGGGGGCGGCATTATCGTCGACGATGATTACCCGCGCCGCACCGCGGGGGAAAACATCAAGAGCGACAATATTTACTGGAGCCACGGCAAGGTGACCCCCGCGCATCGGGCCAACCGCAACGGCCATCCGGGCGGCGTGATCTGGCTCACGGGCTTGTCCGGCTCGGGCAAATCCACCATCGCCTCCGAATTGGAGCGCGAACTGTTCAATCTCGGCAAGCAAGCCTTCGTGTTGGATGGCGATAATATCCGCCACGGCCTATGCTCGGACCTAACCTTCTCGCCGCAAGATCGACGCGAAAACATCCGACGCGTGAGCGAATTGACCAAATTGTTCATGGAAGCGGGCTTCATTGTCATCACAGCTTTCATTTCGCCCTATCGGGCGGACCGCGATTTGGCGCGAAAAATCATCCCCGAGGGACGTTTCGTGGAAACCTATGTCAACGCGCCCATCGAGATTTGCGAACAACGCGATCCCAAGGGGCTGTATGCGAAGGCGCGCGCGCAAGAAATCAAGGAGTTCACCGGGGTTTCCGCTCCGTATGAGCCGCCATTGAAACCCGAAATCGAATTGCCCACGAATCAACTGACCGCCACCGAATGCGTCACCCGCATTTTGGAATACCTGCATTTGCGGGACGCCGAGGATTCGATTTCGATTTAACGCGATGAACGGGCGAGGTTTGGGACCCGCCCGTCCAACCGGACTCCTCAGGTAATTGAGGCATTAGCGCGCGTCCTCCATCGCCAGACCTGCGTTTCAGGTTTGACGGCTCGGTGGAGGTTGTCCATTGGCTATGGCTGGCTCGCGGCTTGCTTGGGCCAGACGGCCAGCAAAAGCCACAAGGCGGCAAAGACGGTCGCCACGAGCAACACGCCGGTTCTCCACCCCGCGGTTTTGTCATTCTCCGCGACCAATTGGATGGTGAGCGGTTTTTGCAGCTCGGTTTGCAGCGCCTGCTTGAAGGTGAACAGCATGCCCCGAGTGGGCAGGTTCACGCGCAACGGCTGCAAGGGCGCGAGGGCAAACTCCTGCGCCTTTTGCACAATTAGGGCTTGCCGTCCCGCCACGGAGGCATCCCAGTTAAAATAATAAGCCTGCGATTTGCCTTGGGGTACCACGAAATTTCCAAACGAATCCCCGGTAAGCTGCTGAGCTTGCCCGCCGTTACGCGCGCTGAACTCGTTCTGCGCTTGCAGCATATTATTGGCCTGCACCCGGCCCAAGTCGCCCTCAAATTGTTTCAATTCCACGACTCCATCCCCAACGGAATCGCCGATTTTCCGCTTAAGCAGACGGAAATTTGAAACCGCTTCCTCCACTTTGCCCTCGGTAAGCTGCCGGCGGGCAAGGCTCAAGCTGGAGCGCGCCTCCGAAGACAACGCATCGTCACGTTGCGTTTCCACCGAGCGATAATCGGCCAGCGAATAAAGCGCCACCGCGGGGGACGCTTCCGGTGAGGCCACGCTCATCGTCCCCTGGAATTCGGAGTAATGATAGTCCAGTGGCAGGTAGAGTTTCCAGGCCGCGTTTTTCCAAGGCACATCGAGTTTGGGCGAGCTGATCGCCCACGCGCCGCGCGCGCTCGGAAACACGTTGGTGGAGATCCACACCAATTCCACGGCCACGGCTTCCCCGCCCTTCGCCGCCCGTTCCAAAGGCAAAAGCAGCTGCCCTTCCCGCCAGCAAGGCCGCACCGCCTGGCCCGCCACCAAGGCCGACCAGACGCGCGCGCCCGGCGGCATTTCCATACTCAGAAACTGGCGGCCGTTATTGCGAACCGAGAGCCGCATTTCGGTCATCGTCTGCCCATTGTCGGCCACCACCGTGATCAGTTCGGCTTGATCCACCAAAGCCTGGAGCACGGCGGCTTCATCGTAACGCTGGACCGTTAATTGCAACCGGCTGCCCGGGCGCAAATACCGGTAGGCCAACACGGCCGCCTCTGGCGCGCCGCCCGCCCAATCCGGCCATTCCCGGCCATCGACGCGGGCCAAATCCGCCGCCGTTTGTTCCATTGCCTGAATGGGCGGCTTGGCAAAGATCGCGAGATAGCCGGTCTCGCGTTCCACCCCCAGCACTTCGGCCCCGGCGTACTCGAAAAGATTCGTCACCGTCGCGCGCGGAATCTCCCACGTCACCACCAGCTGATAATAACCGGCCACGGGATTTTGAAGCTCGACCCGCCAATCGTTGGTTTGGTGATCGCGCACCCGGATATCCGCGCCGTTGATTTCGACATTCGCGCAGGCGGAAGGCACTCGCAGGCGAAATTCTCGGGCGGGCGCGTTGGCCACCTCGAAGCGAATGGCGGTCCGCCCACTCGCCACGGTCTCCCCCAAATGAATGGTCGTGGCCGTTTCGGTTCGTATCCACGGGGCGATTCGCTCCATGCCCAGAGTTAACTTCCAAGGGTCGGACGAACTCTGTTTGAAAGCGAGCATGCCGGACATCGCCGCCTCCGCTACTCCAGCGGTTGGAGCCAGCGACTCCGCTGGCGCGCCCGGAGTATCCATCTCCACCGCCGTGGGAGGGATTTCATTCAAACCGACGCGGCTGGCGAGCTTGAGCGCCAACCCTAACCGGGCGGCCACGGTGACAAAACCGGTCGTTTTTTCCGTCCCGATCGGAATGGCGCCCGCCAATTCCAAAGTGTCCGGCGCCGGCTTATAGGCTCGCGTGAGCGAAAGGTGGAGCGAGTATCGATTGCCGCTGCGTTCAGCCAGAGAGACCTCCAAAACTCCCTGGTTTTGCGTCCACTGCAGGATCTTTTCGCCCGTCACTTTTTCGACTTGAAAACCGGCGGGCAAGGTCGTTTGCAACAGGAATACGCCCAACTTTTTGACGCGGTACTGAATGGCCACCTCAAGCCGCGTGTCTTCGAGACCAACGGCGAACGCGTTCAACACCGTGGCTTCGATCTGAGGTTTGGCTTGTTCCATGGCCACCCGCAAATCGAATCCGGCGCGCATGAACCGGTAAGTCCCGATCGCGTTAACCATTTTCTGGCCGCTGAGTTTTTCAAAATCTCCGGCGTCCAGCCGCCGCAATTCTTTACTTTCCAGCGCAACCGCCAATTCCTCGCCCGCGCGCACCGCCAAATAACCGGTCTCGCGCTTGGCGTCCAGGGCGCGGGGAATTTCGGCGGCGAATACCGATGGCAACGCGGTTACGGGCATTTCCGTTTCAACGATAAGCTGGAATTGCGGCGGCATCCCTTTGACATATTCCACCACCAACTCCTGCGCCCCGGCGCGCGTGTCATTGGTCCCGGCGGGCCGCACATTCCAAGTCCGGATCGCCGGGCCCGTCACCCGCACCAAGCGGTGATTCGGCGGCAGCGCCACGCGACTCCGCCACAGCTCGCCCTGGCTAACTTGATAGTTTAAAACGGCGCGGATTTGCGCCCCATTCGGCGTCAATTGCAGCCCGGTCGTGTTTTCGCAAAACACCGTGGCGGCGACCTCCCCGGCCCGCTTAACGCGCGGGGTCCAGCGTAAATCCACGCGACCTTCCGTTCCCAGGACCGCTTCGATGCGAGTCTGACGTTCCACGGCGGTGGTTTGAAACGATATGGCGCCCGGAAACTCCACTTCGGCTTCGGGCTCATCCAGAGTAAGAGTAAAGTCGGATCTTAGGGCGGGCGGCAAGGCAAAGCCCATTTGTTTACCGGACGCGGCATTCGCGAGCTTCACGAGCAGTTTCATCCGTAAAAGGTGACTGCCCGGCTCGGATAGCCGCGCGTAATAACCCGTATCCAGCCGCACTAGCCGGGCTTGGGTTGAGGGCGCAAAATCCTGCACCGCCACGTTATTGTCGAACAGCTTCACCAGCTGGTTCGTGAGGGTCGCCGTCAGGGCAATTTCCACCTCCAGCCGCGCGGTGTCCCGTCGAGTTTCGCCGGTAATATGCGTGGCCAAAATGGAAATCCCCGCCGGCAAGGCATCCGCGACGACGGGTTTGGGTCGCTCCGCTTTCGACGCCGACAGGAGCATCGCCTCGCCGGCATGCGCTGGCGACACCAGGCAGAAAGCGGTCATAGCGACCGCGACCGGAACCACTATCGCCCGCCTGGGCACGCAGCGCCAAAGCACCGCGACAAACAGCAGCATCGCCAGTAACGGTAACCCGAGAATTAACGCGTAGTGCAAGAGCGAACGCATGGCCAACCAATGGCCGCCCGCCAGCAGGATCAATAGTACGCCCAGCGCGGACTTAAAACTTTGACGCTGGCGCGACCGTCTCGGCCACCACACCAGCACCACCCCCAACAGGAACCCCAGGCTTTCCAGAATCGATTGACCGGCCTGAAAAGCGTCGCGCTCCGACACCTTGGCTTCAATCGTCAACGGCTCATCGGCCACATTGAGCACTTTCGTGAAACGATACGCCCGGCCTTCCTTGGGAATTTCAATATGAATGGGCCGGATTCCGGCCGCCATCGGCGCGCCGCCGGCCGGAACATTCAGCGCCGGCAAAACCGGTCCAGCATTGGTGACGCCGATCGCCCTGGCTATAACTTTCGACTCCGGAACCAAACCATACCTCCGCATCATGGCGCCGCTCATGGCGGCTTTCTGTTCAACCGCTCCATCCACTCCCGCCACGACCATCGACTTATCGACTGGCACAGGGGCGGCGGCGGGGGCGATTTGCCCGGAAAGCATGCCTTGAGGCTCACCTAACCGTTCCATTTCGTAGGCGGCTTTCCGTTTGGAGGTGCTCGCCGCGGGCAAGAGCAGCAGCCCTAACACTCCGGTAACACCCGCCAGCACTAAAGCGGTGACCAATCCCCGCCACCCGCGGCGCAACGCGAACACCAGCGTGATAACGGCCACAAATATCACTCCAGTCAAAGCCAGCACGAGGCCTGGCTCGTGCTGAATCAACCGGCCGTAAAAGGACAAGGTTTGCTTCCAAGCCTCGTGGACGTCGTAGGTCTCATCCCGATCCACGGTCATGGAACCACCGAAGCCGGAAAGCCGGCGGTCCTTGGGCGCGTACCATTGCCACTCGACATAAGTATTGGGCACATCGGTTTGCGGCGCGGCGAGCCGGATATGGCGCGGCTTGCCTTTGGGTAAAGCCTCGGTTTTGTGCGCGTAAACCATTTCGACGGCAAATACTTGATTGCGATTCGCCCCCCGCGGCAGTGGCACGAGCAACCAGGCGCCATCTTGCTCGGTCTTCACCGGCTGGCTATTCACGCGACAAGACCAAAACTCCGCGCCTTCCGGCAGTCGGAATCTTTGAAATTGCTTCTCGTTGTTCTTCACCATGAACGAAGCTTGCGTCAACATTTGCCCGGCCTCGGTGAGCACCGTCACCAACTCGGTGCGATCCGCCACCGCATCCAAAAGCCGGGTTTGCTCGAAGCGATTCACATCGAGCGTCAGCTCGAACCGATGGCCATTATATCGATACGCGAGCAACACGGGGCGGGTGAGGAGCGCCCGGTCGGCGGCGGGCAGTTCGGATTCGTCGATCCGCCTTAGCGCCTCGGAAATGGTGGCTGGCTTAAGTTCTAATCCGGGCGCGGCGGTGACCGCCAATTCCCCCGTTTCGCGTTCCACTTCCAACGGATGCGCCCCGTCAAGATTGAGCCGAGCGCCTTTGGGATCGAACGCGGCGTCATACGAAATCACCAGTGTGTAGGCATCCCAGGCTTTGTCTTGGAGCGTGATCGTCCATACCTCGTTAGTTAATTCCTTGCCGCGTATCCCCGCGCCGGTGAACTCGACATTTTTCCACATTGCCGGCAACTGGATGCGGAACCGCCGCATTCCCTGGTTCAAGATGCTGAACCGCAGGGTGGCGCTGCCACCCAGCATACCATCGCCTATCGAAATCAAGTTAAACACCTCCGCCACCACCCGCGCGCTGGGACGCTCCGCCGCCAGCACCACCCGCCAATCGGCCTGCGGGGCCGTGTAAGCCAGCGTTTCGTTTGCCTGGGGCCGTAACTCGGAAACCGGCACTTCGCGCAACCCGGTGGATTCGCCCGTTTTCAACCGGATGCCCGCCGCCGCCGAGACGCCGATTTGGGCCGTTTCTTGTTTGGCGCCCACGACCCGGAGCGGTTCCAGCGGGATCGTTTCGGGAAATACGGGCAATACCCGCTCCAGTTGCACCTCGATCGCACGGGTATCCAGCAGCTTGGCGGCAAAATTAATCACGAGCCGGCCCTCGGCGAAACGCCAGTCTTCCACCCCATCGCCCTTCACTTTGACGACTTCAAAACCGCTCTGCGGCCGCAGGTTCAACCCATAAATCCCCGCTTTGGCAACCGTGATTTGCAAGGTGTGCGAAGCGACCAGGCGGCTTTCTTCCACTTGCAAGCCAAGGCGATCGCGGACGGTGATTTCCGCTTCGGTTTTTTTAATTTTGGCCGCGATTTGAAACGGCCTCAGGTTGAAACGAAACGCGGCCAGGGCGCCCTCCGGCGGATTGGCTTGCAGCAAACCCGGCGTCTTGCCTAGCTCCACCTGCACTTCTTCGGTTCGCAAAACCAATAGCCCGGATTCTCGCTCCACGCCGAGCGGTTGCGGCAAGGCCAAGGCTATGGCGGCCTCAGCCGCATCCAAGGTTTGCTCGGTATGAATAGCCAAAGTGTAGGACTTCTCCACCGGCTTCAAGAATTCCACCGTCAGCGTAGGACGCCCGTCCAGGGATTCGACCCGCCAATCGCGAATTTGATCCCCTTGAATCTGGGTCAACGCCTGATTCTCCGGCAGGGCTATCGTCAGTCGTGGAAGCGGTGCCTGCAGAATGTCATATTGAATTTTGGTGTCATATTTAATGACCACCGGGGTGCAGTTCACCTCGGCGGAGGTTTCGGCGGTGGCGAACGACTTGCGCTCGGCTTCCGCCGCCTGATTTCGCCAGCGCAGCGAGATCAATCGATCGGCGCCAATTACGCCGCGCGCGAAGGACAAGGCATTGGTCTTTTCCTCTTTCCATGGAAAACCGGATAAAAGCTGCACTTGCAAGTTGGGATCATTCGCCTCCGCCTCAATCGAGGCGGACACGGCTGTGGGACCATAAAAAAGCACGGATCGCCAGGTTTCGCCCGGCAGCACTTTAGCCTCCAAATCGACCGTGAACGTATAAAGCCCGGGAACGTTTGCCGTTAGATAATATTCATGACCGTTACTCGCCAAGCGCAAACCGGATGGCAAATTGACGGCACTAGCGGCCAGCGCCCCTTGGAACAACGGGATCGTTAATTCATTGGTGGATAGCGACTCCACCGTCACTTGCGCGCTGAATCGCGCCGAGTTGGTGGCAATTTTACCCGCATAGCGCACCTCGCGCACCATCAGGTTGGTGGCCACATCGCCCAGACTTACCGGGTTCACGGCAAACAAGTCCGTGGGACTGGTGCCGCGATTCCAGATTTGCAGGCCATTCAACACCGCGTACCCCCCGGCGCCCGGGGTAATCTCGATCACCACCGGCTGGTTGGACGCCACCCCAACATCGCGAAACACCACGTATTGCCGCCCCTCCTGCCATGGCATGCCCGTTTGCCAGCGTGCCGAACCCAGGGTCGCCAAAGGCCCCAAGTCATTCGTGCCGCTCCGCAACCGGAATAGGCTGCATTGCTCAGGCAACACATCGGGATCACCGTGCCCATAGAGGTAAAACTGATACCTGCCAGTCCCCAAGTTTTGAAGGGTCAGCACCAAGGTACCGCCATTTGGCCCGAACACATAACCGTCCATCATGGCATCGCCAGTTGTGTTTCCCCATACCCCGGGCGCGTTGGATAGCGTCAGCGAAATCGCGCTGGGCGAGCCATCGCTAAGTTTTAAATTTTCCAGCGCGCCGTTGGTCACGAGCGGCATTCCCGGCACATAACGAGGATCATAATGGCTATAAAGATTCCAAAAATCCTGAGCGCCGCGTCCCCCGGCCGCCACCCCGGTCTTGGCGCTCTGTTTGCCAGCGCCAAAATCCACATTCAAAAGCGTTTGCGCCGGAGCCGCCCAAGCGAACAGCCAGCAAATAGACCCGGCTAGCAATGAAGTCAGCAAAAAGACCGGGGATTTCCCGAACGAAATCTGGTTTTTCATAACGTTAATCGGTGAAGTGTAATTGGCCGCGCTCTGTTCCCATTCCAAGTGATTAGACGGGAAGCAAAAGAAATTGCTCCCAAAAAGGCCAAGCTGGGAATTGGCGCTTTTTATGCGGCAGGGCAAAAAAAGACCACCAGTGGCTTTTTGCGCCGAAGCGACCGCTCCGCGCCGATCGAAATGAATAGCTACAACTTACTGTTATTAGACGTGTTACATTAACGCAAAGCTTTTAAATCAAAACTTCTTAGGCGATTTTCCAGTCCCCTTTAACTCGGCATGCCCCCTGCTTAAGAGCAGCAGTGTCCTTACGCGATTGAACAAAACAAAATGGCTTGGCTTTTTACAACCAACCCAAGTTCGCGCCCACGAGGGAGGGGTGAAAGGGCCGGTTATTTCACCCGCAAATCGGAACGGTTATTGGGTCATGAAATTTTCTAATTACGACACGGGGGCATTTTACGACGAAATGTTCACTGGGACAAACGAGCCAAGGCCACAAGCTAAAGCGCTGGTTCGCAATATTGAATCTCTGCCCGAAGGCGAATTATTGAAGCGCCAGCAAGCGGCCGAGCGCGCGCTGCTACAAATGGGCATCACCTTCAATGTGTATGGCGAACAAGCGGGCATGGAGAAGATTTTCCCCTTCGACATCATTCCCCGCACGGTAGCCGCGGGTGAATGGAACATGATTGAGCGGGGACTCAAACAACGCATTCACGCCCTGAATTTGTTTATCAATGATCTTTACCACGAACAAAAAATCATCAAGGACAAAGCCGTACCCGCGGAAATCATGTTCTCCTCGAAGGCTTACCGCAAGGAATGCGTGGGGTTGAACCCGCCCCGAGGCATCTGGTGCCACATCACCGGCACCGATTTGATCCGGCATTCCGACGGCCAAGTCTATGTGTTGGAGGATAACTTGCGTTGCCCTTCCGGGGTTTCTTACGTCTTGGAAAACCGGCAGATCATGAAAAGCCTGTTCCCCCAAGTCTTCGCGAAATCAAAAATCCAGCCGGTCTCCAACTATACGAGCAAATTGCGGGACATGCTCGAATTCCTGGCCCCGGACGCGGTATCCGAACCCCGGGTGGTGCTGCTGACTCCAGGCACCTATAATGCGGCTTACTTTGAACATTCATTCCTAGCCCAACAAATGGGCATTGAACTGGTGGAAGGCCGGGATTTGGTGGTGACTGACGGCGAAGTTTGCATGCGCACCACTAAAGGCTTCGAGCGAGTGGATGTGATTTACCGGCGCATCGATGATGATTTTCTCGATCCTCGCGCTTTCCGGCCGGATTCCATGCTGGGAGTACCCGGCATAATCGATTCCTATAAAAAAGGCCGCGTGGCCCTGGCGAACGCGCCCGGCACGGGCATTGCCGATGACAAAGTGGTCTACGCTTACGTCCCGCGCATCATCAAGTATTACCTGGGCGAAGACCAAATATTGCCCAATGTGCCCACCTATATTTGCGCCGAGAAAAAGGATCTGGCGTATACGCTGGAACATTTGGATAAACTGGTGGTCAAAGCGGCCAACGAATCCGGCGGCTACG
>DBTJ01000187.1:41927-50824 GCA_002306985.1 Verrucomicrobia bacterium UBA1319
CGGCTACGGCATGCTGGTCGGCCCCCATTCGACCGCCGCGGAACGCGAGGAATTCGCCCGGCGCATCCAGGCTAATCCGCGTAATTACATCGCCCAACCCACGCTCGCCCTCTCGCGCGTCCCCACCATCGTGGGCGATCATTTTGAGGGGCGTCACGTGGATTTACGTCCCTATATCTTGTACGGAAAAGATATTTTCGTACTGCCCGGGGGGCTGACGCGGGTGGCCTTGCGCAAAGGCTCGCTCGTCGTCAATTCTTCCCAAGGCGGTGGCAGCAAAGACACTTGGGTGCTCACCCATGACAACGGCGATGGCCCCGGCGAAAACCGCGCCGCCACGCAAACGCAAACCCAATCCCTGAATTCCTAAGCCTATGCTAAGCCGCGTTGCCGAATCAATTTACTGGATGAGCCGCTACGTGGAACGCGCGGAAAATGTCGCCCGTTTCATCGACGTAACCCTTGCCTTGATGCTGGAGGATCCCAACGGCGCCGGACAACAATGGCAGGCGTTGCTGAACACCACGGGCGACCAGACGGAGTTTGCCAAGCACTATGGCGCGCCCACGCAAAATAGCGTCATCCAATTCCTGGCGGTGGACGCGCAAAACCCCAACTCGATCGCCTCCTGCCTGCGGGCGGCGCGGGAAAACGCCCGCACGGTGAGGGAAATCATCTCCTCCGAAATGTGGCTGCAATTGAATAAATTTTACCTCATGGTCAATTCCACCATGGCCGATTCCCGGCACCTCAGCTCGCCGCACGAGTTTTTCGCCGAGGTGAAAATGGCCAGCCA
The DNA here is from genome assembly GCA_002306985.1 of Verrucomicrobia bacterium UBA1319. Lineage (GTDB taxonomy): Bacteria > Verrucomicrobiota > Verrucomicrobiia > Limisphaerales > UBA1319 > UBA1319. The sequence continues at coordinate 42,724 of DBTJ01000187.1, forward strand.
TTTGTTCGCGGGCATTGCCGACGCCACCATGTCGCATGGGGAAGCCTGGCATTTCTGCCGCCTCGGCCGGAAAATCGAGCGCGCCGACAAAACGTCCCGGATTCTGGACGTGAAATACTATTTACTGCTGCGCACCAGCGCCGATGTGGGGACCGCGTTCGACGATATTCAATGGGCGGCCCTGCTTCGCTCGGCCAGCGCCTTTGAAATGTATCGCAAAAAACACGGGCGCATTTCCCCCAAAGGCGTGGTGGAATTCCTCATGCTCAGCCGCGAATTTCCGCGCGCCATGCATTTTTGCCTCCTCGCGGCCCAGGATTCCCTGCACACGGTTTCCGGCACCCCCGCCGGCACCTTCCGCAATCCGCCGGAAAAGCTGCTGGGGCAACTGTGCTCGGAATTAACCTATGCCTCGGTGGATGACATCATCACCCAAGGCCTCCACGAATACGTGGATCAATTCCAAACCAAGCTAAACCACCTCGGCAACGGGATCTTCGAAACCTTCTTTGCGACGAAAACGCCCACCAACGGACGGTCCGCGCAACGTCTGGTTTCGACTCCCAGTTTCGCGCTGTAAACGGTCCAATGATCGAACCCCCACCATTTAAACCCGCATGGCCATACACGTCGCTCTCAATCACCGGACACGCTATACCTATGACCGCCTGGTGGGGCATTCGCCCCATGTAATCCGCCTGCGTCCGGCCCCGCATGCGCGGACGCCTATCTTGAGCTATTCGCTGAACATCACCCCGGAAAAACATTTCATTAACTGGCAGCAAGACCCGCACGGGAATCACCTGGCCAGGGTGGTGTTCCCGGACCCCATGCGGGCGTTATGCATCGAGGTGGATCTCGTGGCGGAAATGTCGGTGTACAATCCCTTCGATTTTTTTCTGGAGGCCGACGCCGGTCAATTTCCTTTCACCTATGACGCGGCGCTTAAAAAGGAACTCATCCCGTTCCTGGAAGTCACCGAAAAAGGGCGCGCCTTCGACCGGTTGTTCGCGGAATTCCACGGGCTCAAGCAACCCACCGTGGATTATCTAGTCTATTTGAACCGCAGTGTGCAAACCCGTGTGCGCTATGTCATTCGACTCGAGCCCGGGGTGCAAACGCCGGAGGAAACTCTCACCTTGGGCCAAGGCTCATGCCGCGATTCCGCTTGGTTACTCGTCCAACTGGCTCGGCGGCTTGGCTTGGCCGCGCGATTCGTATCCGGCTATCTGATCCAACTGGCGCCGGATGTCAAATCGCTCGACGGCCCCTCGGGGGTGGCCAGCGATTTCACCGATTTGCATGCCTGGACGGAAGTCTATCTGCCCGGGGCGGGCTGGATTGGTCTGGACCCCACTTCCGGTTTGCTGGCGGGTGAAGGTCATATCCCGCTCGTTTGCACGCCCGCGCCCATGAATGCCGCGCCCGTCACCGGCGGCGTAGACGCCTGCGAATCCAAGCTGGAGCACACCATGCGCGTGACGCGCATTCGCGAAACCCCGCGCGTGACCAAGCCTTACACCGAAGCCCAATGGGCCGAATTGAACCGGGTGGGCCTGGAAGTGGACAAGCGCATGGCGCAAGCCGATGTCCGGCTAACGATGGGCGGCGAACCCACGTTTGTTTCCATTGACGACATGGATGGCGCCGAATGGAACACCGCCGCCCTCGGCGCGCGCAAACGCGTGCTCGCCGGAGAATTGATCAAGCGGTTGCGCGCCCAGTTCTGCCCGGGCGGCCTGCTCTTTCATGGCCAAGGCAAATGGTATCCCGGGGAAGCCCTGCCGCGCTGGGCCTTGAGTTGCCATTGGCGCCGGGATGGGGAACCGATCTGGCATGACGACCGGCTCATTGCGGATGAAAATATCGACTACCACTATGGCCTCCAAGAGGCGGAACGGCTCAGCCAGGAACTGGCGGTCGAACTCGGCCTCGAAACACGGTTCATCATGCCGGCTTTTGAGGATGTCTGGCATTACCTCTGGAAAGAGCGCCGATTGCCCGCCAACGTAGACCCATTTGATTCAAAACTGGAAAACCCGGAGGACCGGGCCCGCTTGGCGCGCATCTTCGAGCGAGGATTGGACAAAACGGTGGGTTTTGTTCTTCCTTTGCGGAAGGAAACCGACCCAAACGCCAAGGCCCGCTGGCAAAGCGGCCGCTGGTTTCTGCGGACCGAACGGCTTTATTTAATCCCCGGCGACTCTCCCATTGGCCTGCGTTTACCGCTGGATTCAATGCCATGGATGTCGGCCATGGATGCCGTTGGCTATGGCCCGCAAGATCCAACTCAACCTCGTCCGCCCCTACCCTCGCGCGCGAGCATTGTCGCGCAAATCCGTGATTTGCCTGGAGCCGCCCTTGGTCAAGGGCAAGCCACCAGCCCGGAAGCCATTCCTGCGAACGGGGTTTCCGCCACGGACGTCGTGCGCACGGCCTTATGCGTCGAGGCGCGCGACGGACGGCTGCACCTTTTCATTCCGCCAATAACTTCAGTGGAGGACTATTTAGAATTGCTGGCGGCCATTGAAGCTACGGTGCGGCGATTAGGCCTACCAGTCCTACTCGAAGGTGCCCCGCCCCCTACGGACGCGCGGCTCAATTGCATCCGGGTCACCCCCGATCCAGGGGTCATCGAAGTCAATTTGCACCCCGCCCATAATTGGGAGGAATTAACCCATAACATCCAGACCCTATACTCCGAAGCCCGGTTGGCCCGGTTGGGCACCGAGAAATTCATGCTCGATGGCCGCCACACCGGCACCGGTGGGGGCAATCACATGGTGATGGGCGGCGCCACCCCCGCCGATAGCCCGCTGTTGCGCCGCCCGGATCTCTTGCGCAGTTTGCTCGGCTACTGGCAAAATCATCCGGCGTTGTCGTATCTTTTTAGCGGCCTGTTTATCGGACCGACCAGCCAGCATCCGAGGGTGGACGAAGCGCGAAACGACGCCTTGGATGAATTGGAAATCGCCTTTCAAAAGGTTCCCGAAAACACGGCGGTGGCCCCCTGGCTAGTGGACCGCCTGTTCCGCCATCTCCTGGCCGATGTGAGCGGCAACACCCACCGCGCCGAATTTAGCATCGACAAATTGTACTCGCCGGATTCGAGCACCGGCCGCCTGGGATTGCTGGAACTGCGTTCGTTCGAAATGCCGCCGCACGCCCGGATGAGTCTCGCGCAACATCTCCTACTGCGAGCACTGCTGGTCGCCTTCTGGGAGCAACCGTACACCCAACCCTTGGCGCGCTGGGGGACGGATTTGCATGATCGCTTCCTGTTGCCGCATTTCGTATGGCAGGATTTACGGGACGTGATCCAAGATCTGCACACCGCGGGTTATGCCTTGCAGGAAGATTGGTTTGCCCCGCATTTTGAATTTCGTTTCCCATTGATCGGCGCTCTCACCCTCCGGGGCGTCCATTTGGAATTGCGCCAAGCCTTGGAACCTTGGCCGGTATTAGGCGAGGAATGGGGGGGCGGCGGCACGGTCCGCAACGTGGATTCCTCGCTGGAACGGCTGCAAATCAAAGTTCAAGGCATGACGGGCGGGCGTTTTGCCGTCGCGTGCAATGGCCGCCGCGTGCCCTTGCGTCCCACCGGCGTGCAAGGGGAATACGTGGCGGGCGTGCGCTATCGCGCCTGGCAACCGCCCAGTTGTCTGCATCCAACCATTGGCGTCCATTCGCCCCTGGTTATTGACTTGGCGGATACTTGGAGTGGTCGGGCGATCGGGGGCTGCACCTGCCATGTGATGCACCCCGGAGGCCGAAGTTACGACACGTTTCCAGTCAACGCGTTCGAAGCGGAAAGCCGGCGGCTATCCCGCTTCTTTCCATCAGGTCATACGCCCGGCCCGTTCACGATTCCCGAGGCGGAGACCCATCCGAGTTTTCCCTTCACCCTTGATCTGCGGAGGGACGGATGAATCAAAGGGCTTTTTCCCCCGGCCAAAGCCTGGTACTTTACTGACGCATGGCAATTGAAAGTCAGCCGGCGCCCGCCGCGGCCGGACTGTTCCAAACCTATCACCCGTTGCCGGGTGTCTATGATGAGGCGCAGGATGAAAACGGCCAGCCAAGATCGCATTGGGCGCATTTTACCCGTTCGACGGGGCGTTTCCACTGGGAGGAATGGCAGGGCCGCCGCGAGGCATTACGCCGCTTGCGTCGAGATTTCGGCAGCGCCGATCAGCCCGGCGAAAAACGGCGTTATTACTTCGGCCCGGACCTGGACTTAGTCCCCTTGCTCATTTCGCCCGAGGAATGGCAGCGGCTGGAAGGCGGCCTGCGGCAACGGGCGCATTTGTTCGATCTCGTGATGCGCGACTGCCTCGGCCCACGCCGATTGCTCGCCGAAGGGGCGCTGCCCCCGGCCCTGCTTTACGCGAACCCGGCTTTTCTGAGGCCTTGCGCCAGCTTGGGTAACCAACCCGGGCCGGGCTTGAGTTTCATGGCTTGCGATCTGGTGCGCGACACCTCCGGCCGGTGGTGGGTGCTTAATGACTATACTCGCAGTCCCCATGGAGCCGGTCCCGCGCTGCAAAACCGGCTGGCGTTATCGCGGGTGCTGCCGGGAGAATTCCGCGATGCCCAGGTGCGGCGGCTGGCGGAATTTTTCCAAAGCCAGCGCGATATGTTGCGCGGTTTGGCGCCCAACCGCCAAGAATATCCCAACGTCGTTCTGCTTACCCCCGGACCTTTCAACGCCGCCTGGCCGGAACATGTTTTCCTGGCGCGGTATTTGGGTTTCACCTTGGTGGAAGGCGCGGATTTGACGGTGCGCGACCGCCGCGTGTTTATCAAAACTTTGGAAGGCCTCCAGCGGGTGGAGGTCATCTTCCGGTTCTTGGAAGACAGTTTGTGCGACCCGCTCGAACTGCGAGCCGATTCGGTGTTGGGCGTGCCGGGGTTGTTAGAAGCCATCCGCGGCGACCAAGTGACCGTGGCCAACCTCCCGGGGTCCGCGATGATGGAAGCCAGCGCCTGGTATCCGTTTTTACCTTCGCTCTGCCGTCGCTTGCTCGGCACGGACCCCGAACTGCCCAGTTTGGAAACATGGTGGTGCGGCCAACCCGAAGGCATGGCGCACACGCTGGAACGACTCGACACCCATGTCGTCCGGCCGGCTTTTCCCGGCTTGCCGCACCGAGTGATCTGGCCGCAAAACTTGACGGCGGATCGCCGCAAAAAACTGGTCCGGTCCATCCAGGAAAATCCCTACCAATATTGTTGCCAGGCGATTTTAAAAACCGCGACCGCGCCTTCGCTGGCGGAAGGCCGGCTGGAGCCTCGCGAATACGTACTGCGCGTCTTCATGACCGCGGCGCGGGGAGACTGGACCGTGATGCCCGGCGGGATTGTCCAATTGCTGGATCAGGAAGAGGACACCGGCGTCCCGATTCCTTCGGGCGTAACCAAGGATACCTGGATCGTTTCGACCGCCTCGGTGCCGCCGGTCACCTTGCTCTCGCCCGCGGGCCAAATCGTTCGGCTCGAACGCAACCCGTCCCAAGTACCCAGCCGGTCGGCCGATAATCTCTTCTGGCTGGGCCGGTACGCGGAACGGCTCGAAGACATGATTCGCGTGTATCGCTGCGTGCTGGCCCGGCTGGCGGATCAAACCGGCAATGAAATGGGGCAAGAATTGGCGGCGCTAGCCCGGTTGCTGGTCCACCTGGACTTGCTGCCCGCGCGTTTTCAACAACCCGCTTCGCTACAATCGCTCGAAAACGAAATTTTGCAGCGCGTGTACCAATCGCACACCCAGGGCACCGCGCGGGAAGTGCTGGCGCGTTTACGTCAGCTGGCCTTTTTCTTGCGGGACCGTTTTTCCGGCGACACTTGGCGCATCCTCGCAAAACTCGGGGAGGAGCCGTCCACTCTCGCCAAAGGCGCGCAGGCTGCGCAAGCGCTCGCCTACTTGAACCAGCTGATCGTCCATCTGGCCGCCTTCAGCGGCATGGAAATGGAAAATATGACTCGCGGCCATGGCTGGCGCTTTTTGGATATCGGCCGACGGCTCGAACGGGCCATTAACGCCGTGACTCTCGCGCAAGCGGGCCTGAGCGCCGAAGACGCGTACAGCTCGCCTTTGGAAGCCATGTTGGAAATCGCCGATAGTTCCATGACGTATCGCCGGCGTTATTTCGCCCAGCCTCAATGGCTGCCCGTGCTGGACTTGCTGCTAGCCGACGAGACCAATCCGCGCGCGCTGGCGTTTCAATTAGCCGCCTTGAAGGAACACCTCCAGCAATTGCCGCGTGAGGGACACCAAGCTTTGCCTGAAGTCCGTCAAATCGAACTCCTCGTTGAGTTGCTAGCCGGGGCTGGTTTGGAGGGCATGGTCGAAGCCCGGCAAAATGCCGGCGGCTCCGAACTCGCGGAATTTCTGCCGCGCTTGGCCGCGGGATTGCGGGATATTTCCAACACCCTCACCCATCGCTACTTCAGCCACGCGAACACCCAAGTCAACTGATGCGTTTCCACCTTTCACATCGCACGGAATACGTTTACGAGACAGATGTGTCCGTCTCGCATCATTTGCTGCGCCTGACCCCTTTCAACCACGGCCGCCAGCGTTGCTTGGAACATCAGCTGTTTTTCGATCCCCAACCTAAAAGCGTGCATAGCCATTTGGATTATTATGGCAACGAATCGGTCTTCGTCACCTTGGAAGGGGTTCATCGGCGTTGGCGAATCACCGCGGATAGCGTAGTCGAGTGCTGGCCCGCCAACCATCCCGCGCCCGCGGATACCCCCCCCTGCGAGCAAATCGCAGGTCTGCTCGCCGCCAGCGCGTTGGCGGATGACCGCGCGGCGGTGGAATTTTTGCATGCATCCCCCCTCATCGCCTGCCGCAAGGAATACGCCGAATACGCCCAAGTTTCTTGCGCGCCGGGCCGACCGGTTTTGGAGGCGGCCAGCGAATTAACCCGGCGGGTTTTCACGGATTTCCAATTCGACCCCAAGGCAACCCATGTCGCCACCCCCGTCGATCAAGTATTTCGAGAACGCCGGGGAGTATGCCAGGATTTTGCGCAACTACAAATCGCCTGCTTGCGCTCCGCCGGAATTCCCGCGCTCTATGTAAGCGGGTATTTGGAAACTCAGCCGCCACCCGGCCAGCCCAAACTGGTAGGCGCGGATGCCTCGCATGCCTGGGTCGCGTTTTACTGCCCCGGACATGGCTGGATCGAACTCGACCCCACCAATAACGTGTTGCCCTCGGACCGCCATGTGTCGGTGGCTCGCGGCCGTGACTTTGGTGACGTAAGCCCGGTGCGAGGCGTGATTGTGGGCGGCGGAAATCACATTCTGAATGTCTCCGTCGATGTGCTCAGATGCGACCACCATGCCGTTTGAGGACCGGCGCACAAAAAAACGGGACCCTATTGAGGCCCCGTTTTTTCAATAAACCCGCCGGTTTAGGGTTTGTAAGTCTGTTTAAACTCGGCGCAAGCCGCCTTGAGTTCCGCCACCAGCGCGTCACTTAAGGCTTTTTCCCGCAAGATCTTCGTCATCAAGTCCGTCTTCCGGCCGGTGAGGAATTCCGTCAGACGTGTTTGGCAATCTTTGACCTTTTCCACCGGGACATCGTCGAAAACGGCATTTTGCACGGCCCATAGGACCGCCACCATTACCTCCAGCGGCAAGGGGTTGTATTGCCCTTGCTTGAACACTTCCACGATGCGCTTGCCGCGCTCGATTTGCGCCTGGGTCTTGGCGTCGAGATCGGAGCCGAATTGGGCGAAAGCGGCCAATTCGCGGAATTGGGCCAAATCGAGTTTAATGCGGCCAGCCACTTGTTTCATGGCTTTGGTTTGCGCCGCCGAACCGACGCGCGACACCGAGATACCAACCGAAATAGCCGGACGAACGCCTTGATAGAACAAGTCGGTTTCCAGGAAAATCTGACCGTCGGTGATGGAAATCACGTTGGTCGGAATGTAGGCGGAAACGTCGCCCAATTGCGTTTCGATGATCGGCAGCGCAGTGAGAGAGCCCCCTCCGTTTTTCTCGCTCAAACGGGCGGAACGCTCCAATAAGCGGCTGTGCAAATAAAACACGTCGCCCGGGTAGGCTTCGCGGCCGGAGGGGC
>DBTJ01000088.1:0-1610 GCA_002306985.1 Verrucomicrobia bacterium UBA1319
CTCACTAAGGCAGCGCGAAAAAATAATCGGAGCATTCTTGCTGGCTCTTTTGCCTGCTGGCTGCGTTGTGAACTCGTTACCGATCCCCGCGGATATGCTCCTCGTTCACGTCTTGCCAGCCAGCAAAATTTCCGCGCCCTAATTGCTCAAATTATTTTTTCGCGCTGCCTAAGCGCGCAATTCCGCTCCCGTCCGCGCCGATTGCGCCACTATTACCCCCCTTCCCTGGCCATCCCGCCCCAGTGGCGGCGTTTGCTAAAGGCGCCGGTTAATCGGACCGCAGGATAAACCGTACCCCAGGACAGGCCCTTCGCCTTCCCAGTGGCGACGCTCGCTCAGTCAAAGTCCGTTTTAGGCATTTCCCCCCGCTCGCCCCTAGTCGGGACAATCCAATTCCTCGCCTGGAACCACATCCTAGCTTATGGACTGATCAGTAAGTTTCTCCCCGTCCCCATGCGACCAGCTTATATCCGGGAAGCCTGCGCCCCCCTAAACCCCGTTAATTATATTCCAATCATTTTATTACTAAATACTTACACCACAACAACCCCTACCCCCAAAAAAACGCCCCATTTTCCCATCAGCTTCGGCATAACCCATTTGCGTCATATCACACGGAGATCGATCTGATGTATTTTGCCACCCTATAACCCAGTGCAAACAGTCCCGGAAGATCTAGAACCATTGGGTGCGCGTTCGCATACCAACTGACAATGTGGACCCCAACTATATGACAAAAACATCACTCTGTGTATTAGCGATGCTAGCCGCCGCCGTTCCAGCGGGGCAGGCTCAATCGCTCACGCTCACTAAGGTCTCGGCCATCACGCGACCGGATCTAATCCGTTTGGTCTATTCCACCGGGGTGGATCCAACCACCGCCGGTAATGCCGCCAATTATACATTAGCGGGCGCCACCATTGCCCAAGCCATGGTCGCTTGGACTAATGAGGTCGTACTGCAAACCAGCGCCAACCTCACTTCCGGCACCGCCTATACGTTGACCGTGAACGGGGTGCAGGACGCCAAAGGCAACGCGATCGCCGCCAACACGAAGGCCACCTTCAAGGGGCCGACGCTGACCCAAGGTTTCCTGGCTTGGGATTTTTATCCGAATATGGAAACCGACGGGGTGGACGGCGTGCTCACGGCCACGAACTACCCGAATATGCCGATGACCAACTCCTATCTAGCGTCTTTCGATACCACCGCCATCACGGCTGGGGAGTTGGATTACAATTCCCTCTTTGGCAGCTTAGGGGATCATTACGGCGACCGGATTTCGGGTTATTTCAAGCCCCCCACCAGTGGCGACTACGAATTTTTCATCAGTTCGGATGACGCCTCCCGCTTGTATTTGAGCTTGGACGGGGACCCCGCCAACGCGCAGCCGATCTGCGAGGAAACCAGCTGCTGTAACGCGTTTCAAGAAAGCGGGGCGGGGCAGACTTCCAGCGCCCAAACCCTGAGCGCCAGCCAGACTTACTACCTCGAAGCCGTCCACGCGGAAGGCGGCGGCGGCGATTACGTGAAAGTCGCCTGGCGCAAAGTGGGCGACAGCACGGCGGCCTCGTTGCTGGAGCCAATCCCCGCCGTATATTTCAGCGCTT
>DBTJ01000088.1:1841-2839 GCA_002306985.1 Verrucomicrobia bacterium UBA1319
GGAGCCAACCCCCGCCGTATATTTCAGCGCTTACGGCGACCCGGACAATAGCGACACCATCAGCATTACGAAACAACCATCGCCAGTCACGACCACCGTCGGTAACAAAGCCACGTTCACCGTGACCGTCACGTTAACCGGCGTTGGCCCCTTGTCCTACCGCTGGCAGAAAGACCAACAGGATATCGCGGGCGCTTACTCCGCCACGTACACCACGAGCGTGCTGAGTTCGACGAGCGACGGCGGCAAGTTTCGTTGCCTCGTCACGTTGCCCGGCGGCAAATCCGTCACTTCCGATGAAGTGCAGTTAACCGTCTCGACGGACGCCAATCCGCCGGTGGTGGCTTCTTCCGCCGCTCTGCGCACCACCATCGGGATCGCTTATGATGGAATTATGGACCCCGCTTCCGCGACGAACACCGCCAATTACACCCTCAGCGCCGGATCGGTTTTAGGCGCCACCCTGGTGAAAGAAAGCACGGCGGTGATCTTGACCACCAGCTCGCTCACCGGCAATTCGGTGACCCTAACGATCAACGGGGTAAAAGACTTGGCGGGCAACAGCATCGCCCAAAACACCCAAATCGCTTTAACGCTGGATTCAACGTTGGCGGGTAATTTTACCGCCACGGACATCGGGAACCCCACGCTCGTCGGTTCCCTGGCGAGTTACGAATCCGGGAAATACCTAATCACCGCGGGGGGTAGCGGAACCATGGTCACCTCGGGCGACCAATTGCATTTCGCGTATGAAACCTTGACCGGAGATTTCGACCGCAAGGTCCAGATCACCGGCATAACCGGCCTGGATGACTGGTCGCGCGGCGGGCTCATGGTGCGGCAAACGCTGGATACCAACTCGGCCGATTTAAAAATCGTCGTGGCTAATCCCACCCGTACTGGCGGGGATAAAATCGCCATCGTAGGCCGTGGTTTGCAGGGGCAAAGTTATACGGATTGGGGTCGCCGATATTCGGGCGTTAGCGCCAACCTCCCCA
>DBTJ01000094.1:0-14352 GCA_002306985.1 Verrucomicrobia bacterium UBA1319
CCTGCTATTGGTTTGCGTTCTGATGTGGAAACGCAAGGGACGAAAGCGGAGGACAAGGATTGTGACGGGACCGGAAACTGCGGTTTAGATTCTTGGCCGGGGTAGCGGCGACTGGGTTTCATGATGTTTGGTTAAAAATTGAGTCATGAAAACCTCCAGGTGACTGGTCAGTTTATGCGATAATTTAAATTTGATCTCGGTGGTCCAGTGGTCTGGTGTTAGGGAGCCAATCGAAGTTTCAGGCCGGCTTGGCTAGGCACTCGCCACTTTCGATTATCACTCACTCAGAGTTTATTTCTCGTAATACTCTATCGGGATAATAGAGATTATCGAATATGAGTCAAAATTATTTTTAATTTATTCTCATATTTTAGTATTGTTTATTATTATCATTCTATTTTCTTATTAATTCCCAGGCTTATTTGGGGCCTGGCGGCTACAATCGCCCCCTCCCAGCTGCCACCCGTAACCCAGTCCATCCAAAATGGCGATCTAACTTGTCCCCTGCATGTTAGAAACAGATTAAACAGCCGTCTTGCACGTCCTCCCCCGTCTGGTTTATTGGAACGGAGCGGAGAGGAGGTGGACGGCAGAGTCCGCCTCTGGTTTCCGCTCGCAGCAAGTTCTGATTTTTACCACACCCCATCCTTTCCCTCGCACCTGGGATTTAACCGATAATTGCGAGTCCCCCACGCGTTAAGCTTGTTTGTTATTGGATCTAACTAAACCACAATAATTTCCAACGATAGCCCCGTTTCTCAATACAAAAATCGGCTTGATCCGCTCAAAAACTAACGCTTCAACTGCGGCGACTTACAGTCCGGCCCGCGAGTTTGGCTTGCTTTCCGTTTTTATATACGATATTTATAGACGTATATAGTAGGAGTTGCTGGAAGCCAGGATTATTTTCTGGGGCCGGTGGACTTCTTGGGATTTTTTTCGATTCTTATATGAGTGCGAGTTATGTTCTAGGCGCCAGCGCGGGCGAACGGCAGCGGTTGGTGCAGCAAGCGGGCTATCTTCAAGGGGTCACCGAACAGGTGCTGCGCAGCGCGGGCATCGCGCCCGGGTTTCGCGTGCTGGACTTGGGATGCGGCGCGGGCGACGTATCGTTTGTCGCCGCCCATTTGGCGGGCGCCTCCGGCTCCATCCTCGGGGTGGATCGAGACGGCCTGGTGCTGCAACTGGCCAAAGAACGCGCCGAGCAAGCCGGCTTGTCTCAGGTAAATTTCGTGGAAGAAACCGTGGAACGTTTCGAGCCGCACGAACCCTTCGACGCGGTGATCGGCCGCTTGGTGTTGATCCATCAGGCCAATCCCACCGCCCTTTTGGCCCGCGCCGCCCAATGGTTGAAGCCCGGCGGCGTGTTGGCTTTTATTGAAACCGATATGAGCGCGGGCCTGCGGGCCGTTCCCGAAATTCCCTTGTTTAGCCAAGTCGGCGAATGGATCACGGGCGCCTTTCGGCGCGGAGGAACGCATCTGGACTTGGGCGGCCATCTCTACTCCACCTTTTTGGCCGCCGGTTTGCCGGGTCCCACGATGCGCCTGTTCCAAGTCGTGGGTGGCGGCCCCCAATTGCGAGGTTTGTACCAGCATTACGCGGACACCGTGCGCAGTTTGTTGCCCAAAATCGAGGCTTATGGCTTGGCAACCGCTCGCGACATCGGAATCGATTCCTTGGCCGAACGGCTGGAAAACGAGATCCACGCGGCGCGTGCCCAAGTCACTTCGTTTCCCATGATCGCGGCTTGGACGCGAGTGACTTGACCGGCTGGCAGCCGAAGTGCAACGCCAGCCAGTTCGACAAATCTCGAATCCACATCCTAAAAATCACGGCCATTACCCGGGAAAGATCCGCGCGTTTTCTGAAATGAAGAACCGGGCGTATTTGCCCATCAAATCATGTCCCCCGCAAAACTAGGGTTATTACTGGAAGCTTCCGGCCAAACCGGGCTGATGGTGCTGGCTTCAGGCGGCATCGGAATGCTCTTGGGCCTGCCCCTTGGGGTGCTGCTCTTTCTGACGCAACCGGGGCAGTTGCTCGCGCGGCCGCTGCTAAACCGGGCACTGGGGCTTGTGGTCAATGCGGCCCGCTCGGTGCCATTCATTATTTTGATGGTCGCCATTATTCCGCTAACCCGCGCGTTGGTGGGAACTTCGATTGGCACGGTGGCGGCAATCGTTCCCCTCAGCCTGGGCGCCGCGCCGTTTATCGCGCGCTTGGTGGAAGCTTCCCTCATGGAAGTGCCCGCCAGCTTGATCGAGGCCGCGCGATCGTTAGGCTCGAGCCCGGGGCAAATAGTCTGGAAAGTGCTGTTGCCAGAGTCCATGCCCAGCCTGCTTAACGGGGCCACGCTCACCCTGGTGACACTGGTCGGCTATTCCGCCATGGCCGGGGCTATCGGCGGTGGCGGTCTGGGGGATTTGGGCATCCGCTACGGTTACCAGCGATTCGACGGGGTGATGATGGCCGCCGTGGTGCTGCTGCTTTGGTTGCTGGTGCAAGCCATCCAAATGGCGGGTGAATTTTTAGTGCGCAAACTGGATCATCGATCATGAATTTATGAAACCTCTCATTGCATTAACCTTGGCCGTCTTATTGCTTGCATTGGCAACTGGGTGCCAGCCAAAAACCGCGACCAAGCCACTCAAGGTAGGCGTCATCGCCGGAACCGAAGAGCAAGTGGCCGAAGTGGCCCAGCGCATCGCGCGCGAGAAATTTGGGCTGGCGGTCAAACTGATCGCGTTTAGCGATTATGTGACGCCGAACGCCGCGCTGGCGGATGGCTCGCTCGACGCCAACGCTTTCCAGCATCAGCCTTTTCTCACGCAGCAAATGAAGGATCGCGGCTACCGGCTGGCCGTCGCGGGCCGCACGTTTGTTTATCCCATAGCGGGTTATTCCCAACGCCATAAGACCCTGGCCGAAGTGCCGGATGGGGCCCAAATCGCGGTGCCCAACGACCCTACGAACTTGGGCCGTTCACTCTTGCTCTTGGAGAAGCAAGGCTTGCTCCGGTTGCGCGCGAACGCTGGTTTGAACGCCACCGTGCTGGAGATCGAATCCAACCCGCGCCGCTTTAAAGTGGTCGAATTGGAAGCGCCCCAATTGCCGCGCGCCTTGGCGGATGTGGACTTGGCCATCATCAACACCACCTACGCCAGCCAAGTGGGTTTGATCCCCACGCGGGACGGGCTTTTTATTGAAGACAAAGAGTCCCCGTACGTGAATTTGATCGTGGCGCGCGAGGACAACGTCCAGTCCGCGGCGGTCCGGCAATTTGTCCAAGCGTACCAGGCGGAAGAAGTCTACGCCGCCGCGCGGGAGAAATTTCAGGGCGGCGTCATAAAAGGTTGGTGAATGCCATGCGCTTATTCTTTGATTTGGACGGCACGCTCATCGACCCGTTTCCCGGCATCACCCAGTCGATCCAATACGCGTTGCGCGAACTGGGATATCCGGTGCCGCCCGCGGAAAGCTTGCGCGGGTGCATCGGGCCGCCCTTGCGCGAAAGCTTGGCGCAACTGATGCCCGGCGCGGCTGAGGAGCAACTGGCTTGCGGTATTGAAAAATATCGCGCACGCTTTCGCCGGGTGGGGATTTATGAGAACCAACTCTATCCCGGTATTGTCGAAGCCTTGCGCCAGTTAAGGCAATCAGGCCACAGCTTATCCATCGCCACTTCCAAACCCACGATTTTTGCGCGGCAAATCATCGCGCATCATGGATTGGACGAATTCTTCCAGGTCATTGAGGGCAGCGAATTAGACGGCACGCGGAGTGATAAGCGGGAGCTTTTGGCGCACCTCTTGAAGCGCCCGCACCCCGCGGCAGGCCCCGTGGTGATGATTGGCGACCGCCTGTACGACATGGTTGCCGCCAAGTTCAACCAGGTTACCGGCGTGGGGGTGCTCTGGGGATACGGCTCGCGGGAGGAACTTACGACCGCCGGAGCCAGCGTCTTGATTGAAACGCCGCCAGCTTTGCCCGCGAGCTTGGCGCGCGCATTTCCCGACTGAGTTTGAAAGGATGACTTCAACCCACCGCAGGGCAAGCGGATTGGGCGGCGGTGGGATTAATGGCCGCTTTTTGGAAGGCTTCCAATAGGGCTTCGGCAGGCTGGGCCCCCACCACCACCAAACGGTGGTTGAGCACCAAGCACGGCACGGCGGAGACCCCTAATTTGCGGGCTTCCCGCTCTTCTCCCGCGATTTCCGCCAACCCTTGTTCGGAGTCTAAAAACGCCTCAACCCGGGCCGCCTCGAATCCGGCGTCGACGGCTACTGACACTAAAACGCCACGCTGGGAAAGATCTTTGCCATCGGTGAAATAAGCGCGAAACAAAGCTTCCACGAGCCTTTCCTGCCGTCCCGTATCCCGCGCCAGCCACACCAGGCGATGGGCAAGGAGCGTGTTGGGGGTGCGAATTTGCAAATCGAACCGAAATTCAAGTCCCAACTCTTTGCCCGCGGCGGCGACCTGGGCATCTAACTCCGCCGCCTTTTCCCGGCTGCCGAATTTTTGGAGGCGATAGGTGGCGCGTTCGATGCCTACGGCGGGCAGGCCGGGATTCAATTGAAACGGGTGCCAGGTGATTGGGTGGGGGCCGGCCTCCGGCCACAGTTTCAACGCGGCTTCCAAGCGGCGCTTGCCGATGTAGCACCAGGGGCAGACGAGATCGGAGATAATTTGGATTCGCATGCGAGGAGCCACTAAATCGAGTAATCGTAGTCGGCGGGCTGGGTGCGGCGGGTTTTGTCGCGCACCACCCATTGTTTTTCCTCATAAACCACCAGCGAATGGGCGGGCACGCTGTGCATGAGGAAGACGCTGGCCCCAATGGTGGAATTGTCGCCGATGTATGTTTTGCCGCCCAAAATGGTGGCATTGGGATAAATCGTCACGTTGTCGCCCACATCGGGATGCCGCTTGCCGCCCTTGATGATGTGGCCTTCCTCGTCTTTGACAAAGCTCCGCGCGCCGAGGGTCACCCCATGGTAAACTTTAACGTTGTCCCCAATGCGGCAGGTTTCACCGATCACCACGCCCGTGCCGTGGTCGATGAAGAATCGCTTGCCAATGCGCGCGCCTGGGTGGATATCGATGCCCGTGCGCCCATGCACCCATTCAGTCATCATGCGGGGAATCACCGGGGCGTCCAGTCGATGCAATTGGTGAGCGAGCCGTTGAATGGCGATGGCTTCCACAAAGGGATAGGAGAGAATGATTTCTTCACGGCGCAAAGCGGCCGGATCGCCGTCGTAGGCCGCCTCGATGTCCAACCGCAATAATTCGCGAATCTCCGGTAATGCCCGGCAGAAGGCGCGCACGATGGGCGCGGTTTTGCCGGTGGGCTTGTCGGGATTGCCGATGCGCACGCTTTTGCGTACTTGGTCGGTCAAGCCGCCAATGACTTTAAACAAACGGGCGGCAGTTAACTCCTCCAGCGAACTTTTTCCCACCGCGTCGTCGTCGTGGAACCCGGGGAATAGGATTTGCAGCAGACCTTCGCAGAGATGGCCGATCGCATGTTTGGACGGCAGATTGTCCACATCGCGATTATTCAAGCCGCCCGCCTTTTGGTAGGATTGCAGCAACCCCGGCAGCGCCTCCTCCAGGGTCTCCTGGTGCCAGGCCGTATCATGGCGTTTGGGACGTGAGGGGCGGCGTAAATTAGCGGGCGGGGAGAGTTTGATTAAGGCCATAGTAATTGACGTTGGGTACGATTCTCAGGTGCGGTTTGGACCAGCGGAGGCCGTTAGCTCGCAAGCCGGAACTGAAGTCATCCGCCCCAACCTCGCCGGATCAGTAAAAAGTCGAGTCCAACTCTGACGGTGCGATAAACCAGGCATATTACGATCTGATTAGACGTATTTTAATACGATGTTGTGGTTTTATGGGTTAACCGTTGCCAGGATTCCAATTCGGCTTCTTAAGGACGCTTTTCCAGGCGAGCAAGCCTGGATGATGAGTTGTTTTTTAATACGACTATATACGTCGATATATTACCGAGATCGCATCGGTTTTGTCAAATATTTCTAGCGGATTCCGTCCTTTGTCCATTACCCGCGAATTCCAGAGTTAAACGTGGCATCCGTTGCCAGTCGGCTGACTGCCTGGGAAGCAACGCACACCTGCGCACTCTGGCACATTACACGCATATACTACTGGTTTATAATGTATTATAAATTAATTCCTGAAGCCTTGCAGCGCTTAAAACAGCTGTATCGCAGCGGGATGAATCCATTCTAAACTCCGAAAACTATCCTTTGCCGATTAACTTTACTCGCGAATCACCGATCATCTGGCCCAATTTTATATCGGCCTGCAAATTAAATTAACCACGCCTGTTATAGATTCATATATAGCTGTATACAAGTATGTTACAACACATTTTCAACGTTGACCAAGATTGTCTGGGAACAAAAAACACGACGGAGGCTTGACGGACTGTTGTGAACTGAGGTATATACGACTTATATGATAGATTATAACCAATCGGTCCGGGGGGCGTCGCGGCCCGCTATCGCAGGCGCTCGCAAACTGAATAACTGGAGGAAACCACGTCATCAACAACCTATATACGATCTGTCTGATAGTATATTAAAAGGGAACTGTCCGATGGATACGGTGGTGGGCCACTGTTCCCGAGTGGCGCGAGTACGCATCGCTAGCTGAGCCGGCAGTAATTTCAACTTCAAGGGGCTCTTTTTAATCAGCTTTGGGTTGCGGTTTTTTCTCTAATGCGAAGTTAAAATCAGTAATTTTAATCCGGAATAATAATTATATTATCTAATTATTCCTATTAACATCCAAACGCTTTCATGACTTTAAATTCTAGCTTGCCGAAAACTTGGGATCACGGCGTGGGGGGCACACCGCTGGTCCGTCTGCGGCGCATTGCCCCGGGGCCGGTGGAAATTCACGTAAAATGTGAATGGATGAACCCGGCGGGATCGGTGAAAGATCGGCCGGCGCTGTGGATGATTCGCGACGCCGAGGCGCGCGGCCTGTTGCCGGGAGGCCAGCGACGGATCCTCGATTCCACCAGCGGCAACACGGGCATCGCTTTGGCTCAACTGGGGGCCGCGCGGGGGCATCGGGTGACCCTGACCATGCCCGCCAACGCCAGCCCCGCCCGGAAACAATTGCTGCGCCTGCTCGGGGCGGAGCTTATCCTGACCGATCCGCTGGAAGGCAGCGATGGCGCGCGGACGGTGGCCCGCAAAATGTCGGAGGACAATCCGGAGCATTACGTCTTTCTCGATCAATACAGCAACCCCATGAATTGGCGGGCGCATTATGAGAGCACCGCCCTGGAAATCTGGGAGCAAACCGGCGGCCGCATCACGCATTTCGCCGCCATCATGGGCACCAGCGGCACGTTCACCGGCGTCAGCCGCCGCTTGAAAGAGTTGAATCCGGATATTCGGCGGATCTCGATCCAGCCCGATGCCGCCTATCATGGAATTGAAGGCACCAAGCACTATCTTTCAACCGAAATCCCGCCGATTTTCGATTCCGGCTTAGTCCAGGAACAAATCGATGTCTCCACCGAAGACGCCCAAAAAATGACGCAACGGCTGGCCCAGGAAGAAGGCTTGCCCGCAGGCATTAGCGGCGGCGCGGCAGTCGCAGCGGCCGTGCGGCTGGCGCAAGCCTTAACCCAGGGCGTCATTGTAACGGTATTGCCCGACAATGTGCTCAAGAACTTGGACCGGTTCCCCGTGGAGGCGGCCAACGCATGAACCCAGCCATTTGGCATCCCTTATCACCGGCCATCGAGGCCGAAATCCGGCGCCACTGCGAAGCCCAATACCCGCATGAGGCTTGCGGGGCCTTGATCGGCAGCGGCGATGGCGAAACCCAGCCTTGGCGGGTGGAGGAAATCCGGACGGCCACCAACGCGCACGGCGAGGATCACGCCCGGCGTTACCTCATTCCCCCGGAGTTTCAAGTGCAGGTCGAGAAATACGCCCGGGAAACCGAACGCGATGTGATTGGTTACTATCACAGCCACCCGGACCATAAATCCGATCCTTCGGAATACGATCGTGTTCACGCCTGGCCGGGGTACTTGTATTTGATTTTTTCCGTATGGGACGGGAAATCCGCCGACTACCGCGCCTTAGCCTTAGCCTCCGACGGTTACTTTGCCGATGTAGACAGCCACCACTAACTCCCAATTTAGATCTCTTTATGCCCGTAAAAATCCTGATTCCGACCCCGCTCCGGCGCTTTGTGAATGGCGAAAAAAGCGTGGAAGTAGAAGCGTCCACCGTGGAAGGCGCGCTCCTCGCTTTGGGCCAGCGTAGCGCGGATTTGCGCAAGCAAATCTTCGATGATTCCGGAAAATTGCGCAACTTCGTCAACGTCTTCCTAGGCGATCGCAACGCCCGGGAATTGGCCGCAACGCTCGCGGAAGTGCCGGTGCGCGCGGGCGATGTCATCGTGCTGGTGCCCGCCATTGCGGGGGGCGTCGCCGACGTCAAACTTTCGCGCAGCGAAATTCTCCGTTACAGCCGCCATCTGATCATCCCGGAGGTAACCATTGAAGGCCAAAAGAAGCTCAAAGCCGCCAAGATATTGTGCGTTGGCGCGGGGGGCTTGGGCTCTCCCTTGACCCTTTATCTCGCGGCGGCGGGCGTGGGCCGGATCGGCGTGGTGGATTTTGACACGGTCGATCTGACCAATATCCAGCGGCAGATCCTCTACAGCACCGCCGATGTGGGACGGCCGAAAGTGGAGGCGGCGCGGGAGCGGCTGGAAGCGCTGAATCCGGACATTGAAATCGTCACCCACTCGGTGCACCTGGCCAGTTGGAATGTCCTGGACTTGTTTCGCGAGTACGACGTGATCGCGGATGGCACGGATAATTTCCCCACGCGGTACTTGATCAACGACGCCTGTGTGTTGTTAGGCAAGCCCAATGTCTACGCCAGCATTTTCCGATTCGAAGGACAAGTCAGCGTTTTCGATGCCCAGCATGGCCCGTGCTATCGTTGCTTGTTTCCCGAGCCGCCCCCACCGGGGCTGGTCCCCTCCTGCGCCGAAGGCGGGGTGCTGGGCGTGCTGCCGGGGATTTTGGGCACTTTGCAAGCTTTGGAAGTGCTCAAGGTGATTTTGGGCGTGGGCGATCCACTTTACGGCCGGTTTGTCACTTTTGACGCGCTCGATTTCAAGTTCCGCGAGCTGAATTTCGCCAAGAAGACCGATTGCGCCATTTGCGGTGCTAACCCCACGATCACCGCCCCCATCGATTATGAGGCCTTTTGCCAGGTGCGCGGCGCGGAATCCGAATCCGATGTCGGCCAGGCTCAGTTAATTTCGGTGGAAGATTTCCAGCAACGGCGCGCCGCGGGCGAGGCCTTCCATCTGCTCGACGTGCGCGAGCCTCATGAGCGAAAAATCGCCAGCATTCCCGATTCCATTCCCGCGCCTTTCGATGAGCTGCCCGCGCGGCTGCATGAATTCGATTCGGCGGATCAATTAGTGGTCTATTGCCACAAGAACGGGCGGAGCCTGGATGCCTGGCGCCTATTGCGCAAAGCGGGGTTCGGCCGGGCTTACGTGCTTTCCGGCGGGGTGGATGCCTGGGCTGAGCGCATCGACCGCAACCTGCCCCGCTACTGAAAACCAACCATTAACCAGGGCTCAACGGCCCATAAAACAACCAAAAAGGAGTACTGTATGTCGGATGAACTCGAGAGAAGAGTGCTGGGCGACGCCGCCGCACGCCAATTGGCGAACACTCAAAAAACCATTGTCCAATGGGGGGCGATCACCCCGCGCTGGCTGCCCCGTTTCCTTTCCTGGGTGCCGGTGGAAGCCGGTGTCTACCGGGTGAACCGGGTCAAAGAAAACGAAAGCGCGCAAGTCGTGGTGTGCACCACCAAGACGACGCAGCCCTTGCCCACCGCTTTTGTGGATTACGTCGAGAAACCCCGAGAATACGTCCTCAGCTCCATCAAATCGGTGCTCGGCGTGCATACGCGCGTCTCGGACTTGTTCCGCAGCCCGCATGACCAGACCAAAGAGCAACTGCGTTTGATCGTCGAGCATTTGAAAGAACGCCAGGAGTTCGAACTCATCAACAACCCCGACTATGGCCTTTTGAAGAACGCCGCCCCCGCCCAGCGCATCCCCACGCGCAAAGGGCCGCCGACACCCGACGATCTCGACGAGTTATTGACCAAAGTTTGGAAAGAGCCCGCCTTCTTCCTAGCCCACCCGCGCGCCATCGCCGCCTTTGGGCGCGAATGCACCCGCCGCGGAGTGCCGCCGCCCACCGTCTCCCTCTTTGGCAACCAATTCCTGACCTGGCGGGGAATCCCCTTGGTGCCGAGCGACAAGATTCCTATTTCCAACAACGGTTCGGCGGGCAAGACGAGCATTTTGCTGATTCGCACCGGCGAAGCCCGCCAGGGCGTCGTGGGCTTGTTCCAATCCGGCCTGCCCGGCGAGCAAGCGCCCGGGCTTTCCGTGCGGTTCATGGGGATTGACCAAACCACCATCGCCTCCTACTTGGTTTCGCTCTATTGCTCGGCGGCGGTGCTCACCGACGACGCCATCGGCGTGCTGGAAAATGTCGACGTCAATTCCTATCATGACTATGTATGGCCCAAATAGACTATCCTTTCGCCCTTGAGGGTACGTTCCCGGCCGAAGAACCGCTCGACGCCCGGGAGCTAACCCAACTGGCGAACGATTGGTTCAGGGACCCGCCGCCCGCGGGCGCCAGCCCTGATCCGCCGGGATACTACTTCCTGACACCTCCACCCGCTCCCGCCTCGGCGCCCGGACAAGCGCCAACGCCGGAGCCCGTGACGGATTTGCCCGCGCCCGCCGCGACGCCGTTTGATCCTGAGACGATCCGGCGGGATTTCCCCATCCTGGCGGAAAAGGTGCAGGGCAACCCGCTCATCTGGCTGGATAACGCCGCCACCACTCAAAAGCCGAACGCAGTCATCGACCGGATTTCGGTGTTTTACCGGCGGGAAAATTCCAACGTGCACCGGGCGGCGCACACCTTGGCAGCCCGGGCCACCGAAGCCTACGAAAACGCGCGCGAAATCGCCCGCAAATTCCTGAACGCCCCGTCCACGCGCGACATCGTGTTTGTGCGGGGCACGACCGAAGCCATCAACCTCGTGGCGCAAGGCTGGGGCCGTCGCCACGTGGCGGAAAACGACGAAATCGTGGTCACCTGGCTCGAACACCATTCGAACATCGTGCCCTGGCAACAATTGGCGGCCGAAAAAGGCGCGCGTTTGCGCCCGGCCCCGGTGGATAGCCGGGGGCAGGTGTTGCTCGAAGAATTCGAGAAGCTTCTGGGACCCAAAACCCGGATCGTCTCGATCACCCATGTTTCCAACGCTTTAGGCACGGTAAATCCCGTGCGGGAAATGGTGGCCATGGCGCATCGCCACGGGGCTCTGGTCTTGGTGGATGGCGCGCAAGCGGTGTCGCACCTGCCAGTCAACGTGCAGGAAATTGGCGCGGATTTCTACGCCTTTTCCGGCCACAAGGTGTTTGGTCCCACGGGAATTGGCGTGTTGTACGGGCGGTCCGAATTGCTGGACGCCACGCCGCCTTGGCAGGGTGGAGGCAACATGATTGCCGACGTCACGTTCGAGCGCTCCGTGTTTCAGCCGGCACCGTCGCGCTTCGAAGCGGGCACGGGCAATCTGGCCGACGCGGTCGGCCTCGGGGCGGCGCTGGATTACACCCTGCGCATTGGCCTGGAAAACATTCACCGGCACGAGCAAGAACTGCTGGCTTACGCCACCGGCCTATTGCTCGAAATCCCCGGCTTGCGGCTCATCGGCACCGCGGCGGAAAAAGCCGGCGTGCTCTCGTTTGTCTTGGACGGTTTTCGCTCCGAAGACGTGGGGACCGCTTTGGATCAGGAAGGCATTGCCGTGCGGGCGGGGCACCATTGCGCGCAACCGATCTTGCGCCGTTTTGGACTGGAATCTACCGTGCGCCCCTCGCTCGCGCTGTACAACACCCATGCGGATATCGACGCGTTGGCGGCCGCCCTGCGGCGGATACGCGGCGGCCAAACGTCCCTGAACACGGGAGTGATTGGCTGAGCTACAATGAGCCCGCAAGGCTAACCTGACATATTATCACACGGGGCAAAGGCTAACGTCTTTGCCCCATTTTAGTTTTGACTCCGTTTTTCACGGCGTGTCTAAAAATGGGTTAAATCGCCCCCTAGGGGGCTTTCAAAACAAAACGCCCTGTGGAATGCTCGCTATCGACTCGGAGTAAGCTCAGTAATCGGCATTCCATTGTGGCATATTTCAGCCAACACCGAAATACCAATTCACCTGAAATCGGCAAAACTAATCCGCATAGCAGGGCTGCGGAAGCGAATGGACAGGGGCCAGGGCGAACCGCTAGCCAGGTTAAGTTCTTTTCTTTTTAATAACGATTGACTTTGTCGTTATTTAAACAACCTTTCGTAAGGCGCAGCCGGCTCTTGGAGTCGGGCGCCATGAGAGTTCCGACCGGTCCACTGGAGGCACTTGACGCAACACCCAGCAGCATGCTCCAGCGCACTGTGCACAGCCTATATCAAGCCATTAGCGGTCCGCCTTTGGGTCATTTAAAGGAATTCTCGAGGACTTTCTTGGACGCCGGGAGGATTCCGTCCACTGGCTTGGCCCATTGGTTAAAGGCTTTTGTCCACTTAAATGCAGGATTAAAGCCCGGGCTGTCGTTTCCGGTTTTCGGCATTGAGAATTTCCACAGGATTGGAGTCTTTGCTGTTTGGGTGGCTACAGCTCATAAACCACAATCCCTACTTCTAAACCATGAACCATCATTTTGAAGCATACACTCGGTTAGCTTTATTGATTTGCGCCGCCACCGCGCTCCCCCGCGCCCCTGCCACCGATGGCTATTTCGATTATTGGCTACGGCATCAAAGCCAAAGGCATGGGGGGCGCGGCCGTCGCCTTTCCCCAGGATTCCCTGGCGACCGCGGCCAATCCCGCCGGGGTGGCGTTTCTGGACAACCGGCTCGATTTCGGCCTGACTCATTTTCAGCCGGACCGCTCCGCGTCACTCGGAGGCCATGAATTTGAAGGCAACGGCAAAGAGCACTTCTTGATTCCCGAAGCCGGTTACCGGCAAGCGCTGAATTCGGACTTTTCCTTTGGCGTGGCCGCTTATGGCAACGGCGGCATGAACACCGATTACAACGCCAATCCCGGTTTCGGCACCACCCATGCCGGGGTAGATTTGAGCCAGCTTTTCTTGGCCCCCACGCTGGCCTATAAAATCTCGGAAAAACACGCCCTTGGCCTATCGCCAATCCTGGCGTATCAGAATTTCAAAGCGTATGGCTTGGAGAACTTCGGCTTGGTGGATGTGGGCCGGGATCATTCCATCGGCGGCGGCGTTCGTATCGGTTATTCCGGCAAGTTAACGGACTGGCTGACGGTGGGGGCGACCTACCAGAGCCGGGTGTTTACCACGCCATTTTCCAAGTATGACCATCTCTTTGCCGAGCAGGGCTCGTTCGATGTGCCGCAAAATTTCGCTTTCGGAGTCGCGGTTAAACCGATCCCAGCGCTGACTTTTGCGGTGGATGTGGAGGAAATATTTTATAGCGAAATCAAATCCGTCGGCAATGAACTGTCACTGGCCAATCTTGGCAATGGACTGGGTTCGAATAACGGCCCCGGTTTTGGCTGGCGCGATGTCACCGCCGTTAAAACCGGTGTGGCGTATGATCTTAATAAGCGGTGGACGCTGCGTCTCGGTTACAATTTCAGCACCCAGCCTATCCCGCAAAACCAAACCTATTTTAACATTCTAGCGCCCGGAGTAGTGCAGCATCATCTGACCTCAGGCTTCACCTTTCACATCAACCCGCGTTGGGAGTTGAGCGCGTTTTACGCCCACGCCTTTGAACAAACCGTGCGGGGTTCGGGCAACGCGTTTGGCCCCGCCTCGAACGCCGACCTGTCGATGAGCCAGGATTCCGTGGGCCTTTCCCTCGGTTGGGCCCTGTAAAGCGCGGGGCAAACTTAAACCATTCACTCAAACCCCATGCCAAGCAGTATCACTGTCAGCGAAGCCTCGGTCCAAGTGGCCAGTGGCCACGGAATATTGATCGATGTCCGCACCCCGGCGGAATTCGGCGAAATTCACGTGGTGGGTTCGGTTTCGCTACCGCTGGATAGGCTCAGCTTGCCGCAAGTGGCGGACGCTCTCAAGGGCCGGTCGGGACCAGTATATTTGCTATGCGGTTCGGGCATTCGAGCCACCAAGGCGGCGGAACAACTCCACCAGGCGGGATTGACTGGCGCGCAAGTGGTGGCGGGCGGCATTCAA
>DBTJ01000094.1:14628-31287 GCA_002306985.1 Verrucomicrobia bacterium UBA1319
CTGCCGCCGGCCTGCCGGTGGTGCGGGGACGCAAAACCATTTCGCTCGAGCGCCAAGTGCGAATCGGCGCCGGCTCCTTGGTTCTGGCGGGGGTGCTGCTGGGGTGGTTTGTGCGCCCGGAATTCATTTGGCTTTCCGGCCTGGTGGGTGCCGGGCTGGTTTTCGCGGGGATTACGGACATCTGTGGCTTAGCCCTCTTGCTAGCCAAAGCGCCCTGGAATCGTTCGCCCGCCACCAACCATTTTCGGGAGTAAAATATGCGAGTAACCTTGATCGGCGGCATGGATCGGCTGGAACCTCATTACCAGAAAACCGCCCGCAAAGGAGGCGTCGATCTGCGAATTTTCACGCGCGCGGAAACCGGCTTTGACAAAAAAATAGGCCAATGCCAGGCGGTGGTGCTATTCACCGGCAAAGTATCCCATCAAGCCCGCAACATCGTCGTGACCACCGCCTGGAATCGAGCCATTCCCGTGTAACAATTTCACAGTTGCGGCGTGTGCACACTCAGAAAATGCCTGGAATGCCTTGTCAAAACCGTTGGCCGGGATGACGCCCACTCAATCCTCAACGCTTAAGAGCGCCCCCGTGGCAAACGCGCCCCTAACTTGGGCGCGCCCCGTGGGCGCCACGTTACAATTTCTTGCCCGGTTGCAACAGGCGCTGGTAATAGAATCCGCTCGTGTAGAGGGCGGCGGCGGGGTTATGCCCGGTTACGCGGTCTTTGGTGATTAAGGTGGTGACCGGCGCTTTCGAATGCTTGATAAACAAGGAATCGTGGCCCACGCACAGGCCGACGATCACGTTCAATCCGGTTTTTTGGCGGTTGAGCAGGCGGGCCTGCAAGATGGGATTGCAGATCGACTCGTGGCAGCCTTTTTTGATCTTCATTTCGTCCGGAATGCCAATCTCCGTCTTGTCCACCGAGCCGGCTTTGCAGAGCACCGAATAGGATTCCAGCCCGTGCGCTTGGAGCACGCGGACGAAAATGCGCGTCTCCTCGATCAAGCCGATGCACGTGGCGATGCCGATGCGCCGCGCGCCGATCCGATTCGCGAACGCGATGATTTCCTCCACGCGGGTCAGCTTGCCGTAATACGTCCCCTCCACTTCCGCCGCCGCGCGGGCGAGGCGCGCGTCCTGGCCCTTGCCCCGGTAAAGCCCGGTGGTATTGGCCACCAGTTTATCCGCCGCCTGCGTCGTCAGGCAAAAGGGCGGAAAACGTTTGTCGCGGCGATAACAATTGAGCAGGCCGCACTCGGAGCAACTCAGGCTGGATTCGGATTTCTTGGGTTTTGCCATAGGGTGATGGGTTTAAAAGGCGAGGGCTTGGACAAAGGCTTTTTCGAACGCGGCATCGTTGGCTAGCTCGAGCACGCGCACTTTTTGGGTGATGGCCCGCAAGTTTTCCCGCGTCTGCCGATTCAGCAAAAACGCCTGCGCGCCGGTTTTGGAGGTATTGCCCACGAACTCCACCCGCCCGGCAAATTCGCGGGGCAGCAGGCCCAAGTTGATTAAGCTCGGCGCGCGCAAATGGTAACCGAACGAACCGGCGATGAGCACGCGGTCCACGTTCTCCGGTCCCAAGTTGTTTGCTTTTAGCATCAGCTCGATGCCCACGCGAATGGCGGCTTTGGCCAATTGCACTTGGCGGATGTCTTTTTGAGTCAGATACACCGGGCCGCCCAAGCGAAAAACGGCCACCCCATCCAGAGTCTCCCACTGGCTAGCCCACGGTCTGCCCGCGCTCGCTCCGTTGGCTTGGAACCGGCCGTTTTTATCGATGGCTCGATAAGCCGCCATTTCGCCCACGGCATCCAGCAGGCCGCTGCCGCAGATGCCAATGGGCGCGGCCTCGCCGATGGTGCGTACGGCCACGCCTTCCCCGTTGAATTGCACCCGCTCCACCGCGCCCCGGCCCGCTCGCATGCCGCAAGCGATGTTCATGCCCTCGAAAGCGGGCCCGGCGGCCGTCGAGGTGGCGGTCAATTGCCCGTCCACCGCCAGCACCATTTCGCCGTTGGTCCCGATGTCCACAAACAAGGTCACACCGGGCAACTCGGCCAGCCGGGTCGCGAGGATGCCCGAGGTGATATCCGCCCCCACATACGCGGCCATGATTGGCGGCAAATACACCAAGCCGTGGGGCGAAATCGCCAACCCCAGGAGAGCCGCCAGTTCATGGGTCGCCCCCACCAGCGCGGGCGTGTAGGGGTACTTGCCCAAGGAAGCGGGATTCGTCCCCACCGCCAGATGCAGCATCGTCGTGTTCCCGCTAAACACCGCCTCGTAAATGTGGCTGGTCGCCACGCCGGCCGAAGCGGTGACCTCGCCGATCAAGCGGTTCAATTCCTGGATCAATTCGCGCTGGAGCGTTTGCAGCCCCTCCGGTTTGGAACCTATCCGGATGCGCGAAAGCACGTCCTGGGCGTAGCGCGCCTGGGGATTGAGGCTGGAGGCCACCGCCAATTCCCGGCCGTCGCGCAAATGATTGAGCGCCACCACCAAGGTGGTTGTCCCAAAGTCGATGGCGAGCCCGTAGACATGGGCCACAGTGTCGCCCGGCTCAATCGCCAGCACCTGGTCCCCGGCAAAAACTTGCGTGACCCCCAGGGCGGGATTCACCGCTTTGCGCACCCAAGGATCAAGCGCCACCGCCACCGCCTGGCCGTCGTTCAGGATTTTTAGGCCATCGGATAAGGAGGTCTCGACCGTGGCCTCGACGTCGCCCACCACGGCGCTTTGGCACGCCAGCACCCAACCCTCGGCGCGCTCGGCTTGCGTGAGCCATTCGTGCGAACTCTCGCGCAGGGCGCTCAACGGGCTGGCCTTGGCTTTGCACTTGCCGCAGCTGCCCACGCCATCGCAGGGCGCTTCAAGGCTCAAGCCCAACTCGCGGGCGGCGGCGAGCAAGCTGGTGCCCACGGGCACTTCCAACACGCGGTTTTGGGGGAGAAAACGAATTTGCGGCATAGCTTATTTGCGGGGTTCACTCGCTTTGACCGTATCGGTCAAGGCGCGGATCGAGGTTAGCTGGGTGGAAGTGCTCAATCCGCAAGCGGGCGAGATGATGTCGATGCCGTCGGCCACGAGATGGCGCGTCATGGCGGCGATTTTATCGGGCGCGCTCCATTGGAGGGCGAAGGTGCTCAAATTGCCCATCGTCGTGATTTGCGGAAACTCGGCCTTGAGGGCGGGCAAGTTGATCATGGCATCCGTGCTTAAGGCGTCGCAGCGCAACTGGGGCAGCAAACCTTTGACGCGTTTTAAATCGCCGCAAATATGAATGATGAAGGGATAGCCGAGTTCGTGAACGTGATCGGCCAATTGATTCAGGTAGCGCACCGCGTACCGTTCGAACATGGCGGGCCCGAGGATTTCTCCCGTGGCCGAAGGATCGCCCACCGCGATGGCGGTGGCTCCGCCTTGGCCCAGCAATTCCCCGGCAAATTCCGCGAGCAACCGCGTGACGTAATCCAGCACCCGGTCCGCGCCCGCCGGGTCTTTGCGCAATTCCTTGTAAAACGTCATCGGATCGACAATGGAGGCGGCTGTGCTTATCGGCCCGGTCAAGCTGGCGATGACCGGAACGTCCGGCTTGGCCTGGGCGATTTGCCGTGCCGCGTTCGCCACCACGCGCATCCGCCCGCACCGCGCCAGCGCGGACACGTCTTTGTATTCGACTTTCGCGACGGAGGAAAACGGCTCGCGGGCGATCTTGGGTTCGCACGCCAAGGTGCCGTGGTCAATCTCGCCGCCCAGCAGTTCGGCCTCGACGGTCATGCAAAACGGCACGCCCACATTTTCAAATCCGGTGCGCTCCTGGACCGCTTGGGCCAGGGCGGACATCTTGGCCGCGTCGAAATGCGCCTCGGGCAGCGTCAGGCCCGTCGCTTGCATGATCTCGACAATGGCGGCGTTCATCATGCCTCCGGTACAGACCACCGGCGGCCGGTCCGTTTCCTCTTGGCGCAACGCGCGCAACAAACGCTCTTTGGGGGTCAACGTGCTCATGGTTTGGCGAATCCGTGTTTGATTTTCAATTGGCGATAGCGGCGATAACCCGCGGTGGAAGCCGTGCCGCGCAAGGCTTGGTCGAGGTCTTGAATCAGGTCGTCCGCCGATTCCAAGCCAACGCTCAGCCGCACCAGCCCGGTCCCCATCCACTCGCGGATCGCCTGGCGCTGCGGGGAGGGTAGATACGCCAAGGCATCCAAATAATCCTCGGTGGGGTAATAGAACAGCAGGCTGCGCGGGTGGCCCAAGGAGACAGCGTGGGTAATGATTCGCACCCGGCTGGCCAGATAAGCCGCCGCCGCCACGCCCCGGCGCAGCTCGAACGTGATCATCCCGCCCCCATCGGCCATTTGCCGCTGGGCCAGCTCGTATTGCGGATGGCTCTTGAGTCCCGGATAATAGACGCGCGCGACCGCCGCGTGGTTTTCGAGAAATTGCGCCACCGCCGCCGCCACGCGCGAATGCCGCTCCATGCGGACGGCCAGCGTGGCCAGTCCCCGGGCGATGAGCCACGCGTTAAACGGGCTGATGGCCCCTCCAAAATGCACCAAAGCCTCTTGGCGCAAGCGCTGGATCAGCGCACCATCCCGGCCGATGACCAGTCCCCCCAAGGCATCGCCGCCGCCGTTGAGATATTTGGTGGCGCTGTGGATGACTAGGTCCGCGCCCCAGTTCAACGGGAACTGGATGGGCGGCGGCGCCCAGGTGGAATCCACCACGAGCAGCGCGCCGGCCTGGCGCGCGATCTCGGCCGCGCGGCGCAAATCCGTCAAGCGAAGCAACGGATTGGCGGGCGTTTCCAGGTAGATCAATTTCGTGTTCGGCCGCAACGCGAGCGCGATTTCTTCCGGGTTGGACGCGTTGACGGTGGTGACTTCCACGCCAAACTTCGGCAGCAAGCGCCCCAGGAATCCCTGCGCCGCCAAGTAGCAAATATCACTGCCGATGACGTGGTCGCCCGCCCCGAGAAACGTCATGAAGACACCCGAGATGGCCGCCATGCCAGTGGCGAAAGCGATGGCCTGCGCGCCGCCTTCCACACTGGCGGCCTTTTCCTCCAACAGGCGGGCGTCCGGATGGCTCCAGCGCGCGTAGACGTGGGGCGAGTCCGGCGCACGCAACTGGGCCGCCTCAAAATACTCGGGGCCGTATTCCGGCAAAATAAACGTCGCGGAAGGATGGATGCCCGGCGACACCGCGCCGGTGCTGGGGTCGATGGTTTCGCCCGCGTGAATGGCCCGCGTGTACAAATCCCGCTCTCCGCGAGGCGGCGCGGATTTCTTGGCCCGCTTTTTGGCAACTGATTTTGGCATGGGAGTGTCAGCTGGCTAGTTGAGTGCTTGGTTTAACGAAGGCGGATCGACCGGCCAGCCGATCTCGCGGACGGCCGCCAGCATCGCGTCGATGTTTTTCCACGGGGTTTCCACCGGCAGGCTGCAACCCGAGGCCACAATCAGGCCCTTCGGGTTATCGTGGGCCTGGCGCACGCACGCGCGCACCGCTTCCCGCACTTGCGCCGGTGTGCCTTGCAGCATGATTTCCGACGGCGGCACGTTACCCATCAAACGCACCCGATGCCCCACCTTGCTTTTGGCTTCGGCCAGATTTGCGGCATTGTCGAGGGAGAGGCAATCCGCGCCCGTGTCCGCCATGGCCTCCCAGATGGGCCGCGTTTTTCCGCAAATGTGCAGCGTCGCCGCCCGGCCTTGGCTGTGGAGAAAATCAATGATGCGTTTCAAGTAAGGAAAGCCGAATTCACGGAACTGCCGCGGGCTGATCACGGTGGTGGAGCACATCGCGTCGGTCAAGCTGGGCGTGCAACCGGCCGACAAAATGGCGCGCGCGTAGGCCAAGGCGCTCAGGCAGGCCAATTCGCACAACTGATGCACCGCCGCCGGTTCTTTGAGCATCAAACGCGCGAGGTTTTCCGTGCCAATCAAAAACGAAGCGGTGGTGAACGGGCCCGTCAGCGCGCCATTCACGGGCACTTCCTGGCCCACCGCCTGGTGGACCCGCGCCATCGCGTCCAGATGCGCGGGCAAATTCCCGTCCCGCCACGGGTCGGCCGGTTTCAAGCGGGCTATCCGCGCCACCGAATCAATGGCCGGCCCCGCCAAATAAGCGGTTTCGTCGTCGGGATAATGCACCTTCGCGCCCATGGCTTCGGCCTGGGTGTAAAGGTCGGTGAAGACCCGGATCACATCGTAGCCGAACCGCCGGTAAGCCGCGATTTGGGCGTCGGCAATGAGCCGGCCATTGCCGCGAAACGCGGACACTTTGACGCCGAGCACCCGCGCGGCGGTGTTGCCGACAATCGGCACGCATGGCAGGCGGTCAATGGGCTGCCCTTTGCCGTAGGCGGCGAAACGTTCCAAGGGGGTCATCGCGTTCACTGGGATTTCCTTCAGGCGGCGACGCCCACCAGTTGTTTGACCAATTTCACCGCGCCCGGCGCGCCCGAGGAATAACCGTCGGCTCCGATGCGGTCGGCAAAAGCCTGCGAAATCGGCCCGCCGCCCACGATGACTTTGAAGCGCTCGCGCAACTGGGCCTGGCGCAACAGTTGGATCACCTCGGCCATGCCGTCCATGGTCGTGGTCATCAGCGTCGACAGGGCAATCACTTGCGCCTCGTGCTTGACGGCTTCCTCGACAAATCGCTTCGGGGGGATGTCTCGGCCCAAATCAATCGTTTCAAAGCCGGAGGCTTCGAGCATGATTTTGACGAGGTTTTTGCCGATGTCGTGCGTGTCGCCTTCCACCACGCCGATCACCACTTTGGGCCGGGCCACGGAATGGTCGCGCTTGAGATGCGGCCGCAGAACGTCCAGGCCAGCGTACATGGCATCCGAACACAGCAATAATTCGGGAATGAAATACTCCTCGGTTTCAAAGAGCTGGCCGGCGCGATTCATGCCGTCGACCAAGCCTTGCTCGATGGCGGTGTAGGCGTCGACGCCCGTTTGCACGGCTTGCTCCGAGAGTTGGCGGGTTTTCTCTTCGTCCATGCCGACGACCGCGTCGGACAGGGCACGATACAAGGTTTCTGGCTGGTTAGACATAAGGTTGAATTCAGAGGAGGCGTTGGCGAAAAGCGGGGGCGGACGCCGCATACACGGAAGTGGTGCGGACGTCCGGCCCAGTCCAAGCGTAAACGGCGAGTAGTGGCTCCTCGCGAGTTTCCATAGCATGCTCTATTTGGGAAGGATGCAAAATAAACGCCCCGGGGGGCTGGCGCTGGGTCTCGCCGTCCGCCGTCCAAAGTGCGCTGCCTGCGAGGACATGATATAGCTCGGTGGCGGGATGATGATGTTCCGGGTAGCGCGTGCCGGGGGCGATCAAAGTAAGCCCCAAGCAAACCCGCTCACTGGGGAGGGGCGCGGCGGGGCCGATGATTTCGGCGAAGGCGATGTTTTGCCCCAAGCCCGGCGCGTCGGCGCGCGCGGGGTAAGTGTATTGCCACGGGAGGCAATAGACCACGGGCTTCAAGGCCTCGATGATCGCGGCGGTCTCACGCGTTCCCCCCGCAAAGGCGGCATGGATATGGCGCGTGATGGGGTGCTGGCTCAAAGGGAACCCGCCCCGCGCGGCCGGTGGCGGTTCCAGTGAAGCCAGCGCTCGGCGCACTTCCAAGCCAATGGCCCCGGGCGCGGACTGGCGGTGGCGCCAAGCCGTCTTAATCTCCTCAATTAGCGTGTAAATATGGGGCAAATCGGCGCTCATGGGTTCGCCTTCTTCGCGGCGGAGCCAAAACGGGATTGCAGCACCACGACGGTGTGGGCGATGCGCTGGCCGGTTTTTAAAGCGGCGAGCGCGGCGGAGGCGTCGAGGCGCTCCGGCCGCAACTCCCGCTCAAGGTCCAAGGCGCGCGCCCCGGATTCCGCCACTGGCACGCGGGCGAAGATGTTTTGCAGTATTTCGGCTCGGTAAAAATTAAAGGGGCCAAAACCCTCGGCTTGCTTCCGGGCGTGTTCGCGAATGATTTCCTCCGGGTCGGCCTGGTGCTTCCAAGAAAAAGTCAGGAACGAAGGTTCCAGCCCCGTCAGCCGCCCGAGTTCCAAATAAACCTCCAGCGGCACCCGGGCGCCCAGAATGGAGAGCACGGAGCCACCCGGTTGCAGGAAATCCGGTGCCTGCGCCAACGCCAAATAGTGCAAATCGAGCATCTGCCGTTTCACCAATGGCGGCAGGACTTCGCGGCGCGGCGGCACGTAGGTTGAACTTTTGCGATCCACGTTGATTTCCGCGGCGTCGGCCACCGGCACATTGGGCAGGTTCTCGTAAATCAGCGCGTAGCGGCGGTTGAATTTTCGCAACGGTTCCAGCAAATCGCCGTGCCCCGATTCGATCGTGACCGGCTGCGCCGGGAGATGGTTGCGCGCAACGTTGCCGGCCGCGGCGGCCACCACTTCCGCGTGCACATCGGTCAAGCCCACTTGGCGCGCGCCCAGCAATTCGATGGCGGTGAGCACGTCTAGCCCGGACCCGGTGCCAATCGAGCAGAACGACTCGATGGGATCGCCCCCCAAACGCTGGCGATAAAGCCGGAACGCGGGCGCGGCCACGTGGGCCACCCAATCGCTGGCCAAATCGTCCACCCGGGGCAAATACGCGCGGCTCGCCAGTTTCAAGTCCAATTGAGGCTTGAGACGCCGGGGCGGTTCGTTCAATGACAAATAACGCGCGGCGTTGACGGTGATCGACTCCGCCGCGGGCTGGTTGATAACGGTAGATGCTGCCATAATAAAATTAGCGAACGTGGGCCAAGGCTTGGTCAAAGTCCGCGATCAGGTCCACGGCATCCTCGATGCCGACCGACACGCGAATCATATCCGGGGTGATGCCCGCTGTGAGTTGCTGGGCCGGGGTCAGTTGGGCGTGGGTGCTGGTGGCGGGATGCAGCACGCCGGTGCGCGCGTCGCCAATGTGCACGACCAGCGCGGCCACTTGCAGATGTTTTACAAAAGTGCGCGCGGCCTGGATATTGCCCTTGATGCCGAAGGTCAGGATGCCGCTCGCCAGCGGCTGGCGGAAATATTTGCGGATCCGCGCGCGGTTGGCATTGCCTTCGAGCCCGGGATACACGACCCAATTGACCTTCGGATGCTTGTTCAAAAACCGCGCCAGGGCCAGCGCGTTGTGGCTGTGGCGCTCCAGGCGCAAATGCAGCGTCTCCAAGCCCAGGTTGAACAGGAACGCGTTGAACGGGCTGCAGCACCCGCCAAAATCGCGCAGGAATTGCGCGCGCGCCTTGGAAATGTAGGCCGCTTCTTTGAAGGACTCGACGTAGCGCACGCCGTGATACGTGGGGTCCGGCTCGGTCAGCTCGGGGAACTTGCCGTTGGTCCAATCATAATTGCCGCCATCGATCACCACTCCACCCAAACTCGTCGCGTGGCCATCGATGTATTTGGTCGCCGAATGCACAATGATGTTCGCCCCCCACGCGAAAGGCTGGCAGAGATATGGGGTCGTGAGCGTGTTATCAACGATAAACGGCACGTCGTTCTGGCGGGCGAGCGCGGCGAACTTTTGAAAATCGAGGATGTTCAACCCGGGATTGCCCAGTGTCTCGGCGAAGAGAACTTTGGTGTTCGGTTGAAACGCCTTTTGCAGTTCCTTCAACGGGGCCTCGGGATCGATGAACGTGGCCTCCAGTCCATACTTGCGGAGCGTGTTGTTGAACAGCGTGTACGTGCCGCCGTAGATGGTCGACGCGGAAACAATATGATCCCCCGCGCGGCACAGGTTGGTGACCGCCAGCAGCGTGGCCGCCTGGCCGGAAGCCAAGGCAATCGCCCCCACCCCGCCCTCCAGCTCGGTGATTTTCTGTTCGAACGCCGCCAAAGTGGGATTGCCCGTCCGTGTGTATTTGTAGCCTTTTTCCTTCAAGGCAAACAGGCGCTCGACCTGCTCGAGGTCTTCGTACTTGTAGGTGGTCGATTGGAAAATCGGCAAGATGCGGGGCTCGCCAACTTTAGGCCGGTAACCCGATTGAATGCAGATGGTGCCGGGGCTCCATTTGGGGGTGGCAACCGTGGCAATATTTGGTTTTTTACTCATGAATGATGGTGTTGAGTTAAGAGGTTGGCTGGGGAGGATGCGCCCCGCCAGGGGCAAAGCCGCGGGCGGTTTGCACCATGGCTTGTACGTTTTCCAAAGGCACGCTCGGGGGAATGTCACACCCGGGCATCAAGATGTATCCCGGGCCGGGACCGGCGGCGGCGATGCTGGCCCGGCTGGCTTCGGCGACGCCCTCGGGAGTCAGCTTTTGCATAATGGCCACCGGGTTTAAATTCCCCGCAAAAGCGGCCTTGCCCCCTAAAATGCGGCGCGCGTCCGCCAGGCTCACCTTATAATCCACCGACATAATGTCCGCGCCCGCCACAGAGATGCGATCCAGGCGGTTGGTCGTATTGCCGCAAATGTGCACCGTGACGAGCACGCCCCGGGCCTTGATCTTGGTGGCGACCCGCTGGATGTAGGGCAGCGCAAACTCATTGAATTGCTCGCGCGAAATTAAGTCCCCGGACGCCGTGGGATCGGCCAGCGAAATCATTTCCACTCCGGCGTCGATGAACGGCTCCAGGTAGTCGTAGCACAGGCTGGCGGCGAACTCCAAAGCGGCGTGCACGGCGGGCTTATCCTTGTGAATGGAACGCATGAGCCGCTCCACGCCGAAGGCCAGTCCGCCGAGCGTGAAGGGCGCCCATTGGCTGGTGCCCACCAGGGTATGCGCGCCGATTTGCCGGACCAGGATGCGGGCCGCATTCGCGAGCAACCGCACGCCGGGGTCGTCTTGCACTCGGCGGGTGTTGAGCGAAGCAGCAGCCCAATCCCCACGCAGGATGGGCTCTTGGACGTCCGGCGTGCCCTTGACGCGAAATTTGATCCGCCCCCCGGCGCCTCGAATGGCGAGGTTGTGGTAGCCCGATCCGGGCCAGACCATGTCGCACCCCGCCAGCTCGTTGGTTTGAGCGACGACTTCCGCGAAACGTTCCGGGCTCACGTTCAACGCCTGCTCAAGCGTGAGCCCGTTGCGGTTTAAAGTCCACGCCCCCGCCGAAAGCAACGACACCGGCAAGCGCGGCGTGGGCTCCAGGCGAATCGCCTTGTGAATGATTTCTTTGGAGGTCATGGCTGGGTTCTCCGTGGGCTTTTATTTGGCGGGCACGTCGCGTTGGACGAAAGCGCGCTGCTGCTCTTGCCAGAAGGCTTCCTTGGGTTCGGCGGCGGCCAGGCGGTCCAAAGCCCGTTTGTAAATCGTGGTGTCGACAAAGGCCGCGATGTCCTTGTCTTGTTCCGCAAAACCCACCCGGCGCATGACTTGCCAGAAGCGGATAGTATTCGCCAGGTCGGGATCGGTGGGCTGGTCGTTCAGATAGGACTTGTCCACCACTGCCCGGTCTAGTTTCAAATACCGGTTGATGATGTCGACCGCCGCGTCGCGGTGCTCGTGGCCATATTTTTCCGCCCGCAATAACGCGGTGAGAAACGCTTCGACCACCTCGGGATGCTGGGCCAATTCGGAGGCCTGCGTCACTAAACGGCAGCAAGGGTGGCCCGGCACCAGGTCATGGCTGCGCGCCACGACTTTCAACCCCAGGGCTTCGGCGCGGACGATATGGGGCTCCCACACCGTGCCGGCATCCACGTCGCCCGAGCGCACCGCTTCGATCACCGCCGGCGGCGACTTGATCTCGAAAATTTGCACGTCTTTCACCGGGTCGAGGCCCAATTCGAGCAATTTGCCCCGGAGCGCGGCGTCGCCGGAAGAGAGGCGCACCACCGCGATTTTCTTGCCCTTCAAATCGGCCACCGACTTGATTTGCACCGCTTTCTCGGGTGTGGCGATCAACGCGGCGTCCTCGTTGTGTATGCCTCCCACTATGCGAATATCCGCGCCTTTGGCGATGTGGAACAAGGGCGCGGTGGCGCCGAACGTGCCGAAATCCAGCTTGCCCGCGCGCAGCGCCGCCAGGCCGTCGGCCGAGTTGGCGAACTCGACTAACTCGATCTCCAAACCTTGCTCGGCAAAGTAACCCAGGTCTTTCGCAAGGAATATTTTGGCCTGGCCCGGCACGAGCAAATGGCCCACGCGCAGGTGGACTAAAGGTTTATCGGCGGGTTTATCCGCTCCGTGAATTCTGGCGGCCGGGAATAATGCCGCGGCCAACGCCAGGGTGATAATTAAGTTTTTTAATAGTTTCATAACAAAAGCTCTCTTAGAAAGTTTGGAAATGGCGGAGTTCACTTCACCCAGAACAGGGCGCGTTTTTTGAGGCGTTCGAGCAGCTCAATGGCGAGTAGCACCACCAGTCCGGTGTAGAGAATGCCCGCGACCATGCGGGGGTAGTCGGCGTAATCGGCGTAATATTGGACAAAGCGGCCCAGGCCCGCGCTCGCGCCGAACAACTCCGCCACGGTGAGCATGATGAACGAGAACACCAGGCCCACGTTCATGCCGGAGAAAATGTGCGGCAGCGCCGCCGGGAAAACGATCCGCCACAAATATTCCCCCTTTTTCAGGCCCAGAATGCGGGCATTGTCGCGATACCGCTGGGGCAAGGCGGCAGCGCCGCTGGTGGTGTTAAGAAACACCGGCCAAAACACCCCGATGAACACCACGAAACCGGCCGCCGTGCGAAATGTCGGCAGCAAGGCGATGGCGTAAGGGATGTAAACCGTCGGCGGCACGGGCGAGGCGAGGCGCGCAAACGCGGCAAACATGCGGTGCAAGGCGGGGGTTGTGCCCACCAGCAAACCCCAGGCAATCCCGGCAAAGACCGCCAACAAATAAGCGGGCACGAGGATGATAAATGAGGAGACCGTGCCTTTGAGCAGTTCCGGCAACGAAACCCATAACGCCCGCAAGGTCACCCAAGGCGTGGGAAACAGGTATTTGCTCGACAGGTGCAAATGCGTGCTGGCCAACTGCCAAAGCAGCAGCAGGCCCGCCAGAAAAAGCCATCCTTCGCGGCCCCGCAAAATCCGGAGGACCAACGCGGTTGCCGGCTGGGTGCCCGGCGCAACCCGCGCGGCAGCCTTAGCCGGCAAGGGCGCGGAAACGGGGATCACTTTAGATTCAGATACGTTCATCAAATGCCCTCCGCGACGCCGTGAATGGCGGTTTCCGCCTCCAAACGCCGGATTAAATCCTCATGGAACTTGGCGGCTACCCGGCCGCGCAACGCTTGGAACTCGCGCGAATCCAGCAGCGCATGCCGCGCGCGGGGCCGGGGAAAATCCACCGTGATATCGTCAATGATCCGGCCCGGGGCGGCGCCGAGCATGATGATGCGGTCGCCGAGGTAGATCGCTTCCTCCACATCGTGCGTGACGAACACGACCGTCTTCTTGCGCTCGCTGCCGCTCCAGATGGCGAGCAGGAGGTCTTGCAATTTCACGCGGTTTACCGGGTCCAGCGCCCCAAACGGCTCGTCCATTAAAAGCACGGGCGAGCCCAAGGCCAGCGTGCGGGCAATGGCGCCGCGCTGCTGCATGCCGCCGGACAATTCCCCGGGATACTTGCGCCACGCATCTTGCAAACCGACGAGTTGGAGGTACTCCTCGGCTTGAATTTGGCGTTCGGCTTGGGTCATGGCGGGCCGCGCCTTGGCGATGGCCAGGGAAACGTTTTCCCGCAGGCTCATCCATGGAAATAGCGAGTAATCTTGAAACACCACGCCGCGCTCGAGGGATGGCCCGGTCACGGACTCCCCGTGGGAGGTGATGGCCCCAGCCGCAGGCGTTTCCAAGCCGGCGATAAGCCGCAGCAAAGTGGTTTTGCCGCAGCCACTGGGCCCGAGGAGGCACACAAACTGGCCGGCCGGAATGGCGAGGTGAACGTCTTCCAGGATGCGGACTCCGGCATATTCGAACGAAACTTGTTGCAGGATTAAACCGTAATCGGTGCGGCCCAGGGTTATCTCCGGAGCGGCGGTAATGGCTTGAGACATATGAAGCTGGGGTGGACCCCTGGCGTTAAATTAGGTTTTTTTCAAAATCAGCCGGCCAGAGTTCCTGGCGGTGGCTTGGTGGTTTGAGAGCCCGGCCACCGGGGAGGAACCATGTTCCGGCGGCCGGGCCTGGCTGACGCTCGGGATTAGCGGCAGCAGGAAACGCGGGGCACTTCTTCCGTGCCGGCGGCGCGCGCCAAGCTCAAGCGTTTGTCACCCGGCTTGGCGGCCGTCTTTAGCTCGTTAC
Source organism: Verrucomicrobia bacterium UBA1319 (assembly GCA_002306985.1). Lineage (GTDB taxonomy): Bacteria > Verrucomicrobiota > Verrucomicrobiia > Limisphaerales > UBA1319 > UBA1319. The sequence goes on from DBTJ01000094.1 coordinate 28,851, forward strand.
GCTTGGCAAAAGCTTGTTCGAGATTTTTCCAGTAAGGCTCGGCTGGATTTTCTTTGGCCAATTGATCCAAAGCGTTTTTGTAAACACTGGCCACGATGAATTTGTTGATGTCCAAGTCGGAAGTGACAAACTCGCTCTTCAACATTGTTTGCCAGAACTTGGCCACCCCGGCCTGATTGGGATCCGACGACTGATCCAGGTACCCTTCATAGTACGCTTTGCGCACCAGCCCGGGATCCAGCTTGAGCTGCTTAACAATGTCGGCGATGGTCTTGTCGTGATTATCTTGGGCAAACTTTTCCGCCTTCAAGAACGCGCGCAGGAATTTTTCCCACAACTCGGGCCGGGCCTGGAGATCCTTAACCAGCACCGTCAAGCGGCAGCACGGATGCCCCGGCTGGAGTGAACGGCTGCGAATGACCACTTTGAGCCCTTGCTCTTCCGCGCGGATATCGTGGGGGCCCCACACCAAGCCGGCGTCGACTTGGCCCGTTTTCACGGCTTCCAGCACAGCGGGCGGGCTTTTCAACTCGAAGATTTGCAGATCGGTTTTCCAGCTAATCTTCGCTTCATCCAAAGCGCCGCGCAACACCGCGTCCCCGGTGGCCAGGCGCACGGTGGCGACTTTCTTGCCCTTGAGATCGGCGATGGTTTTGATGGTTTTGGCGTTTTCGGCGGTGGTAACGAGCGCGGCGTCCTCACCCATGACGCCACCGATAATGCGGATATCCGCGCCTTTGGAAATATGCACCAGCGGAGCCGTGGTGCCGAAGGCCCCGACATCCAATTTCTCGGCGCGCAACGCCGCCAGGCCATCAGCCGAGTTGGCAAACTCCACCAACTCTACGTCCAGCCCTTCCGCTTTGAAGAAGCCTTCTTCTTGGGCGATGAAAAATTTGGCGTGCCCGGTGACCGGCAAATACCCCACGCGGAGGTGATTATCCGCGGCGCGCGCCGCCAGCGTTCCGGCCACCAAGGCCGTGAGCCAAGTAAGCGGGGCGATCCAGAAATTACGATTCCAGTTTTTCATGAACGGATTCCCGTCGGGTTAAAATTTAAAGGTGGCACCCAATGACACGACGTGCCGGGTGAATTCCCGCTTGTCGTCCGGTTGCTGCGCGGCGGGCAATTCATCCTGCGCGTTGCGGCCCAAATCCACCGCGTACGCCAGGTCGAAGCTCAAGTGCGGATTCACCGCGTAACGGAGCGCGGCGCTCAGCGTGTATTGCCAGTCATCGCGCAAGCTACTCGCCACGTTGCCGCTGGTGTAATCAGACGTTGAGAGCTTGGCCCCGAGGTCCAGCCCCAATTGGTCGGTGAGCTTGCGCTTGTAGGTCAGGTCGTACTGGCTGTCGAAATAGGGAACGCGACCCGTGCTCGACACCCATTGAAATTGTTTATACTTGAAGGCCACCGTGTCCTTGGGATCGATCTCCGCGGTCAAAGCGGCTTCACCGTAGTATTTGATGAGGTCCTTATCGGACACCGGCGTGATGTGCGTCGCCGTGTTTTCCGCATAGCTGCGGAAATCGGGACCGGCCTGCAACTCTACTTTCAGCCATTTGAACGGCTTGCCTTCAATGCCCGCCAGCACGCGGTGATAATCGCTGGGCGAGCTGAGGAGCGAAGTGTCCCAGCTATATTGCTGCTGCCCCTGGTGGCCGTAGCGGTACCCCAAAGTGGCCGCGATCTCGGGAGTAACGCGATAGCCGACATCGGTACCGCCGTTGACGTCATAGCGATCGGCATAATTCTGATAGCCCGGGGAGTTGATTTGCTCGGTCTTTATATCGTAGTACAGCAGCGAGGCGGTGGGCCGGACGAACCATTTCTCAATATCATATTGCAGCACCGCCTTGCTGCGATCCTGGATTTGCTCCCGGCGCTCCCGCGTCGCGGCCGTGGCGTAGGCGCTGTTGTACGCCCCCGGAAAAGTCACGCCGTATTTGTTGCCATCGATGTAGTGGAAAGCGTTGTCCAAGTTGAAGGAAAAGTCGTCCACTTTGCCTTTGATGCCCGTGGTTACCCGGTGCAAATTGTAGCTTTCCGACGATTCATCGTGATAAGTCACAATGTCCGGCGCGTAGCCCAAAGACAAGCTTTGCAGGGTTTTTTGATCGCCCAACAAAGGCGCGAAATTGATGCCAACCTTGGGCGACACGGTCGTGACAAAGGAGCCTTGCTCGCGCGTCGCGGCCACACTGCCCGCGGGCACGACGTAATTCGCCGGATAATATTGCGGATCGGCGCCGGCGGCGAACACGTTGTTGTCGTAGCCCGCTTTCAGGGACAAAGAGAGATCTGTCAGCCAAGCCGGCTTTTTGGGGAGCGCGGTGGCTTTGGCTTGGGTGTTGGTGCCTACGGGCGCGGTATCGGCGGCGCTGGCGGAAGCGGCCAACATAGGGGAAATCACCGCCGCCGCGCCGAGCAAGCCGAG
>DBTJ01000094.1:31552-39671 GCA_002306985.1 Verrucomicrobia bacterium UBA1319
CGAGCAAGCCGAGCCGCCGCCATTGGCGGGCAGCGCGGCGGCGCTGGCGGGAGTTAAGTTGGACAAAAGGCAAAACCGGCCCCGGGGCCACTGGATGTTGGTTCTCTGCTTGCATGCTAATGTTGTTTTTTGGGTTGCTCCGGCAAACTTCCAGTGGCCTGGTCAGTTCACACACTAGTTTTCGACAATCGCTCCACGGGGTGTGGTGGCGTTTTGGGTAAAAGGGGTCAGCCGCGTTTCTCCAACCGGATGCGCTCGGTTTTTTCGATCTGCACCACGCGGCCATCGTGAACGGTGATCACCACCGTGCCATACCGCAATGGGGCGACTTGGCGCCGCACCGCTTCGATCCACTCGCTCTCGGTGGCGGGCTTGGGCTTTTCGATTTCAACCGGCTCACGCGCCATATTATCGACTAATTATATCGTATATAGATTCAAAAAAATTCAAACGAACCCAGGAAACCGGTATGAGTTAGTCTTAAGTTGAGCCTTTTTCACAGGCCAAATACCACGACAAAACCCTATTTCCATGGACCGCCGCCAATCAAACACCAATCGCTCAACATGGCGAATTCGATCATTGAATCTTATTAACGACCGAATATAGCGTTATTATGAAAATTTTACGGTGAGGGTCAAATAAAAAACAAAAATATTTTTCCAGCGCCGCGCAACTACCTGCAATCACGGCGCATAGCGATTCGTCCAAACTTGCCACCGCGAGCGCCATCCCCAGCCAGGAAACACAACTTCATAACCACTAAAAAACCAGCCGCTTACCACCCCCTTTCCCTAGATTTATCACACAAAAGTAACACCTGTGACAGCCTCCGGGCGAACTCCATTGCGGGCGGCGGGAACGATGGGCCGCGACCCTGAAGTTTTTGAAGGCAACCCCGCTGGAGTTGAAGATCCGAGAATACTACCCGCGCAACCCGCCCTTGAGTGAAAAGGCCGCGCGCCTTTGAATTTTTATCTAAAAATATTTGACCTAGCGCAATAAACGCCGTATATACGATTAATATGATCGTCTTATTAGCGATACGATCCCAAGCGGCCAACACCCCTCGCCAGCCGCAACGTTCGGTTATTTCCTGTTGATCCAAGCGTATTCGCGCGCGTCCGGCTCGCTCCGCGCGGGCCTCATATACGCTAATTATAACCGTTTTTAATTATTTCCAATATGCAAAATCATTTTAGTTCCGACCTTTTCCACCGCCGCCCGCAAGCCGCCCCGAACGGCGGCAACTGGGAACAATTCGCGCAAGTGCCGCCCTTGTTCCACCAACATCTTTCCCCCGAGCAGTATCAAGCGATGCGGCAGTTTTACCGCGCGGCTTACGAATCAGCGCGCGCGCAAGCCGGCCCGCAAGCGCCCTGGTCCGCCGAATCGGATACCCAATTTGACAACCCTCGTTTAGGAGACCCATCCGCGGCGGGGCAACCAACCGCAGGAGATGCCGTATGATCGTGCAAACCTTGACCGTTAAAGAGCCTTACGGCATCCACGCTCGCCCCGCCTCCCGTATCGCCCCGCCTCCCGTATCGCCGCCGCCTCCCGTATCGCCGCCGCCTGCCGCGCCGTCGACAGCCGGGTCACGCTGGTGAAAAAGGAGAAACGCGCCGATGGGCGGTCCGCGCTGCAACTGTTGCTGCTAGCTGCGGAACAAGGGGCGCAAATCGAAGTAATGGTGGATGGCGGCAATGAACAGGCGGTGATGGAACAGATGGTTGAACTATTCGAACACGGCGCGGGCATTTGAGGGCACAGGCCCGGAATGTCACTTGCCTGCCCCTGGCATTGCCTCTAAGTTGACCCCATGAAGCGCGCACTGTTTTCTCTCAGTTTAGCCTGCTTGGCGATCCTCTCCGTCAGCCTCGCCGTGGGTCTGGCTCCACAAGTGGCCAGCGCGGCGGAAGCTACCAACTCGACGGCAAAACCGGCCATTTACGACGTCAAGGCCGACGCGCATCAGCAGATCACCGAGGCCTTGGCCAAAGCCAAGCCAGGGCATAAACGGGTATTGCTCAAATTCGGCGCCAATTGGTGCGGCTGGTGCCATCGGTTGCACCGTTTGTTTGAAAAAGACCCGCAAATCGCCGCGCTCTTAAAAGAAAAATACGTGGTGGTGCTGGTGGATGTTGATCAAGGCCATAACGCCGACGTCGTCAAAGAATATGGCAACCCGACGCGCCTCGGCCTGCCCGTCTTGGTGGTGTTGGACGAAGACGGCAAAATGCTGACCACCCAAGACACCGGCAAACTCGAGGAAGGGGACCATCACAGCCCGGAAAAAGTCCTGGCCTTTCTGAAGGAATGGCAACCCAAGGCGGCAGCCGCTCAGCCTTAAGCCTTGGCGGAATTAAGGTCCTTTAGGGGCTATCATCATTTCGCCCGCCTGGTGTTCCCGCTAAATTTCGTACTCCGGCTTGCGCGGATTCCAGCGGCCGGCCAGGCGCAGTTGCTCCAGCAAATGGCCGCGCAATTCCAGCAGGCGCGGATCGCGGCGGTCGCGGGGACGCTCGACATGGACGTGGAGGATTTCCGCCACGCGGGCGGGCCGCTCACTGAACACCACCACGCGGTCGCTCAGGTACAGCGCCTCATCCACTTCGTGAGTGACGAGAATCATCGTCAGCCCCGTGCGCTCCCAAAGCTCCAAAACCAGCGCCTGCAGATGCATGCGGGTGAACGCGTCCAAGGCGCTAAACGGCTCGTCCAGGAGCAACACCGAAGGATTGGCGGCGAGTGCCCGGGCGATGGCCACCCGTTGCTGCATGCCCCCCGAAAGCTGGCGGGGATAAAGCCGCGCCTCTTTTTCCAAATGCACCTGCGCCAACAAACGGGCCGCAATCGCCTTAGCCTCCTTGCGCTGTCGGGGTGCCACGCCAAACGCCACGTTGCGTTCCGCCGTCAGCCAGGGCAACAGCCGCGGCTCTTGAAACATGAAACCCACGGATCGATCGGGTCCCGTCACCGGTTTTCCCGCCACCAGCACCTGCCCCTGGCGCTCGAGATCCAAGCCCGCCAGCAAACGCAGCAAGGTGGATTTGCCACAACCGCTGGGGCCGACTACGCTGACAATTTCTCCGGCCGCAACCGTGAGGTTAACACCGTCGAGCACCGCATTCCCATCGCGATAGTGTTTGCCCAAAGCCACCAATTCCACCCGGCTGCCATGGCGGGCGCCCGTGCCATCCGCCGTTGCCGCGCTCGCGGCCACATTCAATGAAGGTTCCGCTAAAATCATTTTTTGCCTTCAAAAGTATCGGCCCACACGAGCCAGCGTTTTTCCACCAGCCGCAACAAGCTGTCGGTCGTTTTCCCCAGCAGCGCGAGCGTCAAGATGCCCACGACCATGATGTCGGGACGCAGATTATTTTGGCCATCGATGAGCATGAAACCCAAGCCGCGCGTGGAAGCGATCAGTTCGGCGGCGACTAAAAACAACCAAGCCTGGCCCGCCCCGATACGCAGTCCCGCCAAAATATAGGGCGAGGCCGCGGGCAGGAAGATTTGGCCGATTTGCGCGCCGCGCGACAGGCCGAAGATGGCGCCCACTTCCACCAATTTGCGGTCCGCCTGGCGGATGCCACTCACCAGATTCAAGTACACGGGAAAAAAGCTGCCGATGGCGATGAGCGTGATCTTAGGCGTTTCATCAATCCCCAGCCACAGCAGGAGAAAAGGCACCCAGGCGAGCGAAGGAACGTTGCGCAGTGCTTGCAGCGTGGGATCAGCCAGCCACTCGAAAGTTCGCGAAAGGCCGACCCCGGTTCCCAACACCAGCGCCGCCACCGCCCCCACCGCAAATCCCAGCCCCACCCGGCGCACCGAAGCCACCAAGTGGCGGGTCAAATCGCCACTGGCCGCCAGATCGCGAACCACGGTCCAAACCTGGCGGGGCGGCGGCAATTGGTTCTCGGAAAAGAAGCGCGTGCCATCGGTCGCTAGCCACCAGGCCGCCAGCAAGAGCAAGGGCACCACGGCGGAGACGAGTCGGCGGTGCCGCCACCAGGGTGTTTTGGCCGGCGGCAGGGGGCTGGCTGCGGTTGCGTCCGCGCAATCCGGTTGGGCGGACTCAGCCACGGGTGGTGCGGCGGGGGCGATTTGGGGTGACGCCATAGTACAACGCGCGTTATTGGCGGGCCAGGGCGGCGGTGGCGGGACCCGGTTCTACGAGTTCCTCCAACGCTTTCGCGGGATCAGCGCCCGGCTTGCTGAGTTTTTCTTCCACCAACACCGGCACCACCCCGGCCAAAGCTTCGCGCAACAGCGGTCCAGGCAGGCCCACGCCATCTTCGGGCTTCAGGCCCGTGCGCTCGGTTAATTGATTCTTGGCCACCGCCACCTCAATTTTGGCCGCTTCGGCTAAAATGGCGGCGGCTTCCTCGGTGTGCTCCAAAATCCAAACCCGGGCGCGCTCGTAATTGCGGATGACGCGCTGCACCAACTCGGGATGCTGTTTCAGAAAATCCTCCCGCACATTCAGCACGCCAAAGGTATTGAAAGCCACGCGCCGAAAAACAGGGCGCGCGCCGTCTTTGAGCAACGCGGTGGCGAGGAAAGGATCGAGCGCCGCCCAGGCGTCGACATTGCCGCGCTGCCAGGCCAGGTAACCATCGGAATGCTGCAAATTCACCAACTCGACTTCGGTTTGCGCCACGCCCGCTTCGCGTAGGGCGCGCAACGTCAGGGTGAAGGGATCGGTTCCGCGAGTGGCGGCGATTTTTTTACCCTTGAGGTCCGCCACCGTTTTGATGGGGGAATCTTTCTTGACCAGCAACTGCGCCCATTCGGGCCGCGAGTAAACGTAGATCGTTTTTTGCGGCACGCCGTTGACGCGCGCCAGCAGGGCCGCGGAACCGGCGGTCGAACCAAAATCCGAACTGCCCGAGGACACCAGTTCGTTGGCCTTGTTGCTGCCCGCGCTGAAGATCCAGCGCACGGTGGCGCCCTCGCTTTTCAAATCCTCCTCCAGCCAGCCGAATTTTTTCAGCACCAAGCTGCTGGGATTATAGGTGGCGTAATCGAGACGGACTTCGACCGGGGCGGCGGCGGCTCGCGAGTCAACGGCGACCAGCGCCAGCAGGGCGGCGAGCAGGGACACGGCAATTTTACGTAGAATAGGCATATTAGGTTTTTTGGGTTTTGGGATTCAGTTGAAATTTTTAGAACGAGGCTCAGGCCGGCTTGGTGCCTCCGAGCAAAGCAGTAGAGTCATCTAGGGTGGAAACGTCACTTTTGATTTGGCCGGTGGTGGCCAATTCCCGCAAAAGCCGGCGCAAAATTTTGCCGCCCCGGTTTTTCGGCAGGCTATCGACAAACTTGATTTCGCGCGGACGGGCGATCTTGCCCACTTGCGTTTCGATGGCCCGGAGAATGGCCTCGCGCGCCGCGCCCTGGTCTTGCGCCTCCGGCTTGAGCACCACAAAAGCCAGCACCGCCTCGCCCGTGGTTTCGTCGGGCACGCCCGCCACGGCGCTTTCGGCCACCGCCGACACGGAAATGATGGCGTTTTCGATCTCCGCCGTGCCCAACCGGTGCCCGTTGACCTTGATGACATCGTCGGCGCGGCCGAGAATCCACAGGTAGCTGTCGGCATCGCGGCGGGCCGTGTCTCCCGTGTTAAACCCGCCTGGCACAGCCTGCCAGTAGGTTTCCACATAACGGCGCGGGTTGTTCCAAATGCCCAGCAACATGCCCGGCCAAGGTCGCTGAATGATGAGTTGCCCGGAGCCTTCGCCGTGGATGGCAACGCCATTAGGGTCAACGATCCCGGGCACCACCCCGAAGAACGGCAGCGTGGCGGACCCCGGTTTGAGCGGCGTGGCGTGCGGCAGCGGAAAAATCATGGCCGCACCGGCTTCCGTTTGCCACCACGTATCGACGATCGGCGCGGTCCCCCGCCCCACCACGTCCCGGAACCATTGCCAGACAGCGGGATTGATCGGCTCACCCACGGAGGCGAGCAGGCGCAAGCTCGCGAGATCGTGGCGGCGCGGGGCGGCCTCACCTTGACGCATCCAAGCGCGAATGAGCGCGGGCGTGGTGTACAACACGCGCGGTTGATGCCGGGCGATGATTTTCCAAACGCGCTCCCAATCCGGAAACGCGAGCACGCCTTCATAAATCAAAGTGGACGCGCCCGCCAGCAATGGCCCGTAAACGGTGTAGGTATGCCCAGTAATCCAGGCGGGATCAGCCGTGCACCAACTGACATCGCCCGGGCGCAAATCGAACGCATATTGCGCGGTTAACCCCGTTTGCACCATATAACCCGCGGTGCCATGCACCACGCCTTTGGGTTTGCCCGTGCTGCCGGAAGTATACATCAAAAACGAGGGGTGATTGCTCTCCACCTCGGCTGGCACCGGTTGGGAATGGTTCGCCGCCACCAGCTCATGCCACCAAAAATCGCGCTCGGGAACCCAGGAAACCGGTGTTTGGGTGTGGCGCAGCACGACCACGTTTTTCACCAGATCCGTGCGCGTCAACGCCTCATCGAGCACCGGCTTCAGCGGCACTTCCTTACCATTGCGCCAGCCGCCATCGGCGGTGATCACGACGCGGCTGCCGGAATCTTCAATGCGATCCAGCAACGCCAGAGCCGGAAAACCGGCGAACACCACGTTGTGCACCGCCCCCAGCCAGGCGCAGGCCAGCATGGCGATTGGCAATTCGGGAACGATGGGCAGATAAACGGTCACCCGATCTCCGGCTTGCACGCCCAACCGCGCCAGCACCCCCGCCAATTGCGCGACTTCATCCCGCAGCTGGCGATAAGTGTAGCGTCGAATATGAACCGGTTCTTGGCGGTCATTCACCGCTTCGCTCTCCCAAATCAGCGCCAGGTGTTCTCCCCTCCCCTGGTCGATATGCCGTTGCAGCGCGTTGTAGGCCAGGTTCGTGCGGCCACCCGAAAACCATCGCGCCTCAGGCCCTTCTCCCATCAGCATTCGCTTGGGCAGCTGGAACCAATGAAAGCCTTGAATTTGCTCCCGCCAAAAGCGCTCGGGGTCGACCAAGCTGGCTTGATATAACCGCTGATAATCCTCGAAGCGGGATATGGCGCCGGGACGCCCAATGGCGGGAGGCACGATTAGCGTGGAGGGAATGGGGAGAGCTTGAGTTGTCATGCGGCTTGCGGGGAACTGCGCCCAGGGATATCGGGTGCGCCCCAAACGCGGGGCGCACCCGAAAGCGGTTTAGTTTTTCAACCGGTAGAATTTCGCGCTTGCGGCGGCGTCCACCGTGTAAGGCGAGGTGGCGGCGACATCCGTCCAGGTGCCCGTCACCGCGTCGGCTTGTTGCAAGGAGCCGGAGGTCCAAGTCAACGTGACTTGGCCGCTGGCGTGGCGGATCGCAATCTCCGAAGGCGCGGTGGCGCTGGCGGTGAAGCTCACGCCTTCGTAACCCGCGGTGTAAAGGGCTTGCACCTCAGCATAGGTCAAAGCCCGGCGCCAGATGCCCAGGTCATCCAAGTCCCCTTCCCCGTCTTCGCCATATCCGCCGGTGGGATCTTGGCCAATGTTCACGGTGTTGCCGGTGTCAATATCGCCAATCCGCCCGCCAATGGGACGATTGCTCACGAGCGCGCCATCCAAGAAGGTCTGGGCATACCCTTCGCGCTCGAACACGTAGGCCAAGTGATGCCAATTGCCGTCGTTGATGGAATCATCCGGGCCAAAGACCGCCGTCGAGCTATTCAGGCCCCAAGCCCAGCCACCTTTCTTGTAGGAGGTGGTAATGATGAACCCGGGGTTGTAGGTGGAGTTGTTCGCGGAGGCAATAATGGGCAGATCCCCCGGCTGAGCTCCCGCCGGCAAACGCAACCAAAAGGCCACCGAGAAATTGACGTTCGAGCTGAAGTTCAAATCGGCCGGCTTGCCGAGGGTGACGTATTTATACGCCGACGCCGCGGTGTCGGTGGCGTAGTGGAGGGCTTTGGCGCCCACTTTGCCGGTGACCAACGCCGGGGCATTCTTGGGCGTGCCATCGTTCCCGCGCGGGGAAGAGTCCGCATAATCGCCCTCGAATGCCAGGTGCAGCACTTGCCCCGCCGTGAGGTCGACGGGCGAGGCGGGCGCGGGCAGCACCGTTAATTTGGCGACGG
>DBTJ01000094.1:39927-52694 GCA_002306985.1 Verrucomicrobia bacterium UBA1319
CGGGTGGGGGAGCCGTTGCCATTGGCCACGGCCACCGTGTAATTACCCGCGTTGGCGGCGGTGAGATTGCCCACCACCAGCGTGCTGCCCGTGGCATCGGCGAGGTCCGTGCCGTTGAATTTCCACTGATAGGAAAGCGGGGCCGGGCCATCGGCTTCCACGCTAAACACCGTAGTGCCGCGCACATAATTGGTCGTCGCGGCGGGCTGGGACCGGATGATTGGCTTGGCGTTGGCGCCATAGCGGGCTTGGTAGTGAGCTAGCACGCGCTCGGGGCTCAAGGCGGTCTGGTACACGGCAACCTCATCGAGGTAACCGTCGAGGTTGAAGTCATAATTGGCTGAGCCCGATTGGCGGGCGCCAAGGCTGAAAGCGTTGGTGGTCGGCAAGAGCGCGCCGGACGGAGCGTCGGCCGAACCCACTTGTTCGCCATTCAAATAGAGATAGAGCTGCGCGGCCGAGGCATCGAGCACCGCCACGAGATGTTGCCAATCGCCATCGGGATTGCCCGTGCTATCGATGGCTTTGGTGGCGCCGGAGGCGTCGCGCACAAAGAAGCGGTAGTGGCCGCTGTAAATGTCCAGGTCGAGTTGCTCGCCGCCGCCGCCCGTGCCTTTGGCGAAGATGGCGACATCACCGACTTGAGTGGGCTGCACTTTGACCCAGGTTTCCAAGCTGAAGCTCGCGCCGCTGGAAAAATCGAGGCCCGGCACCGACACCCGGCTGTTGATAGCCGGCCCCACGCGAATCCCCGGGTCGGCATCCGTGGCCGAATAGCCCGCTTGCGCCAAACCCACGTTGAGATAGTCCCCATCCTTGCCGCCCAGGGAATCCAGCGCCTTGGCGCCGTTGGTCTCGTTCAAGCGCCAGTAATGGGCGGGCGCATCCGCCAGCACCGCTTGGGCGTAACCCGTGGTGGGCTTGGCGATAATGGCCACCGCGACCGGCGCCGAAGTCACCGCGCCAAACGCGTTGGTGATGACAACGCTATATTGGCCCGCATCGGTCACCGCCGCGCTGGCGATGGTGTAAACATCGCTATTGGCGCCGGCAATTTGCTGGCCATTGAAAAACCATTGATAAGCGAACGGCGTGCTGCCGCTGGCGGCCGCCGACAACACCACTTGGCTGCCCACGTAACGAGTTTGGGCAATGGGCGCGGTGACGATGATGGGCGGGGTGGCGGCTTGAATGCTCAACGTGGCCACCGAGCTGGTGACCGCCCCGTACACGTTCGTAATGACGACGTCATAAGCGCCGGAATCCGCGACCGCCAACGCCGTCCACGCCAGGCTCGAAGTGGTGGCATCGGGCAAGGCCGCGCCGTTTTTGCGCCATTGGTACGCCAGCGGGCTGGTGCCGGAGGCCGTCACGCTCAACGTGGCGCTATTGCCCGCGTAGAGCGCACCCGCCGGAGCTTGCGGTTGCGCCACCACCTGGGGCGGCACTTCCGCCGCGCCGTAAAGCTCGGCAATTTGGCCGGCATCCAAGGTTTTTCCATAGATTGCCACTTCGTCGATGAGCCCGTTGAAGTAGCGTTCCGTGCCGTCTCCCTTGGCTCCAATGGCCCAATCCACATCGTCGACGGCCACCGCCCCCACGGCGTCCGCCTTGGTGGCCACGAGCACGCCGTTGCGATAGAGGTTCCAGTTCGCGCCATCGTGCGTGCCCGCTAAAAACACCCAGTTGCCGACGTCTTGGCTGGGAATGGCGTAACTGGCGGCATGATCCGAGCCGTCATACGAAAAGGCCTGGTACGATCCCGCGTTCAGCCTTAGCCCCACTTCCGTGGAAGAGCCATAGCCGTGAATGACGAGGTCTTGAATCCCTCCGCTCGAGGTATTGTCGGGCTTCACCCAGGCCAGCAAGGTGATGTTGCCGCTGAAGTTCAGCTCGGCGGGATTGCCCAAATCGACATATCCTTGATAGCCGTTAAATCCGGCGGCGTAATTATTCGCGCCCAACCCGGTGTAGGCCACGCTCGGCTTGGCGGTGGCCACTCCCGGGTGATACGCGCCATCCGCAACGGAGCCAACGCCGCCCTGGTTTTTGGCGGTGGGATAGGTGGCGGGTTCGGTGAAGGCGCCTTCATTCAGCCGATAGTAAGCCACCGGCTGGGAATTAAGCACCAGCTGGTTGTAGGGCGTCGCCGATGAAGCGCTGATGCCGTTCTGGTAATGCGCCCGCAACTCGGCAGCCGTTAAGGCGGTGGGATAAATGGCGACTTCGTCGATCCCCCCGGCGAAGGCATAGGCGGTGCCATCGTAGCGATTGCCGATGGTCAACGGCTGGACATTGTTCGGCGCGTAATCGCCCGTGCCGGTCGCGTCTTGCACGCCGTTGACGTAGAGGTAAGCGTTCGTGCCGTCATAGACGCCGGCCACATGATACCAAGCCCCCGCCTCGATAGCGGTCGCGCCCGACAAGCTGATGGTGTATCCAGCGGTGTTGCCGAGCCAAAAATTCCAGCCTTGACCGGAAATGGTGGAAGCGCCGGAACGCTCGCCCGCTTGATAAAACAGCCAGCCCGAGCGGCCCGCCGCGCGATCCGTGTTGCTGAGGGGAACCGCGCCGTAGGGGGCGGTGTCGGCGTTGGCCCAAAATTCCACGGTGAACGGCGGCTTGAGGTTCTGCACCCCGTCCGTCCACGGCACGGAGACTTGGCCGGAAGAACCATCGAGCCCCACCGCTTTATCGGTGCTGCCCGCCAAAGCCCCGCCCAGTTCGTGCGTGACGTTGGCGGTTTTGTAATAACCATTGGCGGCGCTGCCCGCGGAACCGATATTATTGGCTCGATCGGCGGCCGCCGGTTGGGCCGTCTCGTTCAAGCGCCAATAACCCAAGGGATTCAAGGTGGAAACCTGCTCCGGGTAACCCGCCCGGGCGGTCCCGGCGCCGGCCAGAGCTAACCCCAGCAATAGGCTTGCGTGAATGCTCTTAACATTCCATGTGTGTCGTTTTTTATGTGTCATGATTTCATTTTCTCGGGTTACTACCGCCGGCCATTCTCCATGGATTGCAGTCCGTTAAGAAAGGCCCACCAAAGGAGAGTTAGCCCGCTTTGATATACTATCTATTTAGTCGTTATTATGGCCAAATATTTTCGGAGTGCTTACGCGCCGAATACGGAGCTGGCAAACAGCCCGTCCTCAGCATTCAATCAAATGAGTTACCGTTAAAATACTACCAGGAGTGAATTACACCCAAGTGGCGCCGCCTCAACATTGAAGAAGATGTTCCATATTAATACGACCTTTATGATCGTCATAAGAAACACTCTAGGTTTTTTAGGGCTGGTGTCAAATTTTTTTCGCAACTTTCGATTTTTCATGGGCTCGAATCATGGAACTCGAGGTTTCGACGAGTCGTACCAAAAACAATTCCCATGTCTCCCCCCTGGCCAATGCGGAAACCATATTTGTGTTTGTGCCGCTGGCCGCCTCGCTTCGGTCAACCGCCGGTTTTTCCATGCGATACCCGATGCGCTTTTGATCTTGGCAGGGTTGAAAATTGCGGAGCAACAGCCCTGGCAGAAAACTCGCCGGATTCCCTAGAAGACATGAACCAAGAATAATCGCTTATCGTATAGCGTAGTATTTCAGCAATAATATTTAGCTAGCCTTCTATATCCCTCCAAACTAAGGTTACCCCAATCTGTTGGCGCAAATGGCCGGTTGGCGTTTTGCGGGACGGGCCAGGCGCCAGGAGACAGCATTTTTCTTATTGCGGATGGTATGGCTGGGCCTTTTTTCGAGATGAGCGGCATTCATGTGCCGCGAGCCTGTTGGATCGAGGCCACCCTGGCGGCCCCGGCGCTAGCTCGCGTCTCGCCACGGAACCGGAACGTCTGTCCCGGCGGCTTCTCAGCCATTTTGGCCAACCCCAATGGCCGCCACGCTATTATTTCATTTACCCATGACTGAACACGACTCCCAACAATTCCTGCGCGACCTCGATAAAAAGCTCTGGTCCGCCGCTGACCGCCTCCGCTCCAATCTCGATGCCGCCGTGTACAAGCACGCCGTCCTCGGGCTCATTTTCCTCAAATACGTCTCGGATTCCTTTGAGGCCCGGCAAAGGGAGATCGCGGCCGGCTTGCGCAACGCCAAAAGCGAATATTTCCTCGATCCCGCCGATTATAAATCCCCCAAGGCTTACGAAGCCGCTATTCATGCCGAACTCGAGGAGCGGGACTATTACCTCGAGAAAAACGTCTTCTGGGTCCCGGCCCTGGCGCGGTGGCAAAAGCTCCAAGATAGCGCCAAATTGCCGCCGGGCACGATTATCGACGTCAAAAACGGCAAAACCTGGCAGTATAAGCTGACTTCGATCGGCAAACTCATCGATGACGCCCTGGACGCCGTGGAGAAAGAAAACCCCAAGCTCAAAGGGGTGCTCAATAAGAACTACACCCAGCTCCAGATCGATCCCGCCAACCTGGGCAAACTCATCGATAACATTGCCGAAATCCCATTTCTGCATGCGGAGCTGAACGCCAAGGACATCCTCGGCCACGTGTACGAATATTTCCTCGGCCAGTTCGCCATCGCGGAGGGCAAGAAAGGCGGGCAATACTTCACCCCCAAGTCCATCGTCACCCTGATCGTCGAGATGCTCGAGCCGTTCTCGGGCCGGGTGTTCGATCCCGCTTGCGGTTCCGGCGGCTTTTTCGTCCAGAGCGAGCGCTTCATCCAGGCGCACGGCGGCAAGCTCGGCCAGCTATCCGTCTACGGCCAGGAATCCAACCCCACCACCTGGCGGCTGGCGGCGATGAACCTGGCCATCCGGGGCATCGACTTTAATTTCGGCAAAGAGCCCGCCAACAGCTTCACCAACGACCAGCACCCCGATTTGCGGGCGGATTTCGTCATGGCCAATCCCCCCTTCAACATGGACGAATGGTGGGACGCCAAGCTGGAGGAAGATCCCCGCTGGAAATACGGCACGCCGCCCGCGGGCAACGCCAATTTTGCCTGGCTCCAGCACATGTTGCACCATCTCGCGCCCAATGGCTCCATGGCCCTGCTGCTCGCCAACGGCTCCATGAGCTCGGGCCAATCCGGCGAGGGCGATATCCGCCGCGCGCTGGTGGCGGCGGACCTCGTCGAGTGCATGGTGGCGCTGCCCGGCCAGCTTTTCACCAATACCCAAATCCCCGCCTGCATCTGGTTCCTCACCAAGAATAAAAAAGCCCGGGCCAAGTTCCGGGGCCGCGCGGGCGAAACGCTGTTCATCGACGCCCGCAAGATCGGCTACATGGCGGACCGCGTGCTCCGCGATTTCACGGAGGAGGACATCGAGCTTATCGTCGGGGTGTTTCGCGAATGGAAAAGTGGCACGGATTACGAGGACGTCTCCGGCTTTTGCAAATCGGCCGATCTGAAACTCATCCAGCAGCACGATTTCGTGCTCACCCCCGGCCGCTACGTCGGGGCGGAGGAAATCGAGGAAACGGGCGAACCCTTCGAGGTAAAAATGCCGCGCCTCGTGGCCGATCTAAAGATTCAATTTAAAACATCTATAAAATTAGACGCGGCAGTTCGCGATTCGCTCAAGATTATAGGATATGAATTATAATCATAATAGACATAACGACTTTGTTTTTGGAGATGTAACATATGAATATAATGTGCGCGCGGCATCGTGCCTGCAACGGATAAACAAACCACCAGTATATGGTGTTGATCGTATCAAAGGATTAACGCCAGCCGCAAAATATGTCTCAAATAGTTTAGATCGCTATAAAGTAGTTGAACCTCACATGTTTGCATATAACCCCATGCGAATTAATATTGGTTCAATTGCGTATTGTAAAACAAATCAAAAAACGGGTCTTGTCAGTCCGGACTATGTCGTATTTGGTTGCAATCCAAAGCACTTGGATTCGAATTATTTATATTATTACATCAAAGGGCCATTGTGGCAAAAATGGACTGACGCAGCAGGCGTTGGCTCGGTTCGAGTGAGAATTTATTATCGCGAACTGGCTAAGATGCCTATTTCACTACCACCATTAAAAGAACAAAAAGCCATTGCCTCGATCCTTGGTGCGTTGGACGATAAGATCGAGTTGAACCGGCGGATGAATGAGACCCTGGAGGCGATGGCGCGGGCACTTTTCCAGAGCTGGTTTGTGGATTTCGACCCCGTCCGCGCCAAAAGCCAAGGCCGCCACCCCGCCGGAATGGACGCCGCCACCGCCACCCATTTCCCAGGTACGTTTCAAGACTCTCCCTTGGGTTTAATTCCGGCGGGATGGAGGGTCTGCCATATAAGAGATTGTTGCACGAATATTTTAAACGGCGGCACCCCTTCTCGCAAAGAATCTCGTTTTTGGGATAATGGCAACATTCCGTGGTTAACATCAGGCGAAGTGCGCCAACCGATTATAATTATTCCCGATAGTTACATTACTGAGGAAGGATTAGCAGCCTCGTCAGCCAAATGGGTTTCGCCTTTATCAACTGTCGTTGCATTGTATGGAGCCACAGCAGGACAGATATCACTAATTTCGTCGAGACTAACGACCAATCAAGCAATATGCGCTATGGTTCCAAAAAAGAAATACGAATATTTCAACTATCTTTGCATGCGTGACTCATCAAACGACCTCCAAAATAAAGCCGTTGGGTCGGCCCAGCAAAACATCAGCAAAGGAATTGTTGAAGAAACTCAAGTCGTCGTTCCTACAATGCTTTTATTGGAAATATTTTCAACATTGGTTAGGCCGCTTTTTGATCGCTGGATCGCCAATCTCACTCAATCCCGCACTCTCGCCACCCTGCGCGACACGCTGCTCCCGAAGCTGCTAAGCGGGGAACTATCCGTTTCAAAAGCCAAGGCCCTAGCGGAGGTTTAGAACGATCAAAATAACTCGCCCCATATCCGAAGTGCGATTGAGAAAGGGGATCGGCATCCGCCATCCAAGCCGGGAATGACGCGGGGGGGCATCCTATCGGAGAAAGTTAATGATTTAGAGGCGCGAGCCTTCAAAGAGGGCCTGGTGGCGAGAAATAATAAACCGGCCTGTTCGCCGAAAACGAATGGAAGCCGGCCATCAAGCGGCTAAACCCCAGGCTATCGAGCGGGGAAACGAGTATTGCATAGAACCGGCGGTTCAAATAGCATATCAATAATTTATGCAAGCGCTCTCGCCCCCCAACATCGAGTCGGAGTTGAGCTATGCGTATCTGCACGCCGTGGCGTCGAAGGCGGGCATGGCTTGCAATGCGGGGTGCCGCCAGGAAGACAACAATGGCATCGACGCCAAGCTGACGGCTTGGGGGCCTTTTGTGAATGGGGGGTATCTCACGGAGGTGGACATTAAAGTGCAGCTAAAGGCCACGATTTCCGAGCCGGCCGAAAAAAACGGGAAAATATCCTATTTTTTGAAAGGGGTGAACCGTTACGACGACTTGCGAGCGGCCACCGTAAACGCGGCGCGGATTCTGGTGGTGTGGTTCCTGCCCGCGGACGCGCGGGAGTGGTTGAAGCATTCGCCGGAGGAACTGGCCTTGCGGAAAGTGGCCTATTGGGAGAGCCTGCGCGGCGCGCCCGCCACCGACAATGGCTCGGGGGCCACCGTCTATTTGCCCCAAGCGCAGGTTTTCACCCCGGAGGCGCTGCAAGGGCTGGCGGCCCGGCTTTCCAAGCGGGAATTTCCCATGTATCCTGTGGCATGAACATAGCATCCTTGATTGCGCCCGCCGATTTGAGGGACTACGCCAAGTCCCGCGGCTGGCGGTTATTGCCGGACGGGACCAAGGATCGGCTCTATGTGCTGGCGCATCCGAAATTCGCGCGGCGGCAATTGGTGTTTCCCATGGACGCCAGCGCGCCGGATTACGCCGAAGCCATCGAGCGCATGGTGGAGAAAATCGCGGCGCTGGAGGATTGGACCCCGGAGGCGGCCATTAAAAGCCTGTGGGAATTTAAGGAAGATGCCATCTCGTTTCGGGTCCAATCGCCCCGGCTGGATAAATCCAGCCTGCCGCTGCCGTTTGCGGGCGCCATGGTGCAGAGTGTCCAGCAGCTGCTGCTGGCTTGCGCCAGCTCCGTGCTCGTCCCGCTGAAACGCCATCCACGCCTCAACCGCGCCGAAGCGGTGCAGTTCCTGGAAACGGCGCGTTTTGGGCAGACGCAGCGCGGGAGCTTCGTGCTGAATGTCTCGTGTCCCGTGCAGGCCATAGAGGCGCAAGGGGTGTTGTTCCCGGACGAAAAGGACCTGCCGTTTGTGCGGCGGGCCACCTTGTGCCTGCAACGCTCGCTGAGCGGCTTGGTCGGCGCGATTGAAAACGATACGCTGGACCGATTTATCGAAGCGGCGAAAGCGAGCGCCACGCCCTTGATTTCCGCCAACTTCTGCGAGGCGTTAACCCAGTTGGAAGACGAGACGCTGAAGAACTCCGTGGAGATCGGCGTTGCCTGGGCGGGGTCAATCCCCCGTCCTCCAGAACTGGAACCACAAACCGTGGTGAGGGTTCAAAATGAGTACTTCTCGAGGATTGAAGAG
The DNA here is from genome assembly GCA_002306985.1 of Verrucomicrobia bacterium UBA1319. Taxonomy (GTDB): domain Bacteria; phylum Verrucomicrobiota; class Verrucomicrobiia; order Limisphaerales; family UBA1319; genus UBA1319. Next base: position 48,440 of record DBTJ01000094.1, read on the forward strand.
GTGCGGAGGGAGTTGAGATCCGGCGAGCAAGCCACGCAGGACGTTTTCATTGGCACGGTGGAGAGTTTGAATGGAGAGATGGGGGAGGACCGCCAGCGCTCGGGAGAAGTCGTGCTTTCGTTGTTGTTGCCGGAAGGCGACCGGGTGCGCGCGCGCGCCAGTCTCAATGCCCGGCAATACGCCGAGGCGGACAAGGCGCACATGACCGAAGGCTCCTATGTGAAAGTGGCGGGCACTTTGCACCCGGGCCGCCAACCCCGGCAATTGCTCGAACTCCGGCTTTTTGAATTGATACAAAAATAAACCCGCGAGTTAAAAGCGGTGTTTATTTCACCTGGGGAGCGGAAACGGGTCCAGGCCGCATGGCAAACCATCCATAGCGAAGCCGGGCCACGAAGGGCTTGCTGGATCATTATGATCACCGAAAACGAACTCGAGCAACTGGCGCTGAAGTGGTTTCAAGACACGGGGTGGACTTTCATCGAGGGCGCGACGCTGGCCCCGGAAGGCCCGGCCCCGGAGCGGCCCGATTTTCGCGCGGTGATATTGAAAGAGCGGCTGGAGTCGGCCATCCAGCGGTTAAACCCCAAACTGCCCGCCTCGACGATCGAAGAAGTGGCGCATGTGGTGGCGAAGCCGGAGCATCCCAGCCTGGCCCAGAACAATCGCGCGTTTCATCGCCTGTTGCTGGAAGGCGTGAAGGTGGAGTTCACCAATGCCGCTGGCAAGAAGGAGGCGGATCATGCCTTGCTCATCGATTTCCAGAACCCCGCGAATAACGATTTCCTGGTGGTCAACCAATTTACGGTGACCGGGGCCAAAAAACCGAGGCGGCCGGACATTGTCGTCTTCATCAACGGCCTGCCACTGGGCCTCATTGAGCTAAAAAATCCCGCCGACGAGACCACCGATGTCTGGCAAGCGCACCGCCAACTCCAGACCTACAAAGACGAGATCGAGGATTTGCTGGTCTTCAATGAAGCGCTGGTCATCAGCGATGGCATGAACGCCCGGGTGGGCTCATTGACGTCCCCGCCGGAATGGTTCCTGCCCTGGCGAACGATTGCGAGCGAGAATGACCGCCCCTTGATGCAATTCGAGCTGGAAGCCATCGTGCGCGGCTTTTTCCGGCCGGATTTGTTCCTCGATTATATCCGCTATTTTATCCTATTCGAGCAAGACGGCGGCGCGCTCATCAAGAAAATCGCGGGTTACCATCAGTTCCATGGCGTGCGGGAAGCGGTGCGGGTGACGCTGATTGCCTCCGCCCCCAACGAGAACGATCAACTGCGGGAGGATCGCACGCCGTATGGGCGCGAGGTGATTCCCGGGTGCCGCAAGGCGGGGGTGTTCTGGCATACCCAAGGTTCCGGCAAAAGCATCTCCATGTGTTGCTACGCCGGAAAACTCCTGCAACAACCGGGGATGAATAATCCCACGCTGGTGGTGGTAACCGACCGCAACGACCTGGATGGCCAGCTTTACCAGCAGTTTTGCAGCGCGAAAGATTTGCTCAAGCAGGCCCCGGAGCAGGCCGGGAGCCGGGAAGAACTCCGCAAGTTGCTGGAATCCCGGCAAGCGGGAGGGATCATTTTCACCACCGTTCAAAAGTTTTCCTTGCTCGAAAAAGAAGCGAAGCATCCCACTCTATGCGCGCGCCACAATGTGGTGGTTATTTCCGACGAGGCGCATCGCAGCCAATACGGCCTGCATGCCAAGTTGAAGGAGGTAAAGGATAAGAAAACCCAGGAGGTCATCGGGACCAAGTTTGTTTACGGTTACGCCAAACACATGCGGGATGCCTTGCCGAACGCCTCGTTTATCGGCTTTACCGGCACGCCTCTCGAACTGGAAGATAAGGACACGCGCGCGGTGTTCGGCGAATATGTCAGCATCTACGATATTGAGGACGCCAAGAATGACCACGCGACGGTGCCGATATATTACGAAAGCCGCCTCGCCAAGCTGGATATTAACCGGGCGGAAATCGAGGCGCTAAATCAGGACGTTGAGGAGGTTATCGAAGATGAGGAAGACGCGGCGGCGCGCGAAGCCACGAAAAGCCGCTGGACTCAACTAGCCAAGCTCGTGGGGGCGAAGCCGCGCATCAAGGCATTGGCGGCCGATATCGTGCGGCATTTTGAAGCGCGCGCAGCGGTGCTGGAGGGCAAGGCCATGGTGGTGGCGATGAGCCGCGAAATTTGCGCCAACCTATTTAAAGAAATCATCACCCTGCGGCCACAGTGGGCCGGGACTCAGTTGTTGAAAGAGGGAAAAGTGACCTCGTATAATCCCGAGGATGGGGTTATCCGCATTGTCATGACCGGCTCGGCTTCGGATAAAGCGGACCTTCAGCCGCATTTCTACACTAAGGCGCAGAAAAAACGCTTGGAACGGCGGTTCAAAGATCCGGCGGACCCGCTGAAAATCGTGATCGTCCGCGATATGTGGCTGACGGGATTTGACGCGCCGTGCTGTCACACCATGTACGTGGATAAGCCGATGCAAGGCCACAACCTGATGCAAGCCATCGCGCGTGTAAACCGGGTGTTTAAGGATAAACCCGGCGGGTTGGTGGTGGACTGCATCGGGATTGCGGCGGAATTGAAAAAGGCGCTGCGCGTTTACACCGGGGCCAATGGCAAAGGTGCGCCCACGCTGGATTCGGAAGAGGCGCTTTCGATCATGCTGGAGAAACTCGACGTGGTGCGAGGCTTGCTCCATGGATTCGATTACCGCCGATTTGAGACCAATGCCCTGAAGTTGCTGGTGCCTGCCGCCAACCATATTCTGGGGCTCAAGGATGGGAAGCAGCGCTTCCTGGATGCCATGGCGGCGGTCATCAAGGCCTATTCGCTCTGCGGCACGCTCGACGAAGCCGCCGAGTTGCGGAAAGAGATCGCCTTTTTCTCGGCCATCCGGGCCGCCATCCTGAAATATACCACGGTGGAACGAAAGCGGACCGAGGAGGAGAAAAACTCCGCGCTCAAGCAGATTCTCGATAACGCCGTCATTGCCCAAGGGGTTGCCGACATTTTCGCTTTGGCGGGATTGCAGAAACCGAACATCGGCCTGTTATCGGATGAATTTTTAGAGGATGTCCGGCGGACCCCACTGAAAAATCTGGCGGTGGAATTGTTGGAAAGGTTGCTCCGGGATGAGATTCGAGCGCACACCCGCAATAATTTGGTCCAGGAGAAGAAATACAGCGAGCGCCTGCTGGAAACCCTGCGGAAGTACAATAACCGCGCCATCGAAACCGCCCAGGTGATCGAGCAATTGATCGAAATGGCCAAAGATTTCCAGGACGCGATGAAACGGCACGAGGACTTGAACCTTAGCCCCGATGAAATCGCTTTCTATGACGCTCTGGCGGAGAAACCCGAGGTGTTGGAACAAATGGGGGACGCTACCTTAAAACAGCTCGCCACCGAATTGACGGAAAAATTGCGCGCCAGCACGACGGTGGATTGGCAGGTCAGGGATAGCGTCCGTGCCCAGATGCGCCTGCTTATCAAACGCCTCCTGCGGAAGTATAAATACCCGCCGGAAGGGCAGGAAGAGGCCGTGACCATGGTGCTCAAGCAGGCGGAGGTGCTGGCAGATGCTTGGAGCGCCGCGGTGTAAGCGCCCATTGTTTGAATTGCGGCGTGGGAAGCGCGACACGATAGGATATGTAGGAATTGCGCAGGCTATGCGGCCAGCGGGGGCAAAGTGAACCCGACATACGATAGAACTTCCCGTCTTTGGGGATGTCAGGGCGGGTGGTTTCGGCAACCGTTATTCCTCTGCCGATCTTTCAGCAAGGTTTCGGTCTTTGTACCCGTCGGACTGATACAATTTGATACAAGCCCCCACAGTGGTTCCTGGAGAAGGCTTTGGCTGCGGATCTTCTCCGGTTGCCCGTATTGACTCCCTGTTTTTAAGCTCCGCCGCTGCCACCTTGAAGTTCTTCGACCCGAGGCTTCTGAAAGTGTGTACCCCCTCGATCTTCGGACGCTCGTAATACGTTCCGTTGGAACGCATTAGAAATATTTCCGTATTCGGGACACGCTGCCATTCGGAGGGTTTCTTCTGAGGATCGCTCATGTATCAAATCTGTATCTAGGGGTTTTCGCTGGGTCAAGCGCCGAAAATTTGATGGGAGCTAAAGCGTTGATTGGGAAGGCTTTAAGTGGTGCCTCGGCACGGACTCGAACCGTGGACCAATTGATTAAGAGTCAACTGCTCTACCAACTGAGCTACCGAGGCAACC
>DBTJ01000094.1:52939-53539 GCA_002306985.1 Verrucomicrobia bacterium UBA1319
TCTACCAACTGAGCTACCGAGGCATCCAAGAGAAAGCGCAAGCGCTTCCGTCGAGCTGGCGGTTTCGGGCGGCCAAAGTTAGGCGGGGTTAACCGCGTAGCTCACAGCGCCGAACTCGCGGGTTGCTAGGCGGCCCGCGAACAGCCAACGGGCGAGTACTATGCCATATCCTGGGTTCCTGGCAAGCGCCGTCTCGCAATTTTTTGCGGCCCGGTTTGGGGTTGATTATCTCTGGCTACGAGGCGAGTATGGGGTAGCCACAAAATTAACCCAGCGGTTGCATACCCATGAAACGACTCATCAGTTTTGTTTGTCTGGCCTGCCTAGCCGGTAATCTGGCGGCCAACGAAGTAGTCAAATTGGATCTGGAACAGGCTAAAGAGCCGATTTCAAAATATGTTTACGGCCAGTTTATCGAGCATTTGGGCCGGTGCATTTATGGCGGCTTGTGGGCGGAAATGCTGGAGGATCGCAAGTTTTTCTATCCGGTTACGGATAAGTACGATCCCTGGGGCATCGGGACGGATAAACAATGGCACGCCGGGGAATACCGGTATTTGAATGGCTCGCCCTGGAAAGTGATCGGCCCGGCGGGCTCGG
>DBTJ01000094.1:53806-54174 GCA_002306985.1 Verrucomicrobia bacterium UBA1319
AACGATGGATACGAACCGCCCTTTCGTCGGCGCGCAGGCGGTGCGGGTGCAAGCGAGCGGCAACGGCCAGGCGGCGGGCATTTCCCAAGCGGGATTGGCGGTGGTAGGGGGCAGGAAATACGTCGGCCGGGTGATTTTGGCGGGAGACCAGGATGCCGGCCCCGTGCTGGTGCGCGTGGTGTTCGATCCGGGCCCCGCGGTATGGGAAAAGCCCTTGAAAGAGCTCACGGGCGAATTTAAGTCGCATCCCTTTGCGTTCACGGCGCCGGTAAGTTGCGATAACGTTACCCTCGAGGTGGTGAGCGCGGGCAAAGGGGGTTTTCGAGTGGGCACCCTCTCGTTGATGCCCGCCCATAATCTCAAAGGCT
>DBTJ01000094.1:54394-62733 GCA_002306985.1 Verrucomicrobia bacterium UBA1319
CCGAGTGGGCCCCCTCTCGTTGATGCCCGCCAATAATCTCAAAGGCTTTCGGCCCGAGGTGATCGCCCTGCTCCGCGAATTGAACGCCCCCATTTACCGGTGGCCGGGAGGCAACTTCGTCAGCGGGTATCGCTGGCAGGACGGGGTCGGCCCTCGCGATCAGCGTCCGCCCCGGAAGAATCCCGCCTGGAAAGGCGTGGAGCACAATGACGTCGGCATTCACGAGTTCATGGATTTAATGGCCCTGCTCAAGGCCGAGCCCTACGTCGCGGTGAATACGGGCTTGGGCAACGTGGAGGAGGTGACGGCCGAGGTTGAATATTTCAACGGGGCCAAAAGCACGCCCATGGGCCGGTGGCGCGCGCAAAACGGCCATTCCAAGCCCTACGGCGCGAAGTGGTGGGCGGTGGGTAACGAAATGTATGGCGATTGGCAATTGGGCCACATGCCCTTAGCCGAGTACGTCCAAAAGCACAACCGCGTGGCTGAGGCGATGCGGCGCGTGGACCCCACGATCAACCTGGTGGGCGTCGGCGCGGTGGGTGATTGGAGCAAAACGATGTTGTCCAACTGCGCGGATCATTTGACGCTCTTGAGCGAGCACATTTACTGCCAGGAAAAACCGGACGTCGTCCAGCACGTCGACCAATTGGCGGCGGATATCCGGCGCGTGGCCAACGCGCATCGCGAGTACCGCAAGTCGATCCCTGGTCTGGCCGCCAAAGACATTCGCTTGGCGATGGACGAGTGGAATTATTGGTACGGCGATTATATCTATGGCGAACTGGGCGTGCGGTACAGCCACAAGGATGGCTTGGGCGTGGCGCGCGGGTTGCACGAGTATTTCCGCAATAGCGACCTCTACTTCATGGCGAATTACGCCCAAACGGTGAACGTCATCGGCTGCATTAAAACTTCCCGGACCGCCGCCGCGTTCGAGACGACCGGGCTCGCGCTCAAGCTCTACCGCGAACACTTTGGGGTGATCCCCGTCGCGACGAGCCCGACCACCAGCCAATTGGATGTCGCGGCCGCTTGGACCGTCCGTAACCAAGCCCTCACCGTCGCGGTGGTTAATGCCACCGGCCAAACCGAGCAAGTCGCCCTCGACACCGGCGGCCGGGTGTTTAAGGAAAAAGCCACGCGCTGGAGCATCGTTAACGCCAATCCGCAAGCGTTCAACGAACCGGGTAAAAGCCCTAATGTGGTGATCCAGGAAGAGCAAACCACCGTGGTGAACAACACGCTGGTCGCGCCCCCCTACTCCATCGTGCTCTACCGCTTGGCGCCGCGCTAAACGGGGCCGAAGGGCGTCAGCCGGGTCTCTTGGTATCACGGATATTATTTCGCCCGCAATCCGGCGAATCGAACGGGGCGGTCGCGCCCCGGATCTCCGTTCGCCCCCGCCATCAGCTCGCGCAGAGCACGGGGGCTTTCAGCTCGTCGAGCAGGCGCGTGAAGGCTTGGCGATAGGCGGCTTGGCGGCGCCAACCGCGAAAATCGGCCAACCGCGGGGAGCGCGGCATCGAGCGGGCCGGCGCCGGGCTGGCGGCGTCATCCACGCGCACGGGAAAGAGCACCGGGCGCTGTTGATCGCTTTCCTTGGCCAGGGCATTCGCCATCTCCGTTCGCGCCCAGTCGGCGGCGGCGGAGTGGGCCGAGAGCACCATCACCAGTTTGTCGAACGAACGCAGGGCGCGCTCCACCCGCGCGCCCGCGGACCGGCCTTCCGGGCCATCGGCGGGGGCGAACCAGCAGCGCACGCCGTGGCTTTGCAAATCGCGGTAAAGCCGCTCGGCGAACGCCTGGTCGTGGCTCGAATAGCGGATAAAGCAGGAATGATAGTCCAGCGGTTGGCGGAGCGCTTCACGGGCGCGTTCGATAAACGACTCCGGCGCGCCGCACCCCCGCAGGAAGGCGGCCGGGATTTTACCCTTGGAGTTGATGACGGTGAGCATGCCAATGATCGATGGCCCCGCGTGAACGACACTTTCCAACCCCTTCGTCCGGCTCAGATCATTATCGCTAAACGCGGTCCACCCCAGCGTCGCCTGACGCAGGTTCGCGCCGTTCAAATACGTGCCGCTCAGACAGGCTTTCACCAGGCTCGCGCCGGTGAGGTTCGCGCCGATCAAGCAAGCGCCCATTAAATTCGCCTCGGCCAGGCTAGCGCCCTCCAAGCGCGCGCCCAGCAGCACCGCGCCATTCAAGTTCGCGCCGGCGAGGTCCGCCCCCGCGAGATTGGCGCCGCTCAAGTTGGCCTCCGTCAGGCACGCGCCGGCCAGCCGCGCCCCGCGCAGATCGGCCTTGATCAAGTTGCGGCGGATCAAATTGGCGCCCACCAGATCGGCTTCGGCCAAATCCGGCTTAGCCGCCGGATGTTCATCCCGCCAAGCGTTCCAGACGAGGACACCTTCACACAAGCGCTGCAATTGGGTATTATTGGACATGGGAGAATAAAAGCATGAGGAGCGAGTGAGACACGTAAACCATCCATTCAACAACGAAACGCGGGAAAAACCCACCATCTCGAAAGCCTGGATGCCCCGGACACGACACGCCCTATTCGGAACATAACATATTGATAACAAACACGATTCACAATACGCATTCCATGAACAGTTCCGATATTAAAGGGTGGCAGCCATAGCTGAATGGAATAAAAGCAATATCCATGCCATAAACCGCACAAATCGTCTAAAAGGCCAAAATAGCTGACCCAGCGGCCACCTTTCGCCCGCGAAACCACCGCCCACGCGCATCCAGAGGGGCAACACCGAACCGAGCAACGCCGCCGGGAAACCCAGGACCACCAACGGACGCGGTGTCGAGCCCTTTAGCCCCAACGCATAAGCCCTAAGCGTTTTCACGCGAGCCCGCTCAGCGTTTGTTCCGAAACCTGACGCCCGCGCTTCAGTCCTTGCCCACTCCGTGACAGGCACGCGACTTTATCCGCTTGTCACCCGCCCATTGGAAAGCAACACTCACGCCAACTACTATGAAGCACCGATATTGGCTGCCCAGCGCGCTGCTGGGGTTGCTATTGTTCCAGCCTTCCGTGTGGGCGAACAGTGGCACCCCGTTGATGTGGGCGGGCGCGTTGCACCTGGCTTTTGGCAATCTGCTCATTGGCCTTGGTGAAGGCTGGCTGCTGGCGAAGCTGCGTTCGATTCCCAAAGCGCAAACCTTGCCAGCCATGATTATCGCCAATTATTTTTCGGCCTGGCTGGGCTACCTGGTTTATTACGACTCCTTGAAAAACCTCCTGGCCTTCGATTTATACAACGCCTGGCGCTGGTTTTGGGTGCTCATGGCCGCGGCCTATTTAGTATCGGTACTGCTCGAATGGCCCTTTGTCTGGTGGTGCTGCCGGACGCTGCCCCCAAAGGCCCGGCGCAGCTGGCGCGCGACCTTTCTGGTGCAGGGCGCCTCGTATCTGGTCATCTGCGGCTGGTTCTGGCTCGCCAGTTACGCGAGTCTTTACACCCAAATGCGGATTGCCAAGCCCAGCGAAGTGGCGCTGCCACCGGCCGTCCAGGTTTACTACCTTGGAGCCGAAGATGGCAACGTATACCGCCGTCTCTTGGCAGGCGGCCCCGCGCAAAAGGTGTATGACTTGCGTTCAACGAACCGCAGCGATGTGCTGTTCATCGAGCCCGTCACGAATAACGCCAACCATTGGAATTTTATTGCGCTACTCCGCCCCGATTACCCAGCGTCCCCCATTCGGATCACCCTACTCACAAACGTCCCGGTCGAAACGCTGTTTGCCAGAGACCAACTCGAAAAAGATTCAATCGATTATGAACAGGATGCGGTTTATGGCTGGCCGTTTAGGCTAGTAGAAACACCCCATGGCAACTGGCAGTTCTGGTACGGCCCCTATGCATGCGAAGGCTTGACCGCTAGAAACGCAGCCCGGCAAATCAAACTGCGCGTGGCCATGGAAACTCCGTTCACCGCCTGGCGCGTGCATTATCTATCGGCCTTGCCCACGGATAAAGCTCTCTTCCAACTCGGCGACGACCAGATCTGCGGCTTCGACCCGGAAACCCGGAGCGTGGCGCTGCTCTGGCGGGGGCGTTGTCCGGTGCCCGTGATTCCCCGGCCATGAATCCCAAGCGCCTCCCGAAACTTGGAGCGCCGATTTCACGGTCCGTCGGGGGGGGCGTGGTTTGAGCCCTTTGAGCCGGAGCCCTCCCTCCTTTCATAATCCAGCCGGCCCCGATCGGCCGGACGGCGAATCCAAACGCGGCCGCGTTCATTGGGAATTGCGGGGGCGAGGCCGCGCGCTATACTGGCGGCATGAAAACCAAAATTTCCCGGCGCCGCTTTCTCGGGTCCGGCGCCACCGCCGCGCTAGCCGCTCCGCCGCTGGGGGCGATCATCCATCCAATCAACGGGCGCGCGCAGTCGGCGGCCAACACGATCCGCGTCGCGCTGATCGGCTGCGGCGGCATGGGGCGCGGGGATTTGGAAACGTTTTTGCAATCTCCCGACGTGACGTGCCCGGTGATTTGCGACGTGGACGACGCGCAATTGGCCAAGGCCTCCGCCATCGTGGAAACCCGGCGCGCCAAGCCGCCCGCCACCGCCAAGGATTTTCGGCGCGTGCTGGAAAATAAGGAGATCGACGCCCTGATCGTCGCCACGCCGGACCACTGGCACGCCCTGCCCACGGTTTTAGGCTGCGAGGCGGGCAAAGATATCTACGTGGAAAAGCCGCTGGCGAACACGATCGCCGAAGGCCGCGCCATGGTGAGCGCCGCCGAGAAATACCGGCGCGTCGCCCAAATGGGCGCCCAGCGCCGGAGCAGCCCCGCCTACGCGCAGGCGATCGAATTCGCGCAATCGGGCAAGCTCGGCAAAGTGGGCCTGGTGCGCGCCTGGGCCTATTTGGAATGGGTGAAATCCATCGGCAATCCGCCGGACGGCACTCCGCCCGCGGGCGTCGATTACGATTTCTGGCTCGGCCCCGCGCCCCGGCGGCCGTTCAACCCGAACCGATTTCACTATAATTTCCGGCGCTTCTGGAATTACGCGGGCGGGTTGATGACGGATTGGGGCGTGCATCTGCTGCAAGTCCTGCTTTGGGGCATGGGCAGCGAGCCGCCCAAAGCCGTTTTGTCCAGCGGCGGCAAATACGTGCTCACGGATAATTCCGAAACCCCGGACACGCAAATCGCCGTTTACGAGTTCCCCACCTACACCATGGTGTGGGAGCACAAAGTCGGCGTGGGCCTGGGGCTCTATAACCGCCCCTGGGGCATGGCGTTTATCGGCACCGAAGGCACGCTCGTCATCAACGACAGCGGCGGCGAAATCCTGCGCGAACCCACCCAGGATTCGCTGGCGCCCCAAAAATTCAACCCCGGCCCCGACCCGCGCCCGGCGCATGTGCGCAATTTCCTCGATTGCGTCAAATCCCGCCGGCAACCGGTCGAGAACCTAGCCGCGGGCCATCACCTCTCCACCGTCGCCCACCTGGGCAACCTCGCCTTGCGCGCCGGCCGCAAAATCGCCTGGGACCCCGTCCACGAACAAGTGCTGAACGACCCCGAAGCCAACCGCCTGGTTTACCCGCCGGAGTATCGCGCGCCTTGGAAATTGCCGTTCCCGCCGAACCGCGGCTAAACCGGGAGCCGCCGGGGCAAAAAATCGCCGCCCGCGAAACGGGGCGAGCCGGCGTTTTAACGCGGGTTCAGCGACGCGGGGTGTTTTTTCGCGTTGAGCACCTGATGCAGGGTTTTCAACAGTTGATGACGTTGCCAAGGCTTGGCTAGGAACGCTTGGACCACGGGGCTGACGCGTTTGGCTTTTTCCCGGAATTCGACCAGGCCGCTGGTGGCGATCACCTTGGCCGCGGGATTGATTTTCTCCAGTTCCAGGATGGTGCTCATGCCGTCCAGATAAGGCATCCACATATCCAGCAGCACCACTTCAATGGCGGCGGCGCGCTTTTTATAAATCGAGAGCGCCTGCAAACCATGGCTGGCCGAGATCGTGCGGTAGCCATATAGCTCGAGCGTCCGCCGGGCCGATTGCCGGATCAACTCCTCATCGTCGACCACCAAAACCAATTCGCCATGGCCTAAATAATCGACCGGCTCCGGCTCGAGATTTTGGGAAACGCGGCCCGCTTTCCAGGCGGGCAAATAAACCAAAAACTGCGTGCCCAAGCCCACTTGACTTTCCACTTCGATAAAGCCCCCCCACCCTTTCACGATGCCCCGCACGGTGGCCAACCCCAAGCCCGTGCCCTGCCCTTCCGGCTTGGTCGTGAAATACGGATCGAAGATCTTCGGCAGAATCTCCTCCGGAATGCCCGAACCCGAATCCCACACGCGCAAGACGACATAGTGCCCCGGTTTGAGTTCCGGCCGGGAACCGCAGGAGATCGCGTCCAATTTCACTTTTTCCAATCCCAGCCCCAAGATACCGCCTTGGGGCATGGCGTCCCGCGCGTTCACGCAAAGATTGACGAGGATTTGCTGGAACTGGGTGGGGTCCCCTTCAATGGGCCAAACCCCGGGCGACAAATCCATTTTGATCTGGATGTTTTTCGGAAACGTTTCCTGGGCAAACCGGGCCATTTCCCGCGTGAGCTTGGCGGGTTCCAATTTCCGGCCCGCGCCATCGGTGCCGCGGCAATAGAGCAGCAGCTGCTTAATCATCTCGGCGCCGCGCAGGGCGCTGGTTTTAATCATGTCGACGAACTCGCGATCCTCCTTGTCCCAATCCTTCTGGCTGAGCAAATCCGAGGCGATAATGATGGGGGCCAGCATATTGTTCAGGTCGTGGGCCACGCCGTTGGCCAGCCGGCCGGCGCTTTCCTCCCGCTGCATGCGCAACACCTGGGCCTCGAGCTTTTTCTGTTCGGTCACGTCGGAATTGACCACCAGGAAGGCCGAAGGATTGCCCAACTCGTCGCGCACCAGCGTGCAGCGGCTGGACACGACGATCCGCTGCTGGTCTTTGCCCCGGATCACCAACTCCCCCTGCCAATGGCCGTCCGCCAAAGCCGCCTGGCAGGCTTCCTTGAACGCGCCGCCGCATTCGGCCAGGGCTTCGGGACAGATTTTTCGATCCAAAATTTCGGCCACGCTCCAGCCGAAGATCCGCTCGAACCCGGAATTGGCGTAATTCACGCGCCCATCCAACTCGAGCACCAGGATGGCGTCCGGGGAAATATCCAGCAAGGCGGCCTGGCGCCGCATTTTGGCCCGGGCTCTTTTGCGGGCCGAAATATCCTCCACCGTGCCCTCGTAAAACAGCGCGTGGTCATCGGGCCGCCGCAGGGCGCGAATGCTCAGGGCCACCCAGACGAGCGTGCCCTGGCGCTGTTTGAACTGGCACTCGCGATCGGTGACAAAGCCGGATTGCGCCAGTTGTTGGCGATACATCTCCCGCTGGCCCGGATGCGCGTAAACTTGCCGGCCGAGGTCGTGGACCGACGCGAGCAATTCGGCGGGACTCGCGTAGCCCAGCAGCCGCGCCAGGGCGGGATTCGCGTCGAGCAACCGGCCCTCGGGGGTGGTCCGAAAAATCCCGTCCGCGGCGTGTTCGAAAAAGGAGCGATACCCCGGTTGCGCGCCGGTTACGGCCCATGGTGCCGCCTGATCCGCAGCTTGGCGCATGCTTGAGTCGCTCGCTTTCTCCGCCGCTTCAGGCGGTGCCCGCCGCGCGACGTGAAACGCCCGTTTGCCAAGCTTTTTCATAATTCTAACCTCCTTCAGACCGCCTTTCCGGGCGCGTCCGCTTCAACCGCCGCCGATGGGTGGCGGGGGGACCGTCCGCTCCCGCCTTAAGTTAAGGCATTTCCAAACGCCGAACCGCCGCTGGGCCTCTATTTAAGCACAACGGCCGCCGCATTTCAATCTCGTCGGCTCGCGCCCGCCATCCAGCCGACGGCTCACCCGGACGCGCGTCCGGCGAGACCGCGCCAGCAAACCGCGCGGCGGCGCGGAACCGGCGCTACGCCACGCCCTAATTCCGATGGCTGGACGTAACTTCGAACGGGATGGATAAATACTTTTCTTGAAACACCTGGCGGTCCGCCTCGCTCCACCGCTGAAACTCGACCTCGGATTTAACCAAGGCGACCAAATCCATGTAATGGCGTTCGATCTCGTCGGTCGCCGCGTCCCAATGGCGCCGAATCGTCGGGTTGATCCGATCTCGATCCAGATTAACGAGTTTGGCCAGCATCTGATTTTGCCAGCCGAGAATGATGAGCAAGCGCTGCCCCGTGGGCGACAAAGCGGGGAACAGGCATTGCACCTCCACGGCCGCCGCCAGTTCTTCCGCCGGCGCCGCGAACGGCGGGGCGCCGCCGACGC
>DBTJ01000094.1:62989-63508 GCA_002306985.1 Verrucomicrobia bacterium UBA1319
CGGGCCGCCGCCGACGCTGAGTTGCCGGGCGAGCCGCAAACTTTCCAGCATTTCTTGCGCGCGGATTAAGCGCGGGGAACGGGCCTCTTGACGGTGATTATTCATAGTAAAAACGGTTGCGAAGTGGCGGCCGCCACCGAGCCCGGGCCGCCGTTGGGTTCGCTCCAGTCGAAAACGGGAGGCGGGGAGCCGACCGGCCCGCCCGCCGCCCGCCTCGCGAAGCGGACTAGAAGTTTTTAAACTCGCCTTCGGTCGCCAACTCGTGATCCCGACCGGCCCGAGAGTTTTTGACTCCGTTGTGTCCCTCCAGCGCGTGGCCGTTCTTGCCGTTCGCGCCCAACGCGGGAACCTCCAGCGACGCGTTCCCGGCTTTCCTGGGCGTCTCGATCGCTTTACCGCGCGCCTTGCTCCGCGAGCTCGCCGTCGGCGCGTAAATATCCGTCTGGCCGCCCACCAAGGTCAGCAATTGGCCCACGGCGTCTTTTAAGGCTTCCGCCTGGGCGTTGAGTTCCTCGGCGG
>DBTJ01000094.1:63770-64076 GCA_002306985.1 Verrucomicrobia bacterium UBA1319
GTTCCTCGGCGGCGCTGGCGCTTTCTTCCGCGTTGGCGGCGTTGGATTGAGTCACCTTGTCCATCTGGCCCACGGCGGTGTTCACCTGCTCGATGCCTTGGTTCTGCTCGCGCGAGGCGGCGGCGACTTCGGCCACCAGGTCATCCACGGCCCGGACTTTGTGGACGATTTCCTGCAAACCGGCGGCCACTTTGCCGCTGATCTGCACGCCCTGCTCGGTTTTGGCGATGGCGCCCTCGATTTTATCCGCCGTTTCCTTGGCCGCCTGGGCGCTGCGTTGCGCCAGGTTGCGCACTTCGTCCGCCA
>DBTJ01000094.1:64440-70594 GCA_002306985.1 Verrucomicrobia bacterium UBA1319
CGATGGTTTTGATGATTTTGGCGATCTCGGCGCTGGATAACTTAATGCCTTCCATGGCCGCGTTCATCGCTTGCATGTCGCTGGCGCCAGTGTCGGCGGCCTGGCGCGCCTGGCTCGCCAACTCCTTGGCCTTGTCGGCGCTATCGGCGTTGCGCTTGGTCATGCTGGACATTTCCTCCAGCGAGGAACTGGTCTCCTCCAGCGAAGCCGCCTGCTCGCTGGCGCCTTCGGCCAACGACTGGCTCGAACCGGACACTTGCGCGGCCGCGGAAGTGACCTGGTTGGCCCCGTCGCTCATGACGTTGGAAACCCCGGACAACACCTTGGTGATCGTCTTGATGCTCCAGAAGGAGACGGCCGCGCCGATGAGCAATCCGGCGATACCGGCAATGAGAATTAAGCGCACGTCCGAGCCGACCTCCGTCATGATGGCTTTACCTTGCTGTTCGGCATCCTTTGAATTGTAATCAAATAGGACATCGCCCGCTTTGGAATAGGCGATGTAAGCGGGCCGCAGCTCGGTGACGCTCATTTTTGTCGCCTCCTCCTGATTCGTCTCCATCAGCGAAAAGAAGCGGTCCCGGGATTTGACGAACGCCGCTTTGCATTGTTTAAACGTCTCGAAATTCTTGCGGTCAATCTCGTCGGAAACCGTTCCTTCATATTGTTTAAACGCCTCTTCGGCAACGACGGCGGCGGCGGTTATTTCATCCTTAAATTGGCGGCGTTCCTCCGCCGTTTTCGCCATGATCATGCGCGCGACTCGCAGCTGGTTTTCCGACTGGATCGCGTTGATCTGGGAAGAACTGATCAGCCCGGGCAGGGCGTCGGACACGATGGCATTCGCCGATTTGCTGATGACATGTAGTTTAAGCACGGCGAACAGGCTGACCGCCGCCAGCACCAGGCATAGAATTCCGGAATTCAGGAACACCCGTTTGCCGATGGTCATATTGTTATTTTTCATATTTTCTTATTCAATTATTATTTTATAGTTGCTATTATTTATACCTCCACGCTTCCCAGTACCCGGTCGATATCCAGGAGCAGCACCACTTTACCCTTGATTTTCGCCAGGCCGACCAGGTAGCCCGTATCAATGGCCGCCCCGAATTCCGGGGTGTGCTCGATGTCGGTGGCCGCGATATGGACGACCTCCTCCACCGCATCCACCATCAACCCCACGGAAATGGCGCCGCGCGCCGCCGTCGCGACTTGGGCGACGATCACGCAAGTGCGCTCCGTGTTCGGGGTTTCCGGCATCCCGAATTTGAGCCGCAAATCGGCCACCGGAATGATTTTACCCCGCAGATTGATGACGCCCTTGATATACTCCGGCGTTTGCGGCACGGAGGTAATATTGACGCATTGGATGATTTCCCGAACTTTGATCACGGGGATACCGTAGGACTCGCCGTGGACGTCGAAAGTGAGCATTTTACCCCCGGCTAGGGCGGCGTTGGACGCCTGGACCGGGGAGGCTAGAGTTTCGTTCATAAGCATTTCAAGTGATAAACCGCGTTGTTGAATAACGGAGATCGGGTCCCACTTGTTGGCCGCCGAAAAGAGCGCCGGGAACCGGATTCCAAGCCGCGCGCACACACTTGACGCGGGCCCCGCCCACTGGCGGCCACCGTCACGCTATGTAGATCGGTTAAAGCCCGGATTTCTTTATAAAATAATACCTGGACACAAAGGCGGATTATATCCTTACATCAGTACGACACAGCGGAGTGCGTTTCCGTACACGATGTAAGGAATATCCCTAACGCCATCAGGGTGTACCCCCAGTTGCGGGCGGGCTTTCCGAAGAAGTTTTTAAGATATGATATTGCTTATTGTTACATTTATATCAATAAAACAATATATTATACTAGGCGTGGCGAAAGGCGGGCGCGGACTAATCGAGCGTGGCGATGCCTTCCCGCAGGGCGTAGCGCACCAGTTCGGTGGCGCGGCTGCAGTCCAGTTTGACCATCAGCCGCCGGCGGTAGGTTTCCACGGTTTTGGGGCCGATCTCCAACCGGGTGGCGATCTCCTTGGTGCTCAATCCCTCGGCGATCCATTTCAGCACCTCGCGTTCCCGGGCCGAAAGCGGGGGCTTGCGCGGGGCGTCCTTGAGGCTGAGGTATTTCTTGTACACTTTCATCACCGAATTGGTGACTTCCGGACTGAGGTAGGTGTGCCCGCCCATCACGGCGCGAATGGCGCGACTGATCTCCGCGGTGCCGCTGCCTTTGAGCAAATAACCGTTCACCCCCGCCTCCACCGCCTGGTGGACGTAGGCGTCGTCGGCGTACGCCGTTAAAATAATGATCCGGGCGCGGGGCAGTTCGGCGCGAATTTGGCGGCAAACCTCGATGCCGTTGGCGCCGGGCAGGGAAATATCCAGGAGCAAGATATCGGGGCTTTTTTCGCGCGCGAGTTTCAACGCCGCCGCGCCATCCGCCGCGTCCCCCACCACCTCCATATCGGGCTGGGCGCCGATGACATAGCGCAAGCCATCCAGATAGATCGGATGATCGTCGATGAGAGCGATTCGAATGCGCATGGAATGAATCATCCGCGGTGCGCGGCGCGGGAAGTCGGGACCGAACCCCTCACCCAAGCGCCGGTCGGACGGAAACGCTGTTGCCGCGAACTTTTGTTCATACTCCGCCAATTATCATATCAACCGCGGCTGAGTCAATTATTATTAGCCCGATTTGTTTTGAGGCCTCCGGAGTTTTTCGCGCGCGCAACGCGCGAACCGGCGGGCGAAAAAACCGGGCGCCGGGGGCTACCCCAAGAAAAAGCCCAGTAACAACGCGCCAAAAGCGATCCGGTACCAACCGAAGCCGGCGAAGGAATGGGTCCGCACATAACGCAACAGCCACTTCACGGCGAGGAACGACACGACGGCGGAAACCCCGGTGCAGAGGGCCAGCAACCCCCAGTTTTCCGGCGCCGCGTCCGGGGCGTGACTCAAGGCTTTAAAGATTTTCAGCCCGCCCGCCGCCAGCATCGTGGGCACGCCCACCAGGAAGGAAAACTCCGTGGCCGCCGGGCGGCCGATCCCGCACCCCAGCATCAGCAAAATCGTGGCGCCCGAGCGGGAGGTGCCGGGAAACACGGCGGCCAGCAATTGGCCCGCGCCCACGAGCAAAGCCACGATCCAGGTGATCTCCGCCTTGAGTTCCCGCTTGCGCAACCACCGCTCCACCACGACGAACAGCACGCCGCCGATGATGAGCGCCAGGGCCACGGGCAGGATTTTCTCCGGCAACTTGAAATGTTTTTTCTCCAGCAGCCACCCGCCCGCTCCGGTCAGGAGAAACGCCGCGCTCAGCTTGAGGAAGAAATCGCGCGACCGGGGATCGCGCCAACCGAAAAACAACTGGCGGCAGCGCTCGGGAAAGAGCGGCAACACGGCGATGACCGCGCCGCACTGGATCACCACGTTGAAGAGGTCGCTGTGCGCGCCCAGCCAGCGCTCGGCGATCAGCAAATGGCCGGTGGAGGACACCGGCAAGAACTCCGTAATCCCCTCGATGATCCCCAGCAAAATAACCGCAATCCAGTCAGGCATACGTCTTTCCCATGATTCTGGCTATAGAGCCGTTCTAATGACAAGAATAATAGCTATTTATCACTCTTGGATTTGCCGCCGCTGGAGCCTTTTTTGCCCCCGCCCGCCGTCAAGATCGTCCCGGTGAGCACCCCCACGGCGAAGAAGGCGAAATACATGTAGGCGCCCGGTAAATCCACCGGCTTGGGCAGGAAGGGCGGCAGTTTGAAGACCACGGTGCTGGTGTTGTGCATGCCCATGACCACAAGGAGCAGCAAAATTACGATAAGAAAGATCGTTTTGAAAATCAGTTTGGCGTTCATATGGCTGAGACTGGCGGAAACCGCGGCGCCCCTGTTTTTCAGGCTAGGCCGCCGCCATGGCCAGACCCTAGCGAAAACCCTTGCCGCAGTCAATCCGAGGGTTCACTCTGCGCGAGGCATGAGCATCGCAACCAAAACCGGCGACGCCGGAACCACCTCGTTATTGTTCAACCGGCGCGTCTCCAAAAGCGATCCGCGCGTGGAAGCCTGCGGCGCGGTCGACGAGCTGAATTGCGCCATCGGCCTGGCGCGCGCCAGCCAAAGCGATCCCCGGCGCCGCGAGCAACTGGAGGGGATCCAAAAGGATTTGATCAGTCTGATGGGGGAATTAGCCACCGCGGACGAGGATTGGCCCAAATACGCCGCCTGCGGGTTTCCGCGGCTAACCCCGGCGAACACGCGCTTGCTCGACGACCTCGTGCGGGAAATCGAATCCCAAGGGCTCACCTTCCAAGGCTGGGCGTTGCCCGGCGGGAACCCGCTGGCGGCCGCGCTGGACATGGCGCGAACGGTCTGCCGGCGGGCGGAACGCCGGGTGTACGCGATCCAAGGAGCGGAGCCGCGCAACCCGGAAGTACTCTGCTATCTCAACCGGCTCAGCGACGCCTTATGGCTGCTGGCCCGGGTGGCGGAAAAGCCGGCGTAGCGCCTCCGCCGGCCACGCGCGCTATTTACCGCAGCACTGCTTGAATTTCTTGCCGCTGCCGCAAGGGCACGGGTCGTTGCGCCCCACTTTGGGGCCGGTGCGCACGGGCTTGGCCTTGGACACCGCGTCCGAAGCCTCGGTCACCATATCGCTGGCTTTCCCGGGGGGCGCGGCTGACACGGTGCTGGCGTCGGAATGGACGAGGTTTTGCGGCAGGTTGCGCAAGAATTGCTCGAACGCCATCAAGCTGGAGGCGCTGCGGAAGATATTGTGGCAGATCTCGCTCTTGATGTTGATCATCAACTCCTCGAACGTCTTGAAAGCCTCCGCCTTGTATTCGAGCAGCGGATCGCGCTGACCGTAGGCGCGCAGGCCGATGGCGTTGCGCAAACTGTCCATGAAATACAGGTGCTCCTGCCACAGCTTGTCGATGGCGCTCAGGATGGTGAACCGCTCGATGGACCGGATCGCGTCGGCGTTCTCGAAGCTGCTCTTGAGCTCATAGGCTTCGCGCACGCGGCGCGCGGAATAATCGGCCACGGCCAACTGGGCCGGACTCATGCCGTCGAAGAGCGAACCGGGCACCGGGGCTTCGTTCCCCTGGGCCGCCACCTTGATGAACTCTTCCTCGGTCACGCCCACCGGGAACGTCATGTTCATCCAATCCGCCATGCCCCGGAGGTTCCATTCGCGGGCTTCCTTGTCGGGGTCGGAAAAGCCGGTGAATTTTTGCACGACGACCTCCTCCATCACGTCCATCAAACGGTCGCGCACATCCTCGCAATGAATGATCTCGTTGCGGAAGCCGTAGATGACTTCGCGCTGTTTGTTCATCACGTCGTCGTACTCGAGCGTGCGCTTGCGGATCTGGTAATTGTGCTGCTCGACGCGTTTCTGCGCCGTTTCGATGGAGCGGTTCAACAGCGGATGCTCCAATTCCTGGCCTTCCTCCAACCCCACGCGCTCCATCACCTTAACGATGCGGTCCGAGCCGAACAGGCGCATGATATCGTCTTCCAAGGCGATGAAGAAATGGGAGGAGCCGGGATCGCCCTGGCGGGCGCAACGGCCGCGCAACTGGCGGTCGATGCGCCGGGCTTCGTGGCGCTCGGTGGCCAGGACGTGCAACCCGCCGATTTCCGCCACGCCTTCGCCCAGCTTGATGTCCGTGCCGCGCCCCGCCATGTTCGTGGCAATGGTGACCGAGCCCCGCTGGCCCGCGCGCGCGACAATCTCGGCCTCTTGCTGGTGGAATTTGGCGTTGAGCACCGCGTGCGGAATGCCCACCTTGTTCAGCAATTTGGAAAGATGCTCGCTGGTTTCCACCGAGACGGTGCCCACGAGGATCGGGCGGCCCTGTTGGTGGATGTCTTGGATCTCCTTGACCACGGCGGCGAACTTCTCGCGCTTGGTCTTGTAGACCGAATCGTTCCGGTCCTTGCGCGCCACCGGCCGGTTGGTCGGGATCACCAGGACCCCCAGTTTGTAGATGTCGAAAAATTCGTTGGCTTCGGTCTCCGCCGTGCCCGTCATGCCCGCCAGTTTATGGTACAAGCGGAAATAATTCTGAATGGTGATGGTCGCCAGCGTTTGGGTCTCCCGCTCGATCTCCACCCCTTCCTTGGCTTCCACGGCCTG
>DBTJ01000094.1:70892-71475 GCA_002306985.1 Verrucomicrobia bacterium UBA1319
CGCCCGGTGTGCTCGTCGACGATGACGACTTTGTTGTCCTGCACCACGTACTCGACGTCTTTCTCGAATAAGCAGTACGCCTTGAGCAATTGGGAGATCACGTGGATGCGCTGGGACTTGGCCTCGAAATCCGCCTGCATCTTGGCTTTCGTATCCAACCGCTTGCGCAGGTCCAATTCCGGGCCGTTGTCGATCTCGTGAAACGCGGTCATCAAATCCGGCAGCACGAACGCGTCCGGGTCCTTCGGCTCCATGAACGCGCGGCCTTTTTCGGTCAAATCCGCCTCGTGGGATTTCTCCTCGATGGCGAAAAAGAGCTCCTCTTTCTGCGCGTAGAGGGCCTTTTTGCTTTGATCGGCATGCAACTCCAGCTCGGATTCATTCATCAGCCGGAGGTTTTCGGGATCTTCGAGGAATTTCATGAGCCCCGTCGATTTGGGGGTGCCCATCCGCACTTTATAGAGGAGCAGGCCGAGTTGGCGCTCATTCTCATCCTTGTTGGTCGGCTGGGAACCGTCGGTGGGGTGCAACTTGGCGATCAATTCCTGGGCCTCGCGCAAATAGCGTTCGCACAACCGCGATT
>DBTJ01000215.1:0-1810 GCA_002306985.1 Verrucomicrobia bacterium UBA1319
CCGATGTTGTACTCGCCGAGCATGTTGATCGAAAATTCCGCGTCGTCCGGCGTATCGTCCAGGCCGATGATGTTTTTGAACACGCCATTGTTTGCGATATGGTGGCCGGCCGATTGGCTGACGCCCTTGTAGCCCTCGCAACTGAAGCCCATCACGTTGATGCCCAATTTGGCTTTCATCTCGCGGGCGATCGCGTGGACGTCATCACCGATCAAACCCACCGGACAGGTCGAGAGGATGGCGATGGCTTTGGGTTTGAAGATGTCGTACGCCTCTTGGATGGCTTGGCGCAGCTTTTTCTCGCCGCCGAAAATGATCTGGTCCTCCTGCATGTCCGTGCTCATGCAGTACTGCATATAGTTCACGCCGCCATTCTTGGGCCGCGCGAGGTTGCGGCGGGACATCCAGGCGTAAAAGCCGCAGCCGATCGGGCCGTGCGTGATTTGGAGCAAATCGTAAATCGGCCCCATGACCACCCCGCGGCACCCGGCGTAAGTACAGCCGCGCTGGCTGATGATGCCCGGCACGGTGCGGGTGTTGGCGGCGATCTCCGGCGGCGCTTCCGGAACGTTGGTCAGGATTTGTTTCGCGCGCTTTTTTCGGGTTTTGGGCGGATATGCCTTGAGCATTTCCTCGCGAACGACATCGGCGTCGGGAAGCGCCAGCGGTGTGGGGGTGGAGTCGGACATGGGATTTTCGAGGGGTAAAAGTGGGGGTAAATTAAGCGGCCAGCGCGGACGCTCCGGTTTCGCCCGTGCGGATTCGGATCGCCTCGGCAACCGGCAAGATAAAGATTTTACCATCGCCGGGCTTGCCGGTCTGGTTGGTTTTAATGATGATATCGACGACTTTGGTCGCCTCCTCGTCGGGTACCACCAGAATCATCATGCGTTTGGGGATGAGCATGGGGCCGTCATCCTTAAGGTGGGCGATGGCCTCGCTGTGGCCGTTTTCCGCGCCTTGCAGGACGCGGAAATCCACGTGGCCCTTGCCGCGGCCCAGCACTTTGCGCACCGTGAACGCGGGAATCCCGGCGTCCACCAAGGCTTGCTTGGTGCGGTTGACCATGTTCATGCGGATGATGGCGAGGATTTGTTTCATGGTCAGAGTCCTTTCGCGCCGCTGCTCACCGTGTAGGCTTCCTCCACCGGCAGGAGAAAGATTTTGCCGTCACCGAACGCCCCTTTGGCGCCCGTGCGCGCGGCCTCGGTGATCGTTTGCACGACTAACGCTTTGTCATTGTCTCCGACCACCACCAGGAGCATTTCCTTGGGTAATTCGTCGTAGGTGATCTCTCCGACTTTGAGGCCCCGTTGCTTGCCTCGACCGAAAACGTCCATCTTGGTGACGGCCGGGAATCCGGCCTCCAGGAGCGACTTCATGACGTTGTGGACTTTTTCCGGGCGAACGACCGCTTGGACTAGAGTAGGCATAGGAATGGTTCGATGAAATTGGGGTGCTTTAGTTGAATAGGCCGTATTCCATGAGAAGGCTTTCCAGTTCGGGGATTTTGAGCGGCTTGGGCACCACGAACAGGTTGTTGCCGTCGATCGCCGTGGCCAGCTTGCGATACTCGTCGGCCTGGCCGCATTTCGGATTCCATTCGATGACCGTTTTGCGGTTGATCTCGGCGCGTTGCACGTCGTTGTCGCGCGGCACGAAGTGAATCATTTGCGTGCCGAGGCGTTTGGCGAATTCCTGGATCATTTCCTTTTCGTTGTCCACTTTGCGGCTGTTACAGATCAGTCCGCCCAGTCGCACCTTGCCCGACTCGGCGAATTTGAGAATGCCCTTGCAGATGTTGTTGGCC
>DBTJ01000215.1:2078-27464 GCA_002306985.1 Verrucomicrobia bacterium UBA1319
TACATGGCCATCATCTCGCCGGAACACACGATGTAAATTTCCTCGGCCTTGCCGTCCCGGATGGGCATGGCAAAACCGCCGCACACCACGTCGCCCAGGACATCGTAGAAGACGTAATCGAGACCTTGTTCTTCCTTATAGGCGCCCAGTTGCTCGAGCAGGTTGATCGAGGTGATGATGCCGCGTCCCGCGCAACCCACCCCTGGCTCCGGACCGCCGGACTCGACACATTTGGTGCGGCAGAAGCCGTCGCTGCGAATATCTTCCAGTTCCACGTCCTCGCCTTCCTCGCGCAAGGTGTCCAACACACTGCGCTGAGCCAGCCCGCCGAGGAGCAACCGGGTCGAGTCCGCCTTCGGATCGCAACCGACCACCATGACTTGTTTGCCCATTTCCGCCAGCCCCGCGACCGTGTTTTGCGTGGTGGTGGATTTGCCGATGCCGCCTTTGCCGTAGATGGCTACTTTTCTCATAATATTCTTTTCAAATTCATCCGGGTTCCGCCGCCGCTGTTCCAGCGATCTTGTGAACCCTCGCTGGTAGTTGCTTAATCATTCGGCATGCCAGCTCTGGAATATTCCTCGCGTGGCGCGGGTGATTTAGCCGCGCCGCGCCTGAAGACCTTGGGAAATCAGGGGATTGGCGGATGAGTTTTTAGGCAAAAAAACCAAGCGGGGCGCGGGGCGCGGTTTTGGCGGGGACGCGTGTCCGACATTTCGGTTGGGTGGAAGTTGCGGGGCTACAAAAATGTAGTGCTTGATCGAACCATTATCGGTTGGAGAGGTTCGGTTTTGGCGTCCGTTTCCGCATCTGGGTGAAGATGAAATCGAAAAGTGTTTGAGGCGCGTGATTGTAAGCCATTGAACTGGAAAATGAAATGCATCTAACGGTAGCTCTTTAAAGCCAGCCTACGCTTCGGTATGGTTTTAAGCTTTAATTCTCTCCTATGGCGATACTTTAGTGAGCGGATCGGCTAATGCGGCTATTTGGACCGGCAAATCGACGCGCGCCCACTCAAGTTTCCTTGAATCGCTGGTAGCAGGAAGGCGTGGGGCCACAATACGGTTTGGACTGGGCGGGCGGATCGGGCGTTTTCGCGCTTGAATTGTTTCCCGGATCGGAGGCATCGTTTCGGCGAACGAATCCAAGCATCATATGAAAAAGAACCAGAGCTCTTTCCAAGGTCTTAGTCGGCGCAAATTCATCGGCGCCACAGCGGCGGCGGTCGCCGGCTTTACCATCATTCCCCGGCATGTCTTGGGCGGGCCCAAATTTGTGGCCCCCAGTGAAAAAGTGAATGTGGCCATCATCGGTTGCGGCGGCCAGGGACGGACGAACATGGGATCGTTATTCCAGCAGGACGATGCCCAGATTATTGCGGTGGCTGATCCCGCCGAATCCCTGAACCTCGAAGGGTTTTATTTCAAGGGGGTCGCCGGCCGTTTGCCGGTGAAAGCCATGATCGAGAAGCATTACTCGGAAAAAACGCCAAATTTCAAGGTGGCCGATTACGAAGATTTCCGCGTGATGTTGGAGCGGGAGAAATCCATCGACGCGATTCTATGCGCCACGCCCGATCATTTGCACGCGTATGTGTGCGTGACGGCGATGTTGCAGGGCAAGCACGCTTATTGTGAAAAACCGTTGACGCACAACGTTTGGGAAGCCCGCCGGGTGGCGCAAGTCGCCAAGGAAACCGGGGTGGCCACTCAATTGGGCAATCAGGGCCATTCAAACGATGGCATTCGCTCCACCTGCGAGTGGATTTGGGATGGCGCCATCGGCGACGTGCGCGAAGTGCATGCCTGGACCAACGCCTCCCGCTGGAATAAAAACCACACGGGCGGACGCCCCCCGGCTGAGTCCGTACCCAAAGGCTTGAATTGGGACCTGTGGCTGGGGCCGCGCGAGGATCGCCCGTACAGTTCCATCTACGCGCCGGTGAGCTGGCGTGATTTCTGGGATTTCGGCACCGCGCCCATCGGCGACTTTTTCTGCCACAACTTCGATCCCGCCTTCATGGCGTTGGATTTGCGGGAGCCGATCAGCATCGAGGCGTTTGGCGCGGGCGGGGTGGATTCCTACATCGCGCCGCCGGGCGGTTTGTACACCTACCATTTCGGGCCGCGCGGCAATAAACCCGCCGTGAAATTCATGTGGTACGAAGGCGGCTTGATGCCCGCGCGTCCGGACGGTTTGGATGAGGACGATCAGTTGGGCATGGGCGGCAATGGCATTCTGTTCGTCGGCGACAAAGGCATGCTGACTTGTCCCGGCTGGGCGGGGGATCCGCGCCTATTGCCTGGCAGTCGGCACGAAAGCTACAAGCGCCCGGCCAAAACCCTGCCGCGCTCCAAGGGGCACCATCGCGATTGGCTCGATGCCTGTAAGGGTGGTAAACCGGCCAGCGCCAATTTCGAATACGGCGCGGCGTTGACGGAGATCGGCCTGTTGGGTTTGGCGGCCTTGCGAGTGGGTAAGCGCGTGCTTTGGGATGCCAAGGCGATGAAGTTTACAAACGCTCCCGAGGGCGATAAGTTCCTTAAAGAAAGCTATCGTCCCGGTTGGGAGGTTGCCTGATCATCGTTCCCGTGTTATTTGCGCCGTTTAAGGGGCCGCGCGCATGGGTGCGGCCCCTTGTCGCGGGTTTCCCGTTGATTGCGGTTCTCTGGCTTTGCGTTTCGATGGCCCCCGTCAACGGCCTAGCCGGCCAAAAGGAGATTGCGGTTGCCGCCAAGCCACTAGCTGAAGTTCCGCTCGAATGGCGGGATGGCTTTGTTTTTGTGCCGGTGCGCATCAATCACGCGGCGCCCGTGCGTTTCTTGCTCAAAAGCGGGGAGCCTAAGTCGATGCTAAGTAAGGCTTGCGCGCAAGAACTGGGGTTGATTCAACGGCGGCGCGCGTTTAAGGCGCGTCTGGATTCAGGCTGGGATCAACGCTGGAAATTGCCCCGAGTCGTGCTGGGCGTGGGGGAGACCCATTTTTTTCCAGCCAATCTGGTCGCGGGCACTTTGCCGGCGTCCGATCCCCTGGCGGGCGGTTTTTTAGGCGCCGATTTCTTCAGCCGGTTTGTGGTGGAAATCGATTTTTCCCAAGCGCGCCTGCGGGTTTACGACCCCGCCAGCTATCAGCCGGCGGAAGGTGGGATAACCGTCCCGCTTCAGCTGCGTCAGGGGCTGGCGATGGTGCCGGTTTCAATCGATCGGCCGGGGGATTCCCCGGTGCGAGCCCCGTTTTTCGTGGCCACCGAATATCCGATGGCGATGGAGCTCAACCTGCTTTTCGCCCGGACCAATCATTTGCTCGAAATCGAGTTCCCGAAACATTATTTCGAGGTGGACACCAACGGGGAATATCAAGCCTGCTATGGCTATTTGCCTCGGATATCGCTGGGGTCGACCCCCGCGCAATCGGTTGAAACGATGATATCGGAAGGGGCTCATAATGCGATCGGCAGCCCGTTTTTACGGCGTTTCAACGTGACATTCGACTTTGTTCATCGCCGTTTGCTCCTGGCGACGAATGTCGCCATGGCGCCGCTGACGGAACCGGGATATCGGCCCGGAAGGCCATTTTTATTGGGGCTGGAAGATGAGTTTCAAATCGATATCGCCGGCGCCCGGTTGGCGGTGCAAGGCCCTCCGTATCTCAAATTTAGCGTGTCTTCCGTGACTCGCTTCAGTCCGGCGGAGCAAGCGGGTTTACGCCGGGGGGATGTGGTCCTGGGGGTGGACGGTCTTGCCCCGGAAAAATTAACCCTGGCCCAGTGGATGCAAACGGCGCGTCAGGCTGGACGGCAGAGCCAGTTGAAAATTCGGCGGGGTGAAGGAATTTTGGATATTACGCTTCCATCCGGCTGGCAAGCGGAGTTCGGCCATTAAATCCACCGGTTAATTGAAAATGATGTCTTTCAGCCCAATAGCTCGTGTCCTGAGCCGGTTATGCTTCCGGAGGTTGGCTGGTTATTGGGTGCTCCTATCCGGTGTTGCTTCGCTGGCGATCGGTTGCCAAACCACGCCGACCGAGCGGGTGGACGCTCACCAAGCGGAGCGCGTCAACCGCGCTTCATTGGTGGCCCGAGTGCCCTTCGAGTTGGCGGGCAATCACCTATTTGCGCCGGTTCGCTTGAACGGTTTCGGCCCCTATTCGTTTGTCCTCGACACCGGGGCTAGCCGCTCGACGATCAACCAAAAGCTGGCGGACGAATTGAAACTCAAGCGCTGGCCCATCAAGGCGAAGGCCGAGGCTTTGGGCGGTTGGGCGCAGATCCAATGTTTGCGCGGAGTGCGGCTGAATATTGGCGGCGTGGCCCATGCGCCCGGGCCGGCGTTTTCCATTCCGCTTCCTGATTTTGGCGAACGGCCGATTGACGGCATTTTAGGGGGCGACGTGTTCCGGCGGTTTGTGGTGGAGTTGGATTTTTCCGCCTGTGAACTGCGCTTGCACAACCCGCGGACGTATCGGCCGGAGCCGGGTGACGTCGCTTTGCCCTTGCGCTTTCATCACCGGCTGCCGCTGGTCCAGGCGCGGGTTGGCGGCGCGGCGGGGAAAGCGTCCGAGGGACAATTTTTAATCGATAGCGGTTATAGCGGCTGGCTCATGTTGTCGGAATCCTTTGCGCGGTCCAACCGGCTGTTTGAAGTCGCGGGACCGTTGCAGCCCGAACGGGGGGCGGATGCGGTGGGCGCTTTGGAGCGCGTTCGCGGACGCGTGCCCGCGTTCAGGTTGGGGCCGTACCAGCTCAACCAGCCGATCGCTCATTTTGAAAAGCATCCCCTATTGAATCCCGATGGCTTGGCGGGAACGATTGGCACGGGCTTGTTGCGGCGGTTTCACGTGGTTTTCGATTATCCGCGCCGGCGATTGTGGTTGCGACCTAACGCCGAGTTTGCCCAGCCCTTCGAGTGGCGTTGGTCGGGGTCCGTCATGCGGGTTAACGTCGATGGCTTTTGCCTGCGCGTCAGCGGGGTCGATTTGACCGCCCCTCCGCCGGCGTTTGATCGGTTTGTTATTACCAAAGTTAAGCCTGGCAGCCCGGCCGAGCAAGCGGGGTTGCGGCTGGGCGATACGGTGTTAAGTCTAAATGGGGAACCCCTTGGCGCGATGCCCCTGGAGCGCTGGTTTGAGCTCAGCTCGAAGTCTCCATCGATCGGTCGGATGGAAGTGCGGCGCGATGGAGAAAAGCGGGTCGTTTCGCTGCGGATAGAATGGGATTGTTACCAGGAAACCCCGATTCAATACCACGAGTCCGTTGCGAAATAAGCATCCGGTCCCGCTTTTGCTAGGTTAGGGGCGTTGAATTTGGGCGGGATTGCCGGACCGCGCGTTGGGCGGTTTACCGGCTGGCAGCCCAGATGCTTTTGATGGTTTCCTCCTGGTTGAAGCCATCGGGAACGGCGGTGCTTTTCGGGTTAGCCCAATACCAACGCAGGCCGTTAGCGGGAGCGCACAGGGTGCGGCTTCCGGGCATTTGCAGCCAGCCGTTGCGATCCTGTTCGCGCACCCAATTCCAAGCGTATCGCAACCAGGCGTTGCGATCGGATTCCGACAAATGGGCAAACCAGGAAATTTCATCGTAGCCCCAAATATAGGCGGACCCGATATTTTGGCCTTCCTTTCCGCTCGGCTCGAAATTATCCAACTCCACGATGAACGGGAGGTGCTCGCAGACCCATCCGCTGGGCGTGACGCCGCCTTTGCTGCGGCCGAAGAGGCTGTCCAGATACCCCAGCTTTAACACGCCTTGCATTGGTTTGTCCGGCACTTCGTCGATGCGCAGGGGGAAGGAATGAAAATCGAACAGGAGTTTGCCGTCGTGGACGATGCCGCCGCTAGGCACATGCGCGTCGCACAATAGCAGATGGCGACGGGCGCGCTTGGCGGCAAAGGCCCGCGCGTGGTCAAGCAGAGCGCGCCAATGGAGGTGCGTCGGATCGTTATGATCCATCAATTCCACCTGTCCGAAGTGAATGGCTTCGACGCCGAGGTCGATATACGAGCCCGCCAGATAAAGAAACCACAGGCGGGTTTCCAGCTGGCTCATATCGGGCACGGAGGCGCCTTTAGCCCAATGATCGCGCCCGAATCCATCGGGGTAAAGCATGGCTTCGTAGCGGAAATGGCGGGCTTCCACTGGCAAGCCGAACTCGCGGAATACCCATTCGGGAATCGCAAGCTGGCTGGTTTCCGTGGAAACAATTTCGAAGCAAGCCGCTTGCAAGATCAGGTCGGGATCGGCGCGGTGGGCTTGCGCGGCGATGGGACGGGCTTTGGCCAACACGGCGGGCAAACCCGTTTCGCCCGCCCAGCGGTAGATGGACCGGCCGATGAATTTAGCCCCGGTGTTCGTTAGCAAGCGGAGGTTATCGGGCACATTTCCCAGGCCGTGTAAAAGCTCGGAAAAGGTTATTGACCGCGAAAGATAATTGTCCAGCACCGGGCGGGTGATGCGGCCGTCAAAGGCATAGTTGGGAAGGCCATTCGTTTCGGCGCCGCCGACAACTTGGGTAACGCCGAACAGGATGGTAAGCGCGGCGAACATTTCGAGCCAGATGATGGGGGTTTTCATATTGCTGATCTATCCATAGGATAGAATACACTTTATGGCGAGCCATTTGGAGGTCCGGCATGGCGCGAGCGAGGAAAGCTGCCCCAGCGGCCTCTGACCGAGAGAGCAACGCCGCCGGGCAGCCAAAGGGCCGTCAGAAAATGTAGGGTATCCTACGGATTGATCAGTAATGGCAAAGGCAAAGTGGCAAGCCCGCCACCGATCCTAGATTCGCTGTTCGCGCAAGGTTAGTCTTAACTATTGCCAACAACGCCCAATCGGACAAGTGGAACTTAGGTCTGGTAAACGAATTCATTTGGCAGCGAATGGCGCGGGCGGAGGCTCGGCGGATTGAAAAAGAGAGCTTTTGCGGTAATGTGAGATTTGGCTGTTCAGCCGAAAAGGCTTAGCTCAAGGTAATACATATGTCAGAGAATCTGATACCGTTTAAGAAGCACATCTTCGTCTGCAACGGGGAAGCTTGTTCCCGCCATGGATCGGCGGAAGTGAAAGCCAAGTTCATGGAGGAACTCAAAACGAGGGGGCTGTTGCGCAAGCGGGCTATCAAGGGGGATTTTATGTGCACGGATTGTTCGAGCGTCGGTTTTTGCGACCTTGGCCCGGCGGTGTTGGTGTATCCCGATGGGGTCTGGTATGCGCATGTAAAACCGGAAGACGTGAGCGAAATTATCGATTCACATCTGCTGGGTGGCAAGCCGGTGGAGCGGTTGGTGAAAAACCGGGTCCCCTCGGAGGAGGGGGCGTAACCCATGGCGTTCGAATTTACTTTCTTAGGCTCGGGCACTTCCCAGGGCGTGCCGGTTATCGCGAAAGATTATCCGCCGGAATATTTGGCGAATCCGAAAAACCACCGGATGCGGCCATCGCTCTATGTTCGCACGAGCCAGGTGGCGCTGGTGGTCGATACGACGCCCGAGTTCCGAATGCAGATGCTGCGCGAACGTATTCGTTGGCTCGACGCCGTGCTGGTTACCCACGCGCACGCCGACCACATTATGGGCATGGATGATTGCCGCCGGTTTTGCGATCTGCGCGAGGGCAAACCGCTGCCCATTTACGCCAGCGCGCCCACGATGTCCGATTTGCGCCGGGTTTTTGCCTATGCCTTTTGCGGCGGGCCCATTCCCAAGGGCTATTTCATGCCGGAACCTCGGATAGTGGACGCGCCTTTTGAGGTGGGAGACTTGCGTGTGAGCCCGCAATTCTTGCCCCACGGCAAAACTACTAGCACGGGCTATTTATTTGCCCAGGATGGCCGGAAACGTCTGGCTTATTTGACGGATTGCAAAGCGGTGCCCGACGTAGTGGTCGAGCAATTGCAAGGGGTGGAGGTGGTCGTGCTCGATGCATTGCGGCACACGCCGCATTGGACTCATATGTGTTTGGATGAAGCGCTGGCGGCGGCGCGGCGCATTGGCGCCGAGCGGACTTACTTCACGCACTTAACTCACGAGTACGATCACGATCGGGATCAAGCCGAGTTGCCGCCCGGGGTTTTTCTGGCTTACGACGGGTTGAAAATTGAGCTGACATGAGGCGTTATTATCTCCTTTTCGCGGGGTTGTTCTTTAGCGGGTTAACCAGCCTGTTCGCCGCCGATGGCGAGCAAGTGGTGGTGGTTTACAATCGTAATGTTCCCGAATCCAAGGAGGTGGCTCAGTATTACGCGCGGATGCGCCAGGTGCCGGCGGATCAGGTGTTCGGTTTCGCCATGGCTAAACCCGATCACATTAGCCGGACCCAATACCGGGAACAACTCGAGCGTCCCCTGTTGAAGAAACTGGAAAGTTCGCGTTTGATGGTGTTTGAAAAAATGGCGACTACGAATAGCGAAGGCGCGGCCACTTTTAAATTTCACCTTACCGATTCGAAAATACGCTACGCAGTGCTGTGTTATGGCATGCCCTACATTATCGCGGAAGATACCAATATCGTCGAGACGGCCGCGCAAAAGTTAAACCCCAATTTGCGACGCAATGAAGCCGGAGTGGACAGCGAACTGGCCTGTTTGCCACTGGCGAAAAATGGATACCTGTTGGCCGGGTTTATTCCCAATCCCTCCTACCTGGCGACCAATCCGGCGGCGCTGCATCCATTGCGCGGACCCTTGATGGTGACCCGTTTGGACGGCCCCAGCGCCGCGATCGCGCGCGGTTTGGTGGACAAGGCGATGCAAGCCGAGCGGGACGGCCTTTGGGGGCGGGCTTATTTCGACGCGCGGGGGCTGACGAATGGTTCCTACCTGGTTGGCGACGAATGGATGCGGGCCGCCGCCCAAGCCTCCCGTCACGCCGGGTTTGAAACCGTGCTCGACGAGGCGTCCGAAACATTCCCGGTGGCTTATCCGCTTAGCCAAGTCGCCCTCTACGCGGGTTGGTACGATTGGCAGGTTTCCGGCCCCTTCACTCGCGTCCAAGTCGAGTTCATGCCCGGGGCTTTCGCGTACCATTTGCATTCCTTTAGCGCCAACGCGTTGCGGGATCCGGCGCGCAACTGGGTGGGGCCGTTATTGGAAAAAGGCGCCACCGCCACCATGGGGTGCGTGTTGGAGCCGTTTTTGGAGACGACTCCTGACTTAGGTTGTTTTTTCTCTCGTTTCTTGCGTGGGTTCACCTTTGGCGAAGCGGCTTACGCTTCGTGGCGAACGTTATCCTGGCAAATTGTCGCCATTGGCGATCCGCTCTACCGGCCCGCGGCCAAAAGTCCGCGTGAATGGCATGAAGATTTAGAACGCCGACAGAGCAAATACCTCGAATGGTCGCAGTTGCGGATCGTGGTGCTAAACGAAGCGAAGGGCGTCGCCCGATCCAACGTCATTGAGTATTTGGAACAGGTGCCTTTAACCCGCGCCAGCGCGGTGTTATCCGAGAAATTGGCGGAAGTGTGCCAGGCGGATGGACAAAAGGACCGCGCCATCGGTTTGTGCCGCCAAGCCTTGTTATTGGCTCCCAGCCCGCAGCAAAAAATCCGGCTGATGCTGACCTTGAGCCGCTGGCTAGCCGAGGCCGGGCGGGAACGGGAGGCTATGAATACGCTCTTAGACTTCCAAAAGACTTTTACGGATTATCCCAGTCCCCTTGAGATTTGGCGCGATCTTTTACCGCTGGCGGAAAAATTGGGCGATACCCATCAGGTTTCCCAATGCCGGCAAGAAATCCTGCGACTGGAATCGAAGCGGTGAGCTATGGGGTATTGCCAACGATAAAGCGGGCCACAACCGGGCGGTGATCCGAAGCGACGCCCCAGTTGGGCAGGGCCAGCACGTAGGTCCCCTCCGGATCGCACGCGCGAGCCAAACCCCGGCTGGCGAGTATATAATCCAGGCGCGAGTAGGTGTCCTCCTTGCCGTAGTAGTGGGTCCAGACAATGTTCCGAGGTTCGAACCGAGGGATTGGGTTGGGTTGGTTGTCGCCATTCCGTTCGGCTGGCCGCAAATCGACGAGCGCCAGTTTACCTTTGCCCATGAGGTTGCGCACGGCGCGGGAAGCCTTCGTGTCGTTGAAGTCTCCAGCCACCAAGAGCGGGAGGTTTGCCGCTAATCGTTGATCGATGATTTCCCGCAGCAAAATGGATTCTTGTTCCCGCAGTTCTTCTTCATCGCCAGAGGTCACTTGGCGGCGGGATTTTAGGTGGGCGGCGATCAGATTAAAGGAAAAGGCGGGCGTGGCGCGAATCCGCACTTCGGCGAATCCCCGACTGGCGCGATGGCGGCGGCCATGCAGTAAAAACGTAAGATCGGCGTGCGGGATGCGCTCGAGGAAAGGCAATTTTGACAAAATCGCCACCTGGCGGTTCGTGTCGGCCCCGGGCGCCAACTCCCAATACGGATACGAAAGGCCATGGGCGTTCAGGCTGGCACGCAAAGCTTGGAGCGCTTCGACGCCTTCGATTTCTTGCAGGGCCAACACGTCGGGATCGATGGCCTGAATGCTTTCTCGGATTTTTTCCCGCGATTCCCGGCTTTTTACCAGCCCGTCCGCGTTGGTTTCGACGTCATACGTTTCCAAATTATAGGTGGCCACCGAGAAACTCTCACCCGCGCGCAAGCCCGCCAGGCAGACGAAAAGAAATAGGCCCGTCAGCCAGCTCCGGGCGAGCCCGGCTGCTGGGGACATTTTAGGCGAGTCGCAAGTTGGTGGCTGCGAGTTCAATTTTAGCCTGGCCGAGAGGGAACGGTGTCACTTTTTTCGACGCCCGAAGGCTAAAGAACCGCCTGGCAGCCAGTCGAGTGGCGTTACCCTAACCATGGAAGCAAGCCGGACGCAATGGAAACTTTAGTTTTTGCATTCCCTCTAATTACAGGTATGGTAGGATATGTTGAACAGTAGGGAAATGGCTCCAGAAATGACTGATGTTAAACATGATGCGTTAGCAAACGTGCCCTTGCAAGACAAGCAAAGCGAGCGGGACCATCGGGATTTGCGTATTGATCAAGTGGGCGTTCGCGGTTTGCGGTTTCCCATCCAGGTTTTGGATCGGGCAAACGGCTTGCAAGACACCATCGCGACGATTGGCATGTATGTCGATCTGCCTAAAGAGTTCAAGGGCACCCACATGTCGCGTTTTTTGGAGGTGCTCAACGCTCATGGGCGCATCGTGCGCATTGAAAGTTTACCGGAGATCTTATTTGCCATGCAGGCGCGGCTCAAGTCCGCCACCGCCCGATTGGATATAGAATTTCCCTATTTTTTAACGAAAAAGGCGCCCGTATCCGGTTTGGAAAGCCTGATGGATTATACGGCGCGCTTCGATGCCACGGCCTGTGGTAAAGAGATCGACTTTGTGTTGACCGTGCAGGTGCCGGTGACTACGCTATGCCCTTGTTCCAAGGCGATTAGCAAGCATGGCGCTCATAACCAGCGCGGTCAGGTGATGGTGAGCCTGCGCTCGGATCAAGAGATTTGGATTGAGGACGTCATAGCTATGGTGGAAGCCTCGGCGAGCAGCCCCTTATATGCGCTGTTGAAGCGCCAAGACGAAAAAGCCGTGACGGAGCAGGCGTATGAGAATCCGGTTTTCGTCGAAGATTTAGTGCGTAACGTGGCTTTGAAGCTGAACGCGCACGCGCATGTCACCTGGTACAAAGTGGAAGCTGAAAATCAGGAAAGTATTCATAATCATAATGCTTATGCCTGCATTGAAAAAGGTTAAAAGCCGTTGGTATGACGGGTTAATGCCACCGGGAAATCTTTTTTGAAAATTTGTGTGGCGTCTTTGGTGATATTTGATAGATTCACGCGCTCTTGCAGAGTTGCGTCTGGCGCGCGGCGTGCGAGCTAGGAAAGAATAGAGCGCTAACTAATTGGTCGAGATTGGGTTCAGTTGTGACAACGAAAAAAGGCATGATAAAAAAACCGTCGGCTTCCCCGGAGGCGCGCGGCAAAACGCAGGGAGCGGCGACTGCGGCCTCGATATTGGGGATTACCCCGAATAAACCCATTCCGGACCATGTGGATACGATTAAACCGGAATGGGAAAAGTATTACCGCATCCTCATCGATTTGCGCGAGCGCTTGTTGAGTCAGATGAGTGGTTTGGCCAAAGAATCCGCCGAGGAAATCTCGAATTATAGCCTGCACATGGCGGATTCCGGCACGGATAATTTTGATCGCGATTTCGCTTTAAGCTTGTTATCCTCGGATCAAGATGCCATTTACGAGATTGAAGAAGCTCTGAAGCGGATTCAAAAGGGTACCTACGGCATTTGTGAAGTCACCGGCAAGCCTATACCTAAAGCCCGGTTGGACGCGATTCCGTGGACCCGTTTTACGGTGGAATCCCAAACTCAGCTGGAGCGGGACGGGGCTTTGCGTCAACGGCGTCTGGGAACGCTTGGCAGTATTGATAATGCCGGAGTGACGGAAGTTGAAGAAGAAGAAGAAGCGGAAGAGCGTCCGGCTCGGGAGAAGGAATAATTTCATTTAAAAGGATCTTATGGCTCGTGAAACAGTAACCTTGGAATGCACAGAAGCTCGCAAAGAAGGCAAGCCGCCCTCACGGTATTTGTCTTCGCGCAACAAAAAGCTCAAAACGGAAAAACTCGAGTTGATGAAATACAACCCGTTTCTACGCCGTCATACTTTGCATAAAGAAATCAAGTAATTTCTATGCCCCGCAAAACCAATACCGATAAGAAAACTGATCGCCATGGCCGGACGCGTGGCGGCATGTCTGAATCCCGCACGCCTCGTCCTAAGCCCAAGATCGATTTCACCGTCGACGCCCTGGATTACAAGAACGTCAATTTGCTCCGGCAGTTTGTGACGGATCAAGGCCGGATTCTGCCTCGCAAATACACGGGGCTTCCCGCGCATTACCAGCGCTTGCTTTGCCGTTCGGTGAAGCGCGCGCGGCAAATGCTGCTCATGAAATAGCTGGTGGCTGGCGCGCGCGGCCCCGTGCCTGCGGCGCCCCTTCAAGCGCAGATCTTAGCGGACGCCCATCGCTTCGGAGGACATTGCGGTCATCCGGAAGCGCTGGGCGTTTTTTGTGTGCCGCCGGCTGGTGGGGTGGGATGTTTCTCGCGGAAAAAGTGGGCGCTAAAAGTTTGAACATTTGGCGCGGCGGGTTGTCCACTTTCGTCAATAGGGTGAACCTCTTGACAAACGGTGTAAAACAGGAAGCTGCCAAGCGGGCGGGATCGTTTAGCCTTGACGATGCCGCGTTTCGCTGGCGGTGGTGAGTGTGGGCTGGGGCGTATCACGCCGCGGCAGACGATTCCAACTGGGAGAACGTCAGATGATAAAGATTCAAGATCTAACCAAAAACTTCGGGCCGAAGACTGCGGTGAATGGGATCTCCTTCACCGTCGAGCGCGGCGAGGTGCTGGGTTTTTTGGGGCCGAATGGCGCTGGAAAATCGACCACCATGCGCATGGTCACGGGCTTTATTCCGCCCACTTCGGGCCGCATTCAAACTGGTGAATACGACATGTTGGCGCAACCGATCCAAGCCAAGCGCTTGATCGGTTATTTGCCCGAGAACGCGCCGTTGTACTCCGACATGACCGTGCATGGCTTTTTGAGTTTCGCCGCCGAGGCCCGCGGTTTGCGCGGCGGCGAGCGGCAAAAAGCGGTGGCTCGCGCGATTGAGCTGTGCTTTTTGGAGCGCGTCGTGCATCAAAGCATCGACACGCTTTCCAAGGGCTACCGCCACCGAGCGTGTTTCGCTCAAGCCATCATTCACGATCCCCCCATTTTGATCATGGACGAGCCGACCGACGGCTTGGATCCAAATCAAAAATTCGAGATGCGCTCGTTGATTCGGCGCATGGGCGAAAAGAAAACCATCATTTTTTCCACGCATATTTTGGAGGAAGTGGACGCCGCCTGCACGCGGGCCATCGTCATCGATCACGGTCGGATCGTCGCCAATGGCACGCCGGCGGAGTTGAAGCGGCAAGCCGAGGGCGCGGGCACCGTGCTGATCCGGGTGGCGGGCCTGACGGCCGCCGCTTTGCGGCAAACGCTCGACCCGCTGGCGGCGGCGCGCAAGACCGCGATTGTGGAGGAGACTCCCGGCGGCGTGTGCGCGCGGGTGTTTCCGCAAACGAAAGACAGTGATGGCGCTTTGGCGCGCGCCTTGTTTGAAATCGCCGTCAAATCGTCGTGGAAACTGGAGGAACTGCATACGGAAGAGGGGCGGTTGGACGAAGTGTTCCGCGCCATTACCCTGTCCGATACCGCCAAGGAGGGACGCCAATGAACAGTTTTGGAAATATATTGACAATCGCAAAACGAGAGTTAAATGGCTACTTTGCTTCGCCTGTGGCCTATGTGTTTATTGTCATCTTTTTGTTATTGATCGGCTTCTTCACTTTTATGGTGGGGGGCTTTTTCGATCGGGGCGAAGCTTCGCTGGTTTCGTTCTTCATGTGGCATCCCTGGCTTTACCTCTTCCTGGTGCCGGCGGTAGGCATGCGTCTGTGGTCGGAAGAGCGCCGGCAGGGCACCATCGAGTTGCTGCTGACCATGCCGATCACCGCTTGGCAGGCGATTGTCGGCAAATTCCTGGCAGCCTGGGCCATCCTGGCGTTGTCGCTGTTGCTGACCTTGCCCATTGTGCTCACCGTGCGCTATCTGGGCTCGCCCGACATGGGGGCCATTTTCTGCGGGTACGTGGGCAGTTTGCTGCTGGCGGGGGCGTGCCTTTCGATTAGCTCCATGACTTCGGCCATGTCTCGCAATCAAGTGGTGAGTTTCATCGTTTCGGTGGTGGCCTGCCTATCGCTCATCTTGGCTGGCTGGCCGCCGGTGACCAAAATGTTGGAACAATGGGCCAGCCCGTGGCTGGTTGAAGCCGTAGCGGCCTTCAGCGTCATGACCCATTTCGACGCCTTTCAACGGGGCGTGCTGGACTCCAAGGATTTCATCTTTTTCGTGTTGGTGATGGCGTTTTCCCTGTTCACCACCAGCGTCATTATCCGCGGCCATCGGGCCGGCTAAACGGCGGAAGCCCGGGCGCGAATCATTAACTTTAACTTTGCATAGCTGCCATGAATAAAAAATCCTCCTTACCGAGTTATCTGTTTTCTGGCGCGGGGGTGGTCATCATGTTCCTCCTCCTGGTTTCGATCTACGTCATTTCCGGGGTCGTGAAGCACCGCGTGGATTTGACCGCCGACAGAATTTATACCCTAAGCAAGGGCACTTCGGCGATCCTCGCCAAGCTCGACACGCCGGTGGAAATCCGGTTCTATTGTTCGCAGCGGGTGAACGCCATGCCGGTGTTCCTCAAAACCTACGCCCAGCGGGTGGAAGACTTGCTCAATGAATATCGCAAGAATTCCAACGGGAAAATCACCCTCAAGAAATTCGATCCCGAGCCGGATTCCGACGCGGAGGATTCCGCCGGTCTCGACGGCGTCGAGGGTCAGATGCTCAACACGGGCGAGAAGATTTTCATGGGCATCGCCGTTAGTTGTCTGGATACCAAAACTTCCCTGCCGTTTCTGACGCCGGATCGCGAAAAATTGCTCGAATATGACCTCTCCCGCGCCATCTCCCAGGTGACCGTGCCGGAGAAACCGGTGGTGGGCGTCATGAGCCCGCTCCCGATCTTCGGTATGATGAATCCCATGATGATGCAAATGGGTGGCGGCCGCCAGGAGCCTTGGGTGTTGGTCGGGGAGTTGAAAAAGGATTACACCGTTCGGCAAGTGGAAATGACGGCCGATAAAATTGACGACGACATCAAGGTGCTGGTGGTAGTGTATCCGCGCGAAATCACCGATAAAGCCCAGTACGCCATCGATCAATTCGTCTTGCGCGGCGGCAAACTGATTGCCTTCGTGGACCCGCTCTTTTATTTCGACGACCGGGGCGGCCAGTCCAATCCCATGCAACGCAATATGAATAGCGGCGCCAGCTTGGAGAAGCTCTTCAAGGCTTGGGGGGTTGAATTCGATAAGGCCAAAGTGATCGCCGACTTGAACTTCGCCACCAAGCTGAATCAAAACGGCCGCGCGGTAAGCGCGCCCGCCGTCTTGTCGCTGACCACGGACGCCGTCGATACCAACGATGTCGCCACCAGCCAGATCGATAACATGGTGGTGCCCTTCGCGGGCGTGTTTACGGGGACCCCGGCCGATGGGCTTAAGAAGACCGTGCTACTGAAGACCACGCCCCAATCGCAATTGATCGAAAAGATGATGGCCGAATTTTCCGGCGACCAAACCGCCAAGGATTTCGTCGCCTCGGGTAAAGAACAAGCGGTGGCCATTCGCCTCGTGGGCAAATTCAAGACCGCGTTTCCCGATGGCAAGCCCAAGGATGCCGCTGACGGGAAAAAAGAGGACAAAAAAGAGGAGAAACCCGATAGCCAGCCGGCGCTCAAAGAGTCGAAGACCGATGGCGTGGTGGTGCTGGTTGGGGATTGCGACATGCTCTATGACCAAGTGTGCGTTTCCGTTCAAAACTTCCTCGGTCAGCGGGTCGTGATGCGCCAAAATCAAAACCTGGATTTTGTGCAAAACGTGGTGGATCAGTTGGCTGGGGATAGTAATCTTATTGGCGTGCGCAGCCGCGCCACCATGAGCCGCCCGTTCACCTTGGTGAAGAAAATGCAGACGGAAGCCGAGGGGCGCTATCGCGACAAAATCAAGGAATTGGAGAAATCCCTGACGGACACGCAGCAAAAGCTCAACGATATGCAGGCCAAGAAAGAGGGGGGCCAGCGCTTCATTATCTCGCCGGAGCAGCAAACCGCCATTCAGCAATTCCGCAAAGATGAGGCGCGCGTCAAACGCGAGCTCAAGAAGGAGCGCAAAAATTTGCGCCAGGACATCGAGTCGCTCCAAACGCGACTCGAATGGGTTAATATCGCCGGCATGCCGTGCCTGGTGACGGTTGCCGGTTTGATGCTCGCGATTCTCAAACGTCAAAAGACTGCCGCAAAATGAACCTGAAACAACTCTCGATCCTCATTGTACTGGTCCTGCTCGTGGGAGGTGTGGGCCGGGTCTTGTACCAACGCAATGCCGCTTCCTGGCAATCGTCGGAGCGCGCCACCGAACAAAAGTTGCTGGGCGAATTCCCCATCAACGACATTGCCCAGGTGGTCATCAAACAACAAGCCAGCCAAGTCACCTTGGTGAAGTCCGATGACTTGTGGAAGGTGAAGGAGCGCTACGATTACGCCGCGAATTATAGCGATTTGCACGAGTTCCTCCGCAAACTCTGGGAGTTGAAAGCGGTGCAACGCCAGCAGGTGGGCGCCTCGTTGCTGGGCCGTTTTGACTTGCTGGCCGCCGATAAGGGAACCAACGCCGCCACGGTGGTGGAGTTGAAGGATAAGTCGGGCAAGACCATCAAATCCATTTTGTTGGGTAAAAAGCACATGCGGAAATCCAGTGGCGGGGCCTCTCCCTTCGGGGGCGAAGACCCGGGCTGGCCGGATGGCCGTTTCGTGTTGGTGCCCGATAGCGCGACCCAGCCGGACGTTTGCGTGGTCACCGAGCCCTTTAGCAATATCGAACCCAAGGCCGAACAATGGATCGCCAAGGAGTTTATCAAAATCGAAAAGGTTAAGGCCGTAAGTTTGGTTTCCACCAACGCCACCAATAGCTGGCGGATCACACGCGAAAAGGAAGGTGGCGAACTGCAATTGGCCGACAAAAAAGCGGGGGAGGAACTCGATGCCTCCAAGACTTGGAGCATCGGGAGCATACTCTCCTCGGCTACGATTGTGGATGTCCTGTCGCCGGACAGCAAACCGGAGGCTTTCGGTTTCGATAAACCCATCGCCGCCACCGTGGAGACCTTCGACAATTTCACCTATGGAATCCAAGTGGGGCGCGGCACCAACGACGACCAAATCCCGGTGCGTTTGACGGTATCCGCCGAGTTCGCCAAGGAGCGCGTGGCGGGCAAGGATGAAAAGCCCGAGGATAAAGCCAAACTCGATAAAGAATTCAAAGATAAATTGGAGAAGCTGCAGGAGAAATTGAAGCAAGAAAAAGCCTTTGAAAAATGGACGGTCGTCTTGGCCAAGTACTCGGTCGAAGGCTTGTTAAAAAGCCGCGCCGACTTGCTCAAAAAAGAGGAAAAGAAAGAAGCCGGCAAAGAGGATAAGAAAGACAGTGATGTCGATGCCGGGGTTCCCGGTTTGGAGGGATTAAATCTGGATGCGAAACCGGTGGATGATGCCAAACCGGCCAATCCCCCAGCTGGCAACGGTAAAACGGAGTAGGGTTAATTTCGGTTTTTTGCGGCTAAAGGCGCGTCGTGCGGACGCGCCTTTGCTTATTGGAGCGAAACGCGGTAGTATGGAGGGAGACAATCAGGCCGCTCTTGGCCTTTGCCAAGCGGAGACGATGGAGTGTTGGGGTGTTAACTGGGTTTAGATGGCGAGTTGGGAGCTGAAATTTACGCGAGGTGACAGCGGGGAAAAATGGGAATTCTCGTGGGTTTTGTGTTCGCAACCTCAATCGGTGTTGTAACTGATTGATGATTAATGTATTATATTTTAGCTTTCCCCATTGACGTTGGGTCGAGGCGATTTGTAAGCTTATTCTATTACTACGAACTCGCGCGGGGCGCGTTCGTCGGAAAACTTATATGGCAGAAGGTTACTGTGTGAAATGCAAAGCCAAGAAGGAGATAGCTAATGCCTTCGAGGAAGTCATGAAAAACGGACGCAAAGCCATAAAGGGGAAGTGTCCGAGTTGTGGCGCTGTCATGTTTAAAATTATCGGTGGCAAAGCAGCTATATCGCCGGTGCCCAATCCGGCTAACCCACCATCGACAACTTCGGTTTAATTAATCTATGTCAGTTCAACTTGCTTACGCAATTCTCACACCGTATTCGCTGCACAAATCCCGCACGGGCGGGATTTTGGCCCGCTTGATCAGCCGCACTGGCTTGGATTTGATCGCGGCTCGAATGTTCGCTCCCAGCCGAGAATTGGTCGAGAAATACGCTTCGATCATTGTTTCTTCGGAAGATCCTCAGGATCGTCTCATTCAGCAGCTCATCCGGGATTATATTTTAAAGAATTTCATTCCGCATCCGGTGAGCCACCGGCGCCGCCGAGTGATGGTGTTGTTGTTCCGCGGCGAGGACGCCGTGAAAAAGGTGCGCGACGTGGTGGGCAATTTCAGCCTCGACCGCGTGGGCGGGGAAACCATCCGCGACACCTATGGCGACCTGATTTTCGATGACGCGAACCATGAGAAAGTGCGGTATTTCGAGCCCGCCGTGCTCGCGGCGCCCAATCAGGCCGAAGCGAATGAAAAGCTCAAGCTATGGGCAAGTTATTCCGAGTCCGATGGCGGTTTGTTGAAAGACATTATTAATTACGCCAGTCAGGATGCGGCGCCGGAACGCACGTTGGTGCTCATTAAGCCGGACAACTTTCGGTTCCCCACGGGCCGCCCCGGCAATGTGATCGATTTCTTCTCGCGGACCGGACTGTTCATAGTGGGCATTAAAGTGCATCGGATGAGCGTAGCCG
Organism: Verrucomicrobia bacterium UBA1319; assembly: GCA_002306985.1. Taxonomy (GTDB): domain Bacteria; phylum Verrucomicrobiota; class Verrucomicrobiia; order Limisphaerales; family UBA1319; genus UBA1319. Next base: position 21,599 of record DBTJ01000215.1, read on the forward strand.
AGGCGGAAGAGTTTTACGGGCCGGTGCGCGAGGTATTGCGTTCCCGGTTCAACAGCGCCACCGGAGCCAAAGCTAAATTGGTGCTCGAAAATGAATTTAAATTCGACCTGCCCGGGGAAGTGACCCAAAAAATTGGCGAGATGCTCGGGCCGTTAGCGGGTGAAAATCAGTTCGAGAATATCATCAAATTCATGTCGGGCCGCCAGCCGAGCCTCTGTGAGCCGGCGCTGCGCCATCAGCCGGGCACGGAAAAATGCATCGCCTTGGTCTATGAAGGATTGGATGCGGTGCGCAAGATTCGCGAAGTGCTCGGGCCCACGGATCCCTCCAAAGCGCCTCCGGGTTCCATTCGCAAGGAATTTGGCCAGACCATCATGGTTAACGCGGCGCACGCGAGCGATTCACCGGATAACGCCCGTCGTGAAATGGGAATTATCAACTTTGGCAGCAATGAATTCCGCTCGGTGATCGAGGAAAATTTAGCCGGCGCTTAATTTGGCTGAGGTGGTTGATGCCTCTAATATATTGACCGGGAAGGTGTTGAGCTTATGAAAACACCCATTGTCAATCGTCCTGAGTTAAGGGTATTCTTTTGGCCTGTCGATTGAATTTATGGATGTGACCATACCTGGAGGGTTTTTAGCCGCCGCTGCCGTGCCCCCGGCGGGCCTGCCGATTGCGCCGCCGGTTGGCTCCTTTGGCTGGTTCGATCTGGCGGTCATGGCCATGCTGGTCGCGGGTTTTTTCCGCGGTCGCAAGCGGGGCATGTCCGTCGAGTTCATGGATGTGTTACAATGGCTGGCCATTATTGGCGGGGGGGCTGCGATCTACCAGCCCGTGGGTTCCTTTGTGGCGCTGACTTCCGGGGCGGGCAAGCTGTTTAGCTATCTGATTTCTTATCTGCTAGTGGCCATCATGGTTAAAACCCTCTGCACGATTTTCAAACGTTCGGTGGGAGATAAACTGGTCAGCAGCGAGATTTTTGGCAATTTGGAATACTATTTGGGAATGGCGGCGGGAATGGTTCGCTACCTTTGCATGGTCCTCTTCTTTCTGGCCTTGCTTAACGCGCGGCTGTACACCGACGAGGAAATGCGGGCGGAAGATTTGATGCAAAAAAAGAATTTCGAGGATATTCGATTTCCCACGCTGGGGAGCCTCCAGCGCAGTGTGTTTAAAGGGTCTTTTACCGGCCATTTTGCCAAGCAGAATGCCCCTTTCCTGCTCATCGAAGGCACCCCTCCCGCCGCGCCTTTAGGCTCGATCAAGCAGCAAAAGGATAAGGAATTCAACCGGTCCTTGGGCCTTTAAGCCCGGCTGGTTTTGTGTTTATGGGCGGTAAATTCTCGGCTTCCACTTTGGACCAAATCCGCTCCGCCAATGACATTGTCGAGGTGATTGGCTCCTATTTGCCGTTGAAACACGCTGGCGCGAACTGGGTCGCCTTGTGCCCGTTTCATAAGGAAAAAACCCCCAGTTTCAACGTCAGTCCCGGCCGCCAGATTTTTCATTGTTTCGGCTGTCAAAAAGGCGGGGATGTCTTCACTTTCCTCATCGAATACGAAAACATCGATTTTGGGGAGGCGGTGCGTCGCCTGGCTGATCGCGCGGGCATTCCCCTGGAAACGGCCTCCGGCGCCGAGCAGGAGGAACGCCATCTTAAAGAGAAATTGTGGAGCATCCACGAAGCGATTTCCCAACGGTGGCACACGGCGCTGACCCACGAGGCGGGCGGCGAGATGGCCCGGGAGTATCTGGCCAAGCGCAAAGTGTCCCCGGAAGCGATCGAGGAGTTTCGCATCGGCTACGCTCCGGAGTCTTGGGATGACACGGTTAATTGGGCCCAGGCGAAGGGATTTGACCTCGCGCTGGCGGAGCAGTCGGGGTTGATCGTGCGAAAGGACGCGAACGCGGGTTTTTACGACCGTTTTCGCGGGCGGTTGATGTTTCCTATTCGCGACGAGCAAGGCCGCGTGGTCGCCTTTAGCGGTCGGATTTTGGACGCGGAAGCCAAGGCGGCAAAATACGTTAATTCCCCCGAAACGCCCATTTTTTCCAAACGCCGAGTGTTTTACGGTTTGGATAAAACGAAACGGGCGATTTTGGACGCCAAGTTCGCCGTGGTTTGCGAAGGCCAGTTGGACTTGATTGCCTGCTACATGGCGGGGGTGCGAAACATCGTGGCGCCGCAGGGCACCGCGTTTACCGCCGATCACGCCCGCATTCTCAAGCGCTACGTCAATGAAGTGGTGCTCTGTTTCGATTCCGATACGGCGGGCCAAAGCGCGGCGGTGCGTGTCTTGGATGATTTACTCGAATGCGGGTTGGCCATCCGAGTGGCCGCCTTGCCGGCGCCGCATGACCCGGATAGTTTTATCAAGGAGCGTGGCGCGGAGGCCTTTAACTCCCTGATCCAAGGGGCGCGCGGTTTTTTCGATTTTTACCTGGATTACCTCTGCCAGCATCACGATATCACCACCGATCGCGGCTGCGTGGAAGTATTGAGTTCCATGGGGGAAGCGGTGGGTAAAACCCGCAATTCGGTGCTGAAGGAGAAATACTCCCAAAAAACCGCCCTGCGTCTGAACGTATCGCCGCAGGCCGTTCAGAAAGAATTCGCCAAGGCGAAAATACCCGGCGCGCCCGATGAACCGGAGTCCGTGGAGGTGGAAAACGACGCCCCGGCCCCGCCTTTGACGCAGGAATACTGGTTATTGAAATATCTTTTCCTGGATGACAGCGATATTAATTGGGTCGCGGAGAATCTAAAATTGGAATGGCTTTCGCATCCGGGCGTGCGGGCCATTGTGGAGCAGCGCATCGCGGCGCATACGAGCGGTCAATGGCGTGGCGTGGCCGCGCTGTTGACCGAGTTGCCTGAGGGGCCCACCCGCTCGTTGTTGACGGAAGCAGTTTCGGACCCGCGCGCGATTCCCAATCCCAAACAGCAATTGCTTGATGTGGTCCGTTGGTTGCGCGATCACGAGCTTGATCGGCTTTTGCGCCAGGTTTCGCTGCGGTTGGCGGCGCCCGATTTACCGGGGTCCGACGCCGTGGAATTGATGCGACAGCAACAAACCCTCCGGCGGCAAAAACAACAGGCGCTGCCGCAGCCCGCTATCTAGCGGGTCGCCGGGCTTATCAGGCTCTCTTTCGCAATTCGAATCGTTGCGTTTTGCCACTCGTGGTTTTGGGCAGATTGGCGACGAACTCGATTTCGCGCGGGTATTTGTAGGGCGCGGTCACTTTTTTACAGTGGCTCTGCAATTGGGTTTTTAGGGTTTGGCTGCCCGTTAGCCCAGGTCGAAGGACCACAAATGCTTTGACGATTTGCCCGCGCACCGCGTCGGGTTTGCCGACCACAGCCGCGTCCAGCACCGAGGCGTGCTCAAAGAGTGCGTTTTCCACTTCACTGGGGCCGATGCGGTAGCCGGAGCTTTTGATGACATCGTCCTTCCGGCCAATGAACCAGTAATAGCCATGGGCGTCACGCACCGCCCGGTCGCCGGTCAGGTACCAATCGCCCTTGAAATGAGCCTCGGTTTCCGCTGGATTTTTCCAATACTCCTTAAATAGCCCCAAGGGACGGTTGGGTTTGATTTTAATGGCGATTTCGCCTTCCGTCCCGTCCGGCACTTCCTGGCAGGCATCGTCCAGCAGGGCAACCGTGAAGCACGGGGCGGCATGGCCCATCGAGCCAGGTAGCACGGGATGGCCTTGCGAGCGGAAATTGCCGATCACCACCACGGTTTCCGTTTGCCCGTAGGCTTCATAGATGGTCAGGCCGGTGGCTTCTTTCCATTGCGTGAGGATTTCCGGGTTTAATGGCTCGCCCGCGCTCACGCAATGGCGCAGATGCGGAAACTTCCAGCGCGAAAGGTCCTCCCGCACCACCATGCGGAGCGCGGTGGGCGGGGCGCACCAAGTGGTGATTGGGTAGTTGGCTAGGATGTTCAACGCTTGAACGGGATCAAACCGACCGTGCGTGTCCGGCCCGAAGACGCAGGCTCCCGCCTGCCAGGGCCCATATAAACTGGACCAGGCCGCCTTGCCCCAGCCGACGTCCGAGAGGTTCCAATGCAGGTCTTGCGGCCCTAAATCTAGCCACAATTTGCCGGTGACCGCGTGGCCAAGGCCGTAGCTGGCTTGGGTGTGCAGCACCATCTTGGGATTTCCGGTGGTGGCGCTGGTGAAGTAGATGATGCCAGGATCATCCGCGCGCGTCGGCTCCTCCTTAAAGAGGGGTGACGCGGAAGCTATGCCATCGTCGAAGGCCTGCCATCCCGGTTCGGAGCCATCGACGATAATCCGGATACCCGGGTAATCCCGCAGTTTTTCCACCGCCTCGGGAATGGTGATGGCCGCGTCGATCTGCGCGATTTGCAGACGGTAGTCCAACTCGCGCTTGGTCAGCATCAGGGAGGTGGGCACCGGCACGGCGCCCACGCGGATCAGGCCTAACATGCCTATCCACCATTGATGGATGCGGGGGAGTAACACCAGCACCCGGGTGCCTTTGTGAATGCCGCAGGCGCGGAAAAAATTGGCCGCCCGCCCACTGGCTTCTTCCAGTTGGCGGAAGGTGAAGCGATGTTCCCCACCCTGGCGAATGTTCACACACCACAGGCCCAAGGCATCAGGACGTTCGCTGGCCCAATGTCCGATCACGTCCTTTGCAAAATTAAAAAATTCCGGCTTCGAGAGCACAAGCCATTGTAGTACAGACTTTATTCCAGTGGCTAGTGGGAATTGCTAACAATTAACAAACTTTATAGGGGTAGACCAATTTCGCGCGCTTTTAGGGCGCTTTAAATAACGGAGATAATGTGGTGTAATGCATTCATGTTAAATGATATGCAAAACAGTGTATAAAGGGAGTGTCGATGGGTTAGGCGGCGGTTTTGACGCCCCATTTGAGATGGGGGGCATTTTCTTTGATCCAGCCAATGGCTTCTCGATAATGCGGACAGACTTCCCAAACTCGATGCCAGAATCGGAGTGAATGATTCATCTCCAACCGGTGCATGAGTTCATGGATAATGACATAATCCCGCACCCAGTCCGGCATTTGACAGAGCCGCCAATTCAATGAAATGGTGCCCTGAACCGAACAGGATCCCCAGCGTGAACGCTGATCCCGGATGGAGACGCGTTGGATGGGAATCTGTAGTTGGCGGGATAACTCAAGGGTTCTGTTGGTTAGGGCGGGGGCCGCCAACCGGCGTAGGCGGACTTCCACCAAACGTTGCAATCCTATGTTGGCGTGTGACATGGGAATTGAGTACTGGAGAAAAAGAATCGCTTTTCCGTCCGGCGAGGCTTGCAGTTCAACGGGTTCTCCCCGCCAGATGAAGGAAGTGCCCACTTTCCAGGTGTGATCGATCACCGGACGGTTCGCGACTTGGATCAGTTGTTGCTCAAGCCACCCTTGGTGTCGCCGCACAAACCGTTCGGCTTCCTCCCAAGATCCCTGTCGCGGCACGGTGACTCTGGCTTCGCCATCGGCTTTGACTCGTAACAAATAGCGCCGCGCCCGGGGATTGTGGACAAATTGGACAGAGACCCAGCGCGCTCCAAGGGGGAGCATTGCCTGCCGGGATGGCATCGTGGAGGCTTTCGCTGCGCCAAACATAGTTTCCATCACTCCATAATCCCGAGGTGGAGGCAAGCCAGGAAACGACTCCAGGGGATAGTATTTGACGAGCCTCATATCTACGTATCCTGATATGAAGATTATTTGTTTGCATTCGATCGATTCTTCTCTTAGTTTGACGGCGGATATGAGTGAGAATTCTCTGGAGCCATTGTTTACGGCGTTAAAGGGTCGCATCGTCATTCTTGATGGCGCGATGGGGACGATGATTCA